>JANRJR010000091.1:0-4290 GCA_033763845.1 Gammaproteobacteria bacterium | reverse complement strand
TAATCCATGCTTTCAGGAAGATGAACGGCAACAACAGATTTAGGATCAAATTTTTGTGAAAGTCCCGCAGCTACTTGATCAGTAATGTGATGAAGTTCGGTATAGGTAATTTTATATAGTGTACTTACATCGGAATTACTTGTCAGAACTGCAACGTCATTGTTTATGGGAATCACTGGAAGATAGTTTTGTAAGTCTTTCATAAAGAAAATCTCTTAGTAAGATAAACCATTAAGGTATTTAACAGGATACTCCACGGTTAGTTTTTTTACACCTGAGAAAAATCCAATCGTAAGTAAATGGGGAGCAACTTTTGAAGGTTTGATTTCAACAGGTTGAGATTCATTAAGAGGATAGGTCATAAGATTAATTAATAATTGTTTTATATAGGCCGTTATTAATTTTCGTGCGAGTAAAATATCGTTCGATGACAAAAGCGGCCCATATAAATTATTGAGATAGGGGTCATTTGCAATGGCATTGCATTTTTGGGATACCCCTGAAAAGAATAAGCGATCCGAATAGCTCAGGTAATTTAAAATATGTAACCAGATTTCTGTGGGAAAATGGGGGAGGGAAAATGCAGTGGTGAATGATATTTTTTTCGCTACTGAGAAAGAGGTGTCTTCAGTCAGTGAGGCTTGCGTCTCGGCTAAATTTGCATGATCTATCAATAAATCATTAAGTGCGTCGATAGATACGCTGTTAAGATTGAGATCGGATAAATCTAGAGCGTCTCTGTGATCATACACAAGTGTTGCATTGAAATTATTTTTTAGATCAATATGCCAAAAACTTACATTTGGTGTTCGATACACCATCAATAATTGCAAAGTGTGGTTCCATTGAAAATGCAGCGCGATATTTTCATAATCTTCCTCAGGTGAAAGCTGAAAAAAACTGGGTTTAAAACTGGTCAATTCTTCTGTCGTTTCGTCAATGCTATAGAAAGCTACACGTTCTGCACTAGTCTGAGAGCCTGACGAAAAACATACAAAAACAGTCGGAGAAATTTTTTGAATATCATATCCGGGTAAGTTACCTATTTCATGATGGGTTTTTTCAGAAAGGTTACAACGGTAAATAGTTCGTCTTCCTCCGCCCATAATAGTTAAGAAATTATTTTGTAGATTTAATAATTCAAATAAGGGAGATTCATCAACGTCGCAGGCATATGTTTCTAGAGAAAGAATTTCTTGAAGAGTGAGGTTATGAGAATTCCATTCTGAGATTTGTAAGCAAATACCCGTATACTCTCCTGCCTCATCGTCATTAATGGGTGAGTGTAAAGAATGCCCGAGTATAACTCTATCAGCACTAACAAAGTGTACCCAGTTAGGATTGCTTATTTCTATCATAGGTTGACTGGTGTTGTTGTAATACCAGAATTTATGAGCATCGAAAATAATGAAGGTTTTCTCTGAAAAAAACGAAAAGCGAGGAGGAGTAAAATATTCATCGTGCCAGCAATTCTCGGGAAAAGTAATTTCCTGTGTTTTTCCATTTTCGAAATTCCAAATAATCAGCTGCTGAGGCCCCAGGATATAAATATGGTCACCAAAACAATCAAGCGCAATAATCTCAAATAAAGCGGTGAATTTCTGTAAGATCTGTTTAGTAGTCAAATGTTGTATTTCAATCACATGATTATTGCTGCGATGAATAAGTAAAGGCTTTTGAGGGTGAAGTATAGAGTGGGTTAAATGGATGCTCTTGTTTTTAATGACCTGATTGAGGTGAGGTAAAACGTTAAAATGAAGCGTTGACTCAACGGGCACATAATTTTCTGCACTCCAGTCCCACTCATAGTTATGTGAAATTGAACCCATAACTTTGTGGCTGTCACTGAGTTTGACGTGTTCAAGGTTAATTTGGGGTTTGAGGTTATATAAAATATTTTTTGATGTGAGGTTGATGATAATAACTTCAGAGTTTTTAAAAAGTATACACAAGCCATCGCCATCTTTTAAGCTAATAAGATCTGCTTGGATAATATCTTCGTTAAATTTTTTTTCAAATATTTTTGAATTATTTACTATGCTAAAAACTGCGCAGGTATTCTCTGTATAGCATGCCATTTTTGTTAAGTCAGGGTTTAAGCAAAAGCGAGTGTAGATCCCTTCATCAAATGCAGGAAGATCTAAGATTTTTTCGACAGATTCTTGAGCTATGCTGTAACGATAAACTGAACGGTGAGTATAAAATTCGATTTGTTCTTCCAGGGGTGTGTCATTATTTTGAGTTAGTCTAAGGTGTAAAATTTCTGTATCATCATTGAAGTCCGTATCCGCAGGATAAATTTCGGTTGTATTAAAATAGATTTTTTTGTTTTTAACGTACACCGGAGTGTCTCGGTGGTTCATAACTAATTGTGTGATGGCTTCTTGATCAGCGTCTTCATTATCATCGGGTGCATGAATAGTAAAGAAAGCTCCAGCGTCATCTTCCATTCCCAGTTGGTATAATTCTATCTTGTCTTCGTAAGCAATGGCATAAAAAACGAATTCTGTATCGTCTCGATGAATCGGATAAAATGCAGTAATCTCTTTGTCATGAGTATACGAGGGATATTCACCGAAGTTTGTGTCATTGAAGTCAACCCCTGTGCACTCAGTGTTTCGCATGAAAAGATTGACAGCAGTTGTTTCTTTGAAGTTAGCGTTTTTGAGGCGTGCATGATGAAAAATACTTCCAGACACGTTGGCGCCAGAAAAATTGATATCGTTGAATGACAGTCCCGAAAAGGGGATCTCAAGTTTTCCGAGGAGCGTTGCTAAATTAGCTGAGCAAGCTGTATGCGAAGGTTGTTGGAGTGCGGTAATGACAGTATGAATAAAGTTTATATATTCTTCTTCAGGCAAAGACTGAATTTTTTCACATAAAAATTCAATAAGACTGATTTTTTCGGCAAAATTGATTTTCTCGATTATATAGAAACTTCTTGCTTTTATTTCATCAAAAATAATTTCGCTGATAAAGTACTCCACAAATGTTTCGTGATTTTCGGTAAGTTGCGCGCGATGAGGATAATGAGCTGACATTAAAGGATCTAAACTAACATTTTCTTTTAAATTCCATGTAGTTAAGCTTGCTAAACGATTAAAATAATCAAATGCTTGGAATAGGTTAAAGCCTGGTCGAATGCCATGTTCATGTTGTATCAGGATTTCGTTCTCATAATAGAGTTTTTGAATAAATCGTTTATAGATATAGTAACGATTTATTGTCGTGCTTAGATTATTTTCTTTTTTCAGCGCAGGTAAAATTTCAGAGATTAACGATAAGGTTAGTGGGTTTTTGCAGAGTTCTAATAGCTCAGGATATTGTGAAATAAATTCATAATCATCAGGGGTGTCAAAATAAGATTTGATTTGTTCTTCTATTAAAGCATTTATGTCATAACGAATGTGAGGGCCAATGGTATCCTTTAATTCTTTCGCCAGCTTTTCATAAACATGTGTTCTCGTGCTGATGACAATTCTGCCGACGGGTCGGATAAAATCTATGATCTCCTTAATGGCCATTTTATCTTCTAGTTCATCGAATCCATCGAGAAAGAAAATTAAATTTTTACAGGCGTTTGTTGCGATTTCTTGAAGATTTAATCCTACCCGGAGTAATTTTTCTGTTAGGGTAGATGCTGAGTAATATTCTTTAAGTTTGATAAAAACAGGTATTACCTTTCGATCAAGGCTGCTATAAGCGAGAGATTTAAGTGAAGTAGATTTGCCTGCGCCGGGTTCTCCACACAGTATTATGATTCCGTGATTATCTTGAGCATCAAGGATCTGAGTCGCTAATTGAGTAGTTGTTTTAGGTTTGAGATACAGGGTTACGGTAAGTTGTAATGTTTTTCGATTTGCAGCGACTTGAGAAGTTTCTCGTTGTTTTTGAATATAATTAGACAGGCGTTTTTCTAAGGGAGCGTCTGAAATAATCGGTTGGAGTCCGTTAATTTTTTCTTTAATAGAATTTATAAAATCTTCTTTTTTAAAAATTGTAAAGTGATTGCTTTCTTTAATTTCTTCAACCGTTACTTTTTCACAAGGCCAATCGAATTCAGGATTTTCAGTCAAACCGGTGTCAGTTTTTTCGGCTTTATAAATAATCATGGGGATGGAGAGTGATTGAGGTTGTCCAAGTTCTTGTCGCATGAATTGAAAATAGGTTTCAAGATTACATGTTGTGTTTTCTATTCCAGTGTCACGGCCTTCGGGATTTTTGGCATAAATTTCATCAAGTCGCGGTTTCATTTTTTCGAGTTGTTGTGAAACGTTAAAGCCAGATAAG
>JANRJR010000090.1:0-4413 GCA_033763845.1 Gammaproteobacteria bacterium | reverse complement strand
TCAACACAGTGTAGTTTCAGACACTGATGAAGAAGCTTTGCCTTACAAAGCAAACGCTAAACCCTTTAATAGAACATTAGCCAAAGAAATTGAATCTGTTGAAACTACTTTAGTCGCTGTTGAACACGAAACGACTGAAGTTTCTTTAGTTTCAATGGTACAAGAAACTTCTGAAGTTTCTCTTGTTTCAATGATCGTCGACAAAGATGATGAAATTGTTACAACAATAACAACCATGGAAGTCGAAGAACCCGATCAAATTGTTACTACTTTAACCACCGCAGAAATTGAATACACTGATCAAGTTGTTACAACACTAACAACTATGGAAGTCGATACACAAGAAGTTTCTACTGTTTCCATGATCGTCGACAAAGACGATGAAATTGTTACAACAATAACAACCATGGAAGTCGAAGAACTCGATCAAATTGTTGCAACTCAACCAAACTCCGCTGAATTTAGGAGCTCATATGGAATTGTTCTCGCAAAAACAGCAGGTGAAGGAGCCTCTTCCTTAGATGACTCTTTTGAATTTACGGAACCCCAAAATGTCGCAGGAACCCCCAAAATTAGCGACTTCGAAAATACTGAAGCTCTGAATCTTCGAGCTGCTCACAACACTAGTTTCGAAGACACTGAAGCTCAAGGCGTTCGTCGAACCGATGACAGTGATTTCTTAGACACGGAAGCTCAAACTCTTGCCGCTGATCACAACACCAGTTTCGAAGACACTGAACTACAAAATGTCGCCACAGCACTTCATAACAGTAGTTTCGAAAATACAGAAGCACAGCTTCATGGCCAATCAAAATTTGATGCCAGCTTCGAAGATACTGAGAGAAGAGGTGCTCAACTTGACGCTGACGACAGTTTTGTAGACACCGAAAATGTTTCACCACGCCTTCCATTATCACCCAGAAGAACTCAACCTACTTTCGGATTATCTACAGCAAGAAGAGGTTTACAACAACCCGTGCCTGAAGCAGAAAAATCGAAAGACACGCGTAAAACTAACACTGCTAGCATCAGATAACTCCCCACCCCCCACTGCAGCAAGGTAGTGGGGGGCTGGAATAAAATGCTGTAGCGAAAACTCTTTTGGAATTTCAATATCTAAACCGGCTGAAACTCCCTTTCCTTGTGATTTTAAATAAGCTTCTTTTTGCGTCCATAACTTAAAAAAGGCTAAGTTTAATTTTTCTTTATCCGTAATTGCTTTCAAAATATCATATTCTGTATTATTAAAAAAACGCTGCGCAATATCTAAAAAATTAATTTTTTTATCCAGATATTCCACATCAATTCCTACTGGATTTTTAGATATCGCACATAATGCAATATCCGCCGAATGACTTAAATTAAAATGAAGCTCGGGGAAATGTTTTAAAAGTGGTTTGCCCGAATTTGTTTTAGTAAAAATAATCTCTTTGGGAGATTGATGAACATACTTCGCTAAAATTTCTCTCAGGCCATTATGGATATCTTTGAATCGCTCACGATGAACGGGTGAAATAAATTTTTCAGCGCGAGCCTGCTCATCGGCATCTAAAAAATCTTGGCTGGGTCTATGAATCAACCACACATGCACCTCACCCGCTTTCAGCGAAAGTTCTTTCGGCGGCGCTTGCCATTTTACGGGTTCGATATTCATAATAGGAAGAATAACACGCAAAGGAGCTTGTCTGTGAAATCACTTCCCCCTCATTTGAAATACACAAGAACCCATGAATGGGTTAAATCTGAGTCTGATAATTCTGTCACTATCGGAATCACAGAGCATGCTCAGAGCTTATTGGGCGATATGGTTTTCGTGGAACTACCCGAATATAACCGTGAATTCAAACAAGCGACCGAAATGGCAGTCCTCGAATCTGTCAAAGCCGCTGCGGATGTCTATGCGCCTATTTCCGGAAGAATTCTTGAGGTCAACACCAAACTTCAAAATCAGCCCGAATTAATTAACAAAGACCCCTACGGCGAAGGATGGATTTGTAAATTAAAACTCATCGACCAAAACGAATTAACACAATTATTGTCAGCTGCAGAATACGAGAAAGAAATCTAATGCCTTTTATTCCGCACACAAAATCTGATATCGCAGAAATGCTGAAAACGATTGGCGTTAATAGCATTGAAAATCTTTTCGACGAAATCCCCGAAAATATTCGCACCGAAAAATTCAAATCCATTCCGGATGGCATCAGCGAAATGGAATTAATGCGGTTAATGAAACAACGAGCAGAACAAGACAAACTGGATTTTAATTTCATAGGCGCAGGCGCTTACGAACACCATATTCCTGCAGCAGTGTGGGATATCGCCACACGCGGTGAATTCATGACCGCCTACACACCGTATCAAGCTGAAGTTAGCCAAGGAACTTTACAATTACTGTACGAATATCAAACCATGATGGCGAATTTAACCGGGATGGAAGTGTCGAATGCGTCTTTATATGACGGTGCCTCTGGATTAGCCGAAGCTATTTTAATGGCTGTGCGATTACATAAGTCTTCACATAAAATTTTAATATTAAACAGCTTGAATCCGTATTATAAAAAAACCATTAAAACTTTAGTCTCACCGCAAAATATAGAAATTATCGAAAGTACTGTAGAAGATTTAGAGCAACATACAAACAAAGATTATGCTGCCGTAATTATTTCTCAACCTAATTTTTTTGGATTATTAGAAGATATTGATTATTTAACCAATTGGGCGCATGAAAATAATAGTTTAGTGATTGCGGCTGTTAATCCCCTTTCACTCGCAATACTAAAAGAACCGGGCAAATGGGGAAAAAACGGCGCAGACATTGTTGTCGGTGAACTACAACCATTTGGAATACCACTTGCATCCGGCGGACCGTATGCCGGATTTATGTGTACCAAAAAAGAATTTATTCGACAAATGCCAGGACGCATTGTCGGCGCCACAGTCGACAAAGAAAATAAACGCGGATTTACGTTAACGCTTCAAGCACGTGAACAACATATTCGTCGCGCGAAAGCGACATCCAATATTTGTACTAATCAGGGATTATTAGTTACTGCCGTGACTATATATATTTCTTTATTGGGTTTCCAAGGATTACGAAAAGTTGCGGCTACTTGCCATGAAAACGCAGAATATTTATATAACAAATTAGTAAAATTAGATTTTATTGAGGCGGTTTTTCCCAAGAAATCTTTCTTTCATGAATTTGTGATTAAAATAAATAAACCCATCAAAGATATGCCAGGCTATGCATTAGAAACAGAATTCCCAGAATATAAAAACTGTTACTTACTCTGTGCTACGGAAACAAAAACCAAAAAAGATTTAGACGGATTGGTGGAGAAATTAACGCATGCAAAATAATCAACTCATTTTTGAACAAAGCAGCTCAGGTCGATATGCGACCTCACAAGCGCCCGCAACTTTATCAGACATAAAAAATATTCCGGATAATTTATTGCGCAAAACCATTCCCGCTTTACCTGAAGTCTCTGAATTACAAGTGGTTCGTCATTACACAAATTTATCCCGCAAAAATTATTCAATTGATACCAACTTTTATCCGCTCGGTTCTTGTACGATGAAATACAATCCACGTGGTGTGCGTGCAGCAGCCATGTTAGACGGATTTTTAAATCGACATCCGCTTGCACCCGAATCTCACAGCCAAGGATTTTTACAGTGTGTATTTGAATTACAAGAAATACTCAAAGAAATTACAGGCATGAGTGCAGTATCATTAACACCGATGGCGGGTGCGCAAGGTGAATTCGCCGGCGTTGCAATGATCCGCGCCTATCATCAATCGAGAAAAGATTTTGCGCGAACCGAAATGTTAGTGCCTGATGCCGCGCATGGTACTAATCCTGCTACTGCAGTAATGTGTGGTTACACCGTCAAAGAAATTCCCACATTAAAAAATGGCGATGTTGATCTCGATGCATTAAAAAAAACCTTAGGCCCACAAACCGCAGGAATTATGTTAACGAATCCATCAACGTTAGGCGTATTTGAAACACAAATTACAGAAATCGCAAAACTGGTTCATGATGCTGGCGGATTGTTGTATTACGACGGCGCAAATCTGAATGCCATTTTAGGAAAAGTTCGACCGGGGGATATGGGATTCGATGTCATGCACATGAATTTGCATAAAACATTTGCCACACCACATGGTGGAGGCGGACCCGGGTCAGGCCCCATTGCTGCAAATGATAAACTTAAAAAATTCTTACCTACGCCCATCGTTGGCGAAAAAAATAATCATTACATTTGGCTTGATGAAAAAGCATTACCCGATTCTATCGGTCGCTTATCTGCGTTTATGGGCAATGCCGGAATTTTATTACGTGCTTATGCTTATATAAGATTATTAGGTAAAGACGGGTTACATCGTGTGGCTGAATTCGCGAC
>JANRJR010000089.1:0-2060 GCA_033763845.1 Gammaproteobacteria bacterium | reverse complement strand
ATGTACACGTAATTTCTATGACAAAGATGGTTTGTTAATTGGCCAACAAAATGCCGCAGGATTTGTGACACAATTCGTACTTGACGGCGGTGGACGCATTACACAAAAAAATCTTTATTACACCAAAGTCCCGCTTAATTTAACGCAATCGTTTGAAACCATTTTAAGTACGTTAAAGGGTACAAAAGCAGGCGCTACTTTATATAGTTATGATGCACGCGGCCAAATGCTAGCGAAGCTTGACGCTGAAGGGTATTACACAGCGTATCTGTATTCTCCTGATGGATTAAGAATTGCGGCACATCAATATGCTCAAAAACCGACTGGTAAATTTCCTGCAGCACCTGCCACAGATCCATTAGATCAAACAACGACATATGCCTACGATTTGCTGGGCCGTAGAACAAAAACCAATTCGCCCTTTAATCGAGTTGATAATGTCCAGTTTGATGTCATGGGCAATATTAAAATAATCAATAGTTCAGATAGCACTGCGCCACAAAGTACTGATGGCGATCATTTGCGTCAAACAGCTACGCAATACGATGGCTGGAGCCAAGCCGTTAATAAAGCCAATGCCTATGTCGGAGAATTATTAGCCGAAGCGGGAAATGATAAAACTAAAATACAGCAAATTTGGGCAAATCAGAGTCAGCGCAATAAATATGACCAAACAGGATTATTGTTATCGACAACAGATTCTTTAGGAAACACCACTTATATTTATTATGATGCCGATAGAAGACCTGTCATAAAAATTAGCGCACGCTTAACCGTTGAAGAAAGTACGCTCGATAGTTTTGGAAAAGAAATTGTTAATCGTAAATATAAGAATTTTTATAATGGGCCACTGACAGGTGGATTGATTACGCCTGAATTTCGCCAAGCGTTAAATAAACTTCAAGATCCGCTTGATCAAATTAAAACGTATCAGCGAGATAAGCGTGGGTTTGTAACAACTATTTTAGATGCAAAAGGAAATCTGACACAAAAAGCTTACAATGCATTTGGTCAGGTGTCGACAGAGTTGTTGCCTATTAATTCTGCACAGCCCACGCTTGAGGTGAAGCATGATTATGATACGCGTGGAAATGAAATTACCACGACAAAAACAGATAAATCAGCAGGTTCTACGGCTAAGCCTATTGTTGAGACGCATGAATATGAAAATCCGTTAAACAAAGAAACTAAATACGTCAATGCTATCAGGGGCGAATATACCCAAGAGCATGATTTATTAGGTAATGTGACCCAAAAATCTTCGGGTGGTGTGGTAAGGAATACACTTACCTATGATTTTTTAAGCCGTGTAAAGACTGAAACCGATGCGTATAAAAATACAAAAACACATGAATATGGTCCTGATCATACCCATACCGTTATTTCACCTGATGGTTTAACAAAGCATACCCTTCAATTAAGTGTATTCAACCAATCCTTGCAAGATACCGATACGCTTAACAATACCACGCAAGCAACGCATGCACCGGATGGACAAGTTGAAACAGAAACAGATCAGTTGAAAAATAAGAGCTCGCAGGAGTTTAATAATATAGCACAGAAAAAAACGGTGACGGATGCACAATCGGTCCAAATGTCTATTCAATATAATCCTGTAGGGCAAGTTGATACGATAGTTAATGCAGCTAACACAGATCTTAAACAGCCCGCTACGTGTACTCGTGATGCATTTGAAAATGTAATTTCGACACAAGATGCGATGGGTACACAATCTCAGCAATCGTTTGACCAAAATAATTATTTGAAAGAAGTGGTGACAGATGCGGTTGCGGGTGGATTAAATTTAGTTAAAACATTCGAGCATAATGCCCAAGGGACTGTTTCTATTACAACGGAAGGCGATGTAAAAAATAAACAACAATATGTAGAACAAACATTGATTGATGGATTTAACCGCGTGATCGGAAGTGTTGTTGATCCGGGTGATGAGACGCATTTAAACATTACTACCAAAAAAGAATTAGATGCGGTGGGTAACATTGTTAAAATTACGGATCCTGACAAAAATGTCACACGTAATTATTTTACGCCATTAAAGT
>JANRJR010000088.1:0-3345 GCA_033763845.1 Gammaproteobacteria bacterium | reverse complement strand
CCTAAGCGAAAAACCGCAAAACGTTTATTGGGTATTATAAAGGGAACCGATCCGTCGTCATTAACGTGGTTCGAAAAGTTGCATTTAAATACCGCATTTTTTTTCGGGACAGAATTAGGATGGCTATACCGTGTTGCGGATAAATATCTTGACGTACAGCATAATGCAGAACATGACACTCATAACGGTGAGAACGAGCCACTATTACCTTCAGAGGTAGTATCGACATCATCGTCAAAGACAGTTAAGGAACAAGCAGAGGTAGTATCGACATCATCGTCAAAGACAGTTAAGGAACAAGTGGGCTGGGTTGCGTATTTTGATCAAAAAACTCCTCCAAGCACTGATAGACGTGATGAGCTTAACAACAATAATAACCGGGTTGAAAATTCTCCTGAGAGTGTTCAAGCTAATGACGCATTCTTGGAAAGTCCGCGACCGGGATAAAATAAGTTTCATTTTTTAATGATGATGAAAGAGGGCAGTTAAGATGCAAGACTTAGAAAGTAAAGAAAAAGCAGCGTTGACACAGCAAGCCTACCGCTATGCTCAGGAATTAGGTGTTGTGAGTATTCCTGAGAAGTATACATACGGCCAAATAGCCCGTTCATGGAGTCAGTGGCAAAAAGAAGTCGATGAAGCACTGATCACTGATCAACGAAAGATTGAAGCCCGAATTCAACATAATGCAAATCAATTAAAACTTGCTGATGAAGATTACAACCACTTTGGTACTTCTGCCGAACAATACTTGAAATTAGCCCGAGAAATGGAAGCTTCAAGAAAAGAAGATCATCAAGCAGTATTGGAGTTGCGAAGTCAGTTGAACGAAAAATATTCGTTAACTTATTGTTATGGATTGCAAGAATTGAATAAATGGTATTCAGATACTAAAAAAATAAGTGAATTAAAATCTCAACCTAAAAAAACGACCGTTGCTTTATCCCTGCAAGTAGACAAAAAGGGAGAGGAATATATCAAGGGAATGATCACGCGTGTTGAAGAAGATGAGAATGACTTAGAGTATGAAGAATTTACCGAAATAAATTGTAGAGCCATTTTAGGCTTGGCAGAAAAAAATCCCGAGTTATGTAATAAACCTGCATTCAAGAAGCTGTTAGTTATAGCGTCAATTTTAATGAATTATAAAATCGATATATTAGATGACGGAGTTTTGCAGGCTGTAATATGGTTTATCAGAAATAGTAAGGGTTTGCAAAAATTTGAAATACATAACCTTGAAAATAAAGAATATTTTTCCTGGCTTCTGAAAGAAATGAAAGAAGCGGGTGCCTTATCCTCTGTATTATTTGAGATGATGAAAATTCCGGTTGAAGCGATTACAGAATATTTACACGAAATGTCAGGCGTAAAAGGATTGTTCTATTCGCAAGATAACACGTTTAGTCTGAGGCCGCACGATTATTTATCCGTTAATGCATATACTTTTTACGAAAGTGCTTTTCGATTAGATACACTTAGGCAGTGTGTCGAAGCGACAAAAAATTCTGTCCAGCTTCATGTTTGTCGACACGTATTTTCACTCCATGAGGTGGAATATTTAATAAGTTTAGCGACTGAAAAATTATCATCACTCACTTTTGATAATGCTTGTGAATTTTCACCAGAAGCAAAAGCATGCTTATTTGAAAAAGGGCAGGGTTTATTTAAATGTATGTCTCCTTCTCAAGGTCTCCATAAAGAGTACGAAGAGTATTGTCGTGATGCTGAGGAGTTTAAGCGTGTTAAAGCCCTTGTCGAAAGATATAAAAATGATGCCGTAAGTTATTCAGAGTTGTTCGATGGTGAGACTCGAAAATTCATCATCAAATTTAATGGTGGTGATAGAGCGAGCAGCTTATCCGACGAAGAGAGAAAAGCATTAGCAGATTTGTTTGATATTGTAATATTTGATAATGTTACTCATAGAATCCGTGAGATCGATGTATCAAGTGACCAAACGTTCAGGGTTATGCGATGGATGTTGTCACACGCAAATAAGGCTCTCCCCACGTTAAAGGTATATAAAGTTCAAGACGTCTGCGCATTAATTGCGGCGCATGCGCAAAATAGCCAACGTTCACACGCAACTATAGTGGTTCCAGCGAGTGGTGAAAATTTGACTATAAATTGCAACCCTGAAGGTGCTGTAAGATTGTCTATGACGGGGGTGCCTCAGAATGCTGAGATGTTTAATCAAATGGTTAACAGCATTGAGGGAAGAGTGAGACTTGAATTTTTTAAAGATCAATTTCTTCTTAATATGGATTTATCCAGTTCTAGCATTGAGTGCATCGATTTTGCAGATCGAGAGTCGAGGTTCGTTATTTCAGATGAACATGTGCAAGCATTCAAGCAAGCAAAAAATTTAAAATATTTTCGAGCGGTTAACTGTGATTTTAATTCCCCACAAACAAAAGAAGCCTTTATTGATGCTATTTTGGCAAATGAATCTCTTAGAGAATTAGTTTTATCGGATTGTGGGCTCACCAAAAAACATATTGAAAAAATTACAGCTTATGCGAAAACACATCCAAGCTTAATTAAAGTAGTGTTGAGTTCGAATGCCTTTCGTGAAGGTGAGGCTAATGAATTATTAGAAATTGTGCGAGAGAATGAAGCACGCTTTGATGAAATGGAAACGCATAAGCGAAAGTGTAATTGGTTCATCCAAGAAGTAAGAAAAGTAGGCAAATCGTTTCAAGAAAATAAAAAGATACTTAAACAAAGTGTTCGCATCTTTAAAGATTTTTACAAGGATCACGCATGCGTAGCGGCATATGTTGAAGCGCTTCAAGAATATTTAAAAAAATGGTCGTTTTCGTCTTATGAGTGTGTTGATTCATGCATAGTAGAAAGGCTCAATAAATTTTTTTCATATTGCACTATGCTATCTGATAAAGATAGGCTAAAAGTATTGAATGTTGTGGTGGAAGTCCTTGAGGAGAAAGGCTTGTTGTTTGATGTTGTTTTAGGTGAATTGTTCAGAGACAATTATTCAAATGATCGTTTAATTCAACTCCAGCGTCAACGATTTGATACGTTTGAAAGAGAGTTTTTGGCGGCGATAAAAGATAATAATTTTCCGAAATCTAATGCAATCCTGAAACAAATGAAGTTTCTTGTCTTTAAGCATAGTCAAAATATACTTTTTCAAAAACTATATGACGCATACTTACAATTAGCTAATTTATATTCTGCTCGGGATTGTGAAACAGATAAATCAGATTCAGTTTTGCATTATCTTGCATCGATTCCTGTTACCGAAGAAAGATTGTATCAATTAGCGCAAGAAAGCTTTAGGGCCGTATTCTGTAAAAAAATAAGAGAAATTTTACTTTTCGA
>JANRJR010000087.1:0-1507 GCA_033763845.1 Gammaproteobacteria bacterium | reverse complement strand
CCAGCCGCAAGTGCTTGTGGATTTGTTGAGGCAATTTTCCCAAGGAAAAGCATTTCCAATATGTGCATAGGTGGTTGGCTAATTCTAAAGAGCGTATTTGTTCCGCCTTTTTTGAAGATTTGCCACGCAGTGTAATCAGTGTTCATAGAAATTTAATTACCGCCCGTTTGGGCGATCCCTTCAAAACTATTTTGTACGCCTCGCTCGCATTTTCAGGTGAAAAAATCATGTCTTTTTCAACGCTGAGTGGTGTGAGTTGATTGGTTTCAAAGCCTATTTTCAATTCGTTTAATAATATCGCGTTATCTTTAAAGTCGAGCGAAACGCTGTTAATGCCGATTAAATCTTGATTAGCGCGGTATAAGTCAAATAAATTAATGGTCACTTCGCGTGTATTATCACGCGCGCCTATAGTAACAATTCTTCCGAATTCAGCCAAGGATTTCATCAATTCATCCCAGTAAATATTTCCCACGCTATTTAAGATGACATTAACTGGCTTGCCGTGATTTGCTGATTTAATTTTTTCAGCAAGATTTTTTTCATCGCCATCGATGGCATTCCATCCTAATGCTTTGGCTTTTTCGAGTGATTCTTTTCCGCGTACCAGTGCAATGGTATGACATTTTTTCCAGTGACAAATTGACATGGCAGCGCTACCCACTTGACCTAATGCACCAATCACTAATACGGTTTCATTCGCTTGAATATGTGCACGTTTGACTAAACCATAATAAGCGGTGACATACGGAAGTGGTTGTGCTCCAGCGATAATGGGATCTAATGTTTTTGGGCATTCTGCAAAATCATCTGCACACAATGTCATAAATTCAGTCTGTGTACCATCGGATGAGATGCCCGCAGCACCTCCGGTTCCCCATACTGCTTTTCCTTTCCATTCTGCAGGACCTTCGACGACAATTCCTGCAAAATCACGACCTGGAATCCGGGGTAAGTTGGCATGATGAAAATATCCGGTTGCAGCAAGCGCATCCGATGGGTTAATTCCCGATGAAATGATTTTAATTAAGCATTCGCCTGTTTTTAATATAGGCTTATCTTTTTCAATAAGATTAATTTGAATTTCGTCAACATTTTTAAAGTGCTGAGTTACATATAAAGTTTTCATAAGGATTTGCTCGTATGATGAAATAAGAAATAATAGCTAATGGCTAGTACTTCGCGAGGGATTGAATAAAAGTCGCGCCACTCAAAATAAGGCGCATGCGCATGATAAACTATTGTAATTCCACAGCGGTGCAGGGCAAATACTGTTCGTGCGAGATGATAATATTGGGAAATTGCAATGACGCTGGAAAAATTATTTTTTTGCATAATGGCTTTTGTATTAATTGCCGTGCGCCATGTATTTGCGCCACGATTGTCTACAAAAATCGCGGATGCGCGAATGCGATGAGCCATTAAATAATTTTTCATCGCGGACCCTTCGCCGATGCCATGTCGATTAATTCCACCGCTGACAATAATGTTTTGAATTAAGCCCTGG
>JANRJR010000086.1:0-37278 GCA_033763845.1 Gammaproteobacteria bacterium | reverse complement strand
TCTTGATGATGCGCCGTAAATAATACGTCGTTCTTAGATAATAATTTTTTAAAGACACCGTAGCGTTTTTGGCGTGCTACCGCTTCAAGACTTTCACCCGGTTTTATATTAATTTTTACGTATGAAATTTTTAATGGGATCTTCAGTTGATCGCAAACGACTTGGCAATGTTTTTCCCACTGATTTGCTTGTGGTAATAATTGGTGGTTCACATGAATGGCATTGAGATTTAATTCAGGAAATTCCTGTTTCAAGAAGTGAAGTAAAACATGCGAATCTAAACCACCACTGAATGCGACCCAATAATTATTCACGACCAATCGCCAAGTAACGCTTATAACGTTGCGTTAATAGTTTTTCGATAGGTAATTTTTTTAATTCAGCCAGCGTACGTTCAAGCACTGTTTTGACACTTTTTGCCATTGCATCCAGATCGCGATGTGCGCCACCCAATGGTTCTTTAATAATGTCATCAATCAATTCATGTTCTTTAATATGTGTTGCGGTGAGTTGCATCGCTTTTGCAGCCTCTTCAGCTTTTTCGGCGCTTTTCCATAAAATCGACGCGCAGCCTTCGGGGGAAATTACAGAATAAATGCTGTATTGCAGCATATACACTCTATCGGCAACGCCAATGGCTAATGCGCCACCTGAACCACCTTCGCCAATCACTACGCTGATGATGGGAGTGCGAAGAGAGGCCATTTCAAATAAATTACGCGCAATGGCTTCACTTTGATTTCGTTCCTCTGCATCGATCCCAGGATATGCGCCAGGGGTATTAATAAAAGTTATAACAGGCAATGAAAATTTTTCCGCTAATTTCATCACGCGTAATGCTTTTCGATAGCCTTCGGGGCGGGGCATACCAAAATTACAACGTAAATTTTCTCTTGTGGTACGGCCTTTTTGATGACCTATGACAACTACCGGTTGATCATTTAATCGTGCAGTACCGCATAAGATAGCTTCATCATCAGCAAAATGTCTATCGCCATGCAGTTCATCAAAATCCGTAAAGATTTTTTCAATATAGTCAGGCGTGTAAGGGCGCTGAGGATGTCGCGCTAATTTGACAGTTTGCCAGTCCGTTAAATTGGCAAAAATTTTCTTGGTGAGTTCGTGGCTTTTTTGTTTGAGTTTTTTGATTTCTTCACCAATATTCACGCCGCCTTCGGACGTGACCATGCGAAGTTCTTCAATTTTGCTTTCTAGCTCAGCTATGGGTTGCTCAAAATCTAAGTAATTTAGGTTCATTCAGTTGTCCTTCCCAGCAGGAGGGGTATTATAATCCTAAAAGGCATCAGGTAAACACGGGGAGAGTCGAAATGGACGGTATTCAGCAATTTTTATCATCGAAGGCTTTCGGAGTAGTTGGGGCATCTAAGGACAGGTCAAAATACGGCAATCGTGTGTTGCGCATGTATGGCTTGCGTCAGTTGACGGTGTATCCGGTACACCATGCAGAGAAAAATATTGAAGGCGTGGACTGTTTGGCCAAGATTGCAGATTTGCCAAAAGAAGTTGAGAGTTTATCTGTCATCACGCCGCCGCCGGTGACAGAAAAAATGGTAGAGCAAGCGATTGCGACGGGTCACATCAGAAATATTTGGATGCAGCCAGGAGCAGAGAGTGACGCCGCAGTAGAAAATTGTAAAAAACATAACATAAATGTTATTTATGGTGGCCCCTGTATTTTAGTGACGTTAGGACAAAATGATTAGAGCATTACAATTGGGTAATAAAAACTTTTCAACAAATATAATACAAGGTCCGTTGGCGGGAATTAGCTGTGGGCCTTTTCGAAAATTAATTTGGCAATACAGTGATCCAGCATTTTGTTGTACGGAAATGATTTCCTGTAAAACGTTATTACATCAATCAGAATATTCTGCTCGCCGTTTTATTAAAAAAGATGCTCAAGAAGGCCCGGTGTGTTTTCAATTATCGTCTAATAATCCAATGGAATTAGGTGAAGCGGTAAAATGTGTGACCGATTATGGTGCAGATCTTATAGATTTAAATTGTGGTTGTCCGGTGAAAAAAATCCGCTCACGCGGAGCAGGATCCAAGTTACTTCAAAATCTTTCTTTATTGGAAAAATTAATATCTGCCATGCGCAAAAATACTTCAGTACCCATATCTATAAAAATTCGCGTTGAAGGTGCGGGTGAAGATAAATTTCATCAGGAATTAATTAAAGTTATTGCTGATTCTGGTTTGGATTTATTAATTGTGCACGGGCGTCATTGGACAGAACATTACGAAACCGCGTGTCGGCATGATCAAATTCAATATTTTGTAGAAAACATAAAAATTCCCGTGATAGGCAATGGTGATATCCGCTGTATAAATTCTTTGCGAAAAATGCTTGATACAGGATGTGCAGGAGTCATGATTGGTCGAGCCGGAGTAGGGCAGCCCTGGTTGATTCGAAAATTAATCGCTGAATATAACGGTGAAAGTTTTATTGAGCCGAGTTTATCAGAAATTTCACAAATGTTTTTTCAGCATGTCTCTGATTTGGCTGACTTATTAGGCAATGAAAAATTTGCGTTGATTCAAGCGAGGAAGTTTGCAAAGTATTATTCTGAGGAATTCTCCCAAAAAATCAATCAGGTTAGTAATTTAGATGCACTACGAATAATTGGCTTGTAGGGTAGAGGCCATGCCTCGACCTTGTTGAAGGTTGGAGGAAATTTAAACAAAAAGGGCGATGCATGGCATCGCCCTTATAGGATGACATTATCTATTGCGTTCTTCTCGCTTCGCTTTCTTCTGTGCACGTTTTTCTTTCAACGATAATGCTGGTTTTTTCTTTTCTTCTTTTTTGGCTTCACGTCCTGCTTTACTCATACATACCCCCTAAATTTAAAAAAAATCAAAATAATTCTCGCGTATTTACGTCCAAAGCGCAACTATCGCCATCACGCTAAATCCAATTAACATGACCAAAAATTCTTTAATGTTGCAACAATGGCGAATTAAAATTGCTCTATCTAAGCCATGCAGTGTTCCGATATATAAAAATGTTCCTGCGGCCAGTGCGGTAAATGTCGGTGTTAATAATGTATTAAGTTGTGCGGTGGTTGTTATCCATTCTCCTCCGAAAATACCTACAGGTGTCATCAGTGCGAAAAAGATAAATCCACACCATGCAATGATTTTGGGCAATGAGCTGCGATTTAAATTGATGGAAAGTGCAAAACTTGCTGCGCCTTTGTGAGCAATGATGGCTATAAAAATCATAAATGAAGTCAGGAAATCTTGTGATAATCCCACAGCCGCACCCTCTAATAGGGAATGAATAGAAAGCATTAATAAAGTTAACAGCGCAATATGAGTTTTAATCGCATGATTTAAATGTTCTAAAAACAACAAAAGCAGAAATCCACCAGCGGCCATTAAGTATGCAACAGGGTAGTCATATCCCGCCTGAAAAAATTCTCGTGCTGCATCCGGCAACATGTGGAGTAATCCTGCACCAAAGAATATTCCTGCCGAAAAAGATTCGCCTAAAGGAAAATCTAATTCACTGACGGTTTTTTTCAAGAATGGCCAAAGTCCGCCGATGAGGGCAAACAGAAAAATAATTAATGCGGCGATCAGTTTAAATGTGAGGAGTGTCATGCATGTTCCTTCTATGCGATACCAACCTTGTCATATTATCATGTGCGTCAAGAGGATTGGTAAGTAAACGGGAGGCGTATGAAAAACGGCTATAAATTTATTATTTTATTAGGCATTGTAAGCTTATTTGCTGATATGACTTACGAAGGTGCGCGAAGTGTAACTGGTGCTTATTTAGCTGTATTAGGTGCAAATGCATTAACGGTTGGGTTTGTCGCAGGATTTGGTGAATTTTTAGGATTTGGGTTGCGTTATATTTCTGGCATATTAACAGATCAAACGCATAAGTATTGGCCTATCATGATCGTCGGCTATGCCATTAATTTATTTGCTGTGCCGTTATTAGCTATTGCAGGAAATTGGCAGATCGCCGCGTTTTTAATTGTATTAGAGCGTGTCGGAAAATCCATTCGTATTCCTGCGCGTGATGCCATGCTTGCACACGCCAGCGAATCGGTTGGCATGGGTCGGGGCTTTGGATTTCACGAAATGATGGACAGAGTTGGTGCATTTTTAGGGCCTATTATTGTTTCTGCATCATTATTGATTAATCACAGTTATGAGTTAGGCTTTGCAATTTTGGGCATTCCAGCGGTGTTTGCGATAGTTTCGTTATTTGTAGCAAGACATCGATATCCTAATCCACAAGAATTAGCGGTAAACACGTTTTCAGTGAATGCGCCCATTCCCAAGAAAAAATTTATATTGTTTTTGGTGGGTTCAGGATTGTTAGCTTTTGGTTTTTCAGATTATGCGCTGATTGCCTATCATTTTGAAAAAGCGCAATTATTATTACCCGTTTTAATTCCGATTGCGTATGGTGTTTCAATGGGGGTGAATGGAATTACAGCGCCCATGATTGGTCATTGGTATGACAAAAAAGGCATTATGATTTTGGTGCCATTAATTATTTTTTCAACACTATTTGCGCCATTAGTTTATTTGGGTGGAGCTATTTCTGCATTTATGGGCGTATTTTTGTGGGCCATTGGAATGGGTGTGCAAAGCTCATTATTGCGATCCATTGTAGGGCAGATGTCTACAGCTGGAAAACGCGGTCGTGCGTTTGGATTATTTAATTTAGTGTATGGTGTGTTTTGGTTTATAGGTAGTGTACTTTCAGGATATTTATATGATTTTAATGTTACCGTATTAGTTTACTTTATTGTTGCAACGCAATTATTAGCGGTGCCGTTTTTTATGGGGATGAAGCATGGCAAATAAAAAAACTGAAAAATACATCGTTGATATTGCTGAAGGGGGTTCGGTTGGTTTAGGAAAATTGGATTATTGTTTTAATTCCACAACGCAAGATTTTTTACTGCGTGCAGGATTAAAATCGGGTATGCGAGTGTTAGATATTGGTTGTGGTTCAGGCGTCATGACAAGATGGATCGCTGATGTTGTTGGACCTGACGGCCATGTATTGGGTATAAAAAACTAACCCTCTGCCTTAAACCACCGAATCAACAATTCATCGTTGCGAATTGCATCGGCAATTAATTGATAACCTTCAACGGCTTGTTGCCATGCAAGTTCGCCAAATTTTTCGCAAAAAGATTTTTTTATCTCTGGTTTATTTAAGCGATCTACGATGTCTTGATCATATTGCGCATAGGGAATATTTTCATTGCGCATCTGAATATTTTTAAAGCCCGTATTTTTTAGTAAGTTTTTATAATCTTCTTCTGTGTGTGCATAAAGCGTAAGATTTTCCAAGTCACACATGCGCTGAATACGTTCGCTCCACTGATTTTTCACAGGGCTTAACCAATCATCAATAATCAAATATCCATTCGGTTTTAAAACACGATGAATTTCTTTAAATAATGGCGCTTTATCATTAATGTGAACTAATACGCCTTTACTATACACAATATCAAAACTGCGATCAGGAAAGGGAAGCAGTGGTGGTTTTTCATATTGCACAAATCGAACGCGATTGGTTAAATGTTTTGGAATGCGACGCGTGGCTTCTTCGACCATCCACGGATTTAATTCAATGCCCGTCACATCCGCGTGATATTTATCTGCAAGATGAAAAACAGCGGCGCCTAAGCCAAAGCCAATATCTAAAGCGGTTTTATTATTTAATTCGGTTCCTTCGAACATTTTATCAATAGCAACGGTTCCACCCTCGGTAAGCATATGATCGCCATATGTGCCTTCAAGAAATAACGTGTAGTCAGGCGTGTATTCATCAATTAATTTTTGGAAGTCGTCCACTGGTGTTTTTCCGTATTAAAACATCTTTTGACCGTTAGAAGCAGGGGAGTCATAACTCAGTAAACAAATTGCGCCATTCTCATCGGGAAATCCCACGAGTAAAAATTCTGACGTAAATCCCGCAATATTCTTTTCACCTAAATTGACACACCCAACAACACGTTTGCCAATTAATTTTTCAGGTGTGTAATGCACAGTAATTTGCGCAGAGGTTTGTTTGATTCCAATTTCGGGTCCAAAATCAACCCAAACTTTATACGCAGGTTTTTTTGCGCGCTGAAATTCTTCAGCTTTAATAATCGTTCCGGACCGCATGTCGACTTTTTCAAATTCGTCATACGAAATGGCCATTATTTAACCTCAGGTCTCGGAGTCCGAGCTGGATTTAGCATTCTCTCGAGCGGTGTAGTCATGCATGAAAAAGAACGGCGCATGTTTTCGATGTGAAGTTGATTTTGTGATTGAAGTGCTTTGGCTTGTTCTTCACCCAATAATTGTTTGGCGGCTAACATTTGAATAAATTGTCCAAATAATTCGCGTGGAACAAGTAATGTGATCGTCGTATTTCCGAGAGCATCTGTAATAATTTTTGGATCAAATGCATTGCCGGAAAGGTTATGAATTTGTCTGAATTCTTGCCACGCATCTAAAATGGTTTTGATATAGTGTGTTCGTTGAGCAGGTGTTAATTGTGGATGATCTAGTGTTACCGTAAAAATTTCGGATTCTTTATCATGCGTTACACGCAGAAAATTCGCCAGAGAGGAATTATCAAGACGTAAAGTTGGATCAGGTTTCTTGGTGCCTACGTAATTTTTTGTGGAAGGCGTATCTTTTGCAGTAGCGTCTATATCACTGTTGTCACTGCCTTCGTTTCCGAGGGTATGACCAGGGCATTTGCGAATATTGCGGTTTGCGCGGCATGTGCTGCAGGGTTGCAATTTGAGTTGTGCTTCGAAGTCATTTACAAGTGGCATGGTTATTTTCCTCGTTCTAGCTTTGGCGTACCTGTTTTAAACGGATTCGGTAATGTACTGTTTTGTTGTTGCTGGGCATCAGGTGTTTGTCCCATTTTTTGAAGCAAAGCTTGGCCCATGGCAATTAATGCAGGATTATTATTGAGTTGATTCAAAACTTGGTTAGTTTGTTGGGGGTTTTGCAAAGATACTTTGTAGAGTGAGTTTTCTTGAATAGGATTTTTTTGCATATCAAGTTTAAGTAACTCTTTAACTTTATCTGCAACGTTTTTGAACTTTGTTGATAAGGTTGTATTATTCCCATCACGTTTAAGTTGAAGTATTTGTTGAAGGGAAGGATTCAAATCATCGCGTTCTTCATTGGTTGGCATGGTTGCTTCTCCTGTAAAGTATTGCTCAAATTATAGCGTAAAAATCTGCAATTTGGGCAGGTTATAGCGTCGTTTGAGCAAGAATTTTTTTGACCCAGTTGCTGGCCCGCGTTCCGCCGGGGATTTTATCGCTGGCTGAGTCGGGACCTGAAAAATTCAGTGCAAAAATATAGGTTTGTTTTGCTTTTTGAATATAGCCAATGAACCAGCCTAATTGCTGTGCGCCATCTCCCCAGGAGCCCGATTTGCCATACAATTTATAACCATTCGGTAACGTTTCGAGATACATGTTTTGTTTCGTGTTTTTCATGGCGTCTTGAGAAACGGGGAGGGTGTTATCTGCTAATCGTTTTAGAAAGTCTAGTTGCTCATCCGCGGAAATTTTAAGGCTGCTGTGTAACCACGCATGGGTTAGTCCATTATTTTGATATGGGTCGCCGGAAAAATTTTGATTACCATAATTAAATTTATTTAAATAATATTTTATGGTTCGCATACCTAATTGTGGCGTGATTTGTTGTGAAACCCATACCACCGAATATTTGAGCCAGGTTTGTGGTGTTTGATTGTGATTCCATTGTGGTATGCCTTTGTTTTTGCCATCCCATTTAAATACGGTTTTTTGTGTAATGATTTTTTGGTCAAACGCCATCACGGAAAGTGGTACTTTAAAAGTAGAGCAGGGTGAAACACGTTCGTTGCAGCGTGCGGGATTGTATTCTTCGACCATTTTTTTGGTATTGTTGTTATATAACATAAAACAAGTATTATTATTTTTAAATAATTTTGCAAAATCTGGTGTGGCCGCAAAAGTATTTAATGAAACAACACTAAGCGTTATTCCAATAACAGCTTGATTCCATTTCATCGTAAGTATCCTATTTCAAGGGAGCGAGAGCTTTCGCGTAGGGAATAAAATCAGCAATATTTTGTTTTAAGCGTTTTAGCAGATTTTCGTCTTTTAGTTGGTTGTTTTGATCAAAAGCTTCATGTGCCATTGACAGTGAAAACATGCCTGGATAAACAAAGGCATTGCAATATTCGAGTGGAATGCGCGTATTCCATAATCCACGATTTCCGCCGACCATAGAAGGTGAAGCTGACATTAATAATATTGGAAGATTTTTAAGTGGCGTAGGATTTAATCGTGAAAGCCAATCGATAAAGTTTTTTAATGTGCCAGGCATAGTGAAATTATATTCGGGTGAAGAAATAACAAGCGCGTCATGTTCTTTGATTAATTCTTCAAATTCTTTAGTGGATTCTGGGAATCCTGTAGAAGATTCGTCATCACCGTTATACATGGGTGGGATGAAATCATTAAATTCGACGAGGGTTGTAGTAACACCTAATTCTTTTGCTAAATTTTCTGCAATGTGAATTAATTTTTTGTTGAATGAATCTTTTCGAAAGGATGCGGCAAGCATTAATAGTTTCATGTGTTGTTTTCCTTGAAATAAAAATAGATTATACGAGTTATGAGAGCATTCGTTCAATGTTTTGCTTAATCATTGGCCATTCTTCGGGGATTACGCTGTATACATAAGTGTTCCGAATCCTTCCGTTTGACAACAGCATATGATTTCTCAAAATGCCTTCATGCTTAATCCCTATTTTTTGCAGCGCGTTTTGAGAAGGAATATTAAGGCTATCTACCTGAAATTCGACACGAATAAAGCCTAGTTTATCAAATGCATATTCAAGCATCATCAATTTGATCACTCGATTAATTTTACTTCCCCAGTGATTTGGGTGAAGCCATGTGTGCCCAATCGTTAATTTTTTGTTATCGAGATCAATATGGTAATAACTGGTAGAGCCAACAATATTGCCTTGATAAAAAATCACAAGGCAAAGGCGCTTGTTTTGTTGCATCTGTGTAATTGCTTTATCAATCCATTCTTCTTTAAAGCGATTATGCTCGTGAGTTGCAAATTTCCAAATGCGTTCATCTTGAGCCAACTTCTCGAGTTGAGGAATATGTGTTTCGTTTAACACGTGAAGTTCAATGTCGTCTTTTGCGAGGGCAGATTCAATTTGTAGGGCGTTAAACATAAGTTTTCTCCAGAGTGATGGTTGAATTATACTCTGTAGTAAAGCTTAACTTGAAGAGATGGAGAGGAAAATGGCTGCATTTTCAGCAACAATGTTTGTTTCAAACAACACGCAAGAAATCACTGTTCAATCTGCTTATGTTCGATTAACAGGTCAACCACAAGCTAACTTGAGAAATACGGTAAAAAGCATATTGGATAAGTATCAATTAACGTCCAATAAATCTGACTCTATCTTGGGTGTGTACCGCATGTCGACGGATAAAGATATGACGGCAGATAATACAGAATATGTGAGCGAAAATTCTTCGCAGCCATTATCCGATAAAAAAATATTCTCCATCGCAAAAGCATTAGCAATTACACTTCATCAAGATAGCGTCGCTGTATTTATTCTTGATCAAAATGCAGTGGGCGATGTTTCCGTACATTTTATGTCACATAAACCAGGAATAAATGAAGTTATTAATGATGTGCATAAAAATCTTCCAGCATTGTATAGCCAAGGATTTTCATTGCACTTGGTAAATACTTGTTGCGGATTTGATCATGCCAGAGTATCTGAAGTGGAATGGTTAGGCAGTAAAATTAATCTCACTCAAATTAAACGTGCTTTTCCTGCGCAACATATTGTTTCGCAAGATGGGGTCGTGTATTTGATTTACCAAAATGGGAAGCAAGAAAAGTTATAAGAATACCTAATTTCTTTTCCGGGCGATTATTTTGGCTTTTTTAGTGGGGACTCGGTGCTACCTTCAGGTGGAGAGGCAGAGCTTTCTTCGCTTGATCCAGGTTTCAATTTTTTTTGAGGAGTTTCTTTAGCTGGTGGGGGTAAAAAAGCAAGTCGGCTGAATTTTTCCGCATCAGAAGGTGTTTTTCTGTTATCAGATAGTGAGCGTAGATATTCTTCTGCATGATTCAATCTGGATTTATTAGGAGCTCCAGCATTTTGCAATGAAATTTCTCGAGGGGAAGCTACGCCGAAAAGTTTGCATATGGCGTCATCATCATCTATTGAAGTGCTTTTGGCCTCTGCATCATATTTGTAGGTATTTTCAACGTTATCAAGAACAGTAACATTAACTTGGCAACCCGGTTCTTTTGAGAGTACTTCTATTAGCCATCCTCGACGTTTATAGGAAACAGAGGCGCCGGGTGTTTTTCCAACAATTAACCCTAATGCGACTGGGGCTTTTGGTTGTGACTGTTCACATGCAATTCTGACAGCATCGGAGTAACCGAAGTCTTGTGCGCGAGATTTTATCTCTGCTTTTCTAGCAAGTATTTCATCTAAGGTTTTCATTTGCTTTTCAGGCTATCCATAAAAGAGTAATAGTAACCTTGCGATTTTATTTCTTTTTCTCAGATCGCAATATACTTTTAATGTAAGTAATTATTGAGGATGAAGTGACTAAAATAAACCAAGCTTCTTCAGCAGTGACTGTCGGTTGACTTTTTTTATTAGAATGCCTTACTCCGCTTTTGTCGCCTGCGTATCCATATAATTTGATAATTGCTTCTTTGAGAGCGGGATGAGTATCAAGATGTGTAAATTTTTTACCTTTAAGAATGTCACCAAGTGTTTTTTCTGTTCCCGCAATCGTTCCAATAAAGGCTTCGAGGGCAGAGATAGCTTCTTTCGCACAATTTCTATAGTCAGGTTTTTGTCTCTTTGTAAAAAAATCATATGAGCATTTTAAATGATTTGAGGCAAGATCGTTTGATTCTTGTATTGCTGAATCAATCGCAAAAATCTCAGCTTCAGGAAGGAGTGGAATAATTTTTCCTTTATGGAAAGTAAAGGCGGCATTTTCTTGCCTTAAAACATTGTTAACTCTTTTCTCAAAATGGTTATTAGTTATCCAATCTATAGAGTTGATAAACTCTATAAAGTCATAAATCTCGTTCCAGTCACAATCGAAAAATTTGTTTTTTATGAGTGCAATATCTTCTGAAGGCACACCAGTGAAGTTTTCTAAAGGTAACTTAAAGAATTCATCAAAAATCTTTTCGACAAAAATTTTTCCTCCAGAGTCCCATTGTTCATCATAAGCCCTGGATGAGTCATATTGGTCTAAAAATTTTCTAATGGAACTCCACAATCTATTTCTTAACTCAGGTGGCATTTCATGTTTTTGTAAAATGGCTTCAGTTTTTAAACCATTTCTTTTCGAGAAACTATTCATCTCTTAACCTCGCTAAATATGTTGGTTATTTGACATTATAATTGCGAGCATAAAAAAGCCCTAATTAAAGGGCTTTAATAATATGGTGGAGGCGGCGGGAATTGAACCCGCGTCCGTAAGCTCGCTATCTCAGGTCCTACATGTTTATCGGACTGTAAAGTTTAACTCTGAGTTTCACAATTCGCGAAGTCCCTCAAAGCGAGTCTGATTTAGTTTAATTTGCGCACCTCAGACAAAGTGTACAAACGATTCAGTGTAAATGACGGTTAATTCGAACGCACTGACACATTCGGTTAACCGTTAGCGCTGGTTATTAAGCAGCAGCTAAAGCATAGTCGTCATTAGCAACTATGAAGTATGTAGTCGGATTTACGAGGTGGCTACAAAAACCTCGACATGCACCTGTGGATGTTGACACTCCCGTCGAAACCAGGTCGCCCCCATACAACAAGTGTAGCACAAGTCTACGTGATTTGGCTGGGTTCAGAGCTATTCTTGATGTAATTTTGTTCATTACTCCAGCGTTTGCGTAGGAAGGAGTTAAATGGCTGAGAAAATTGAGTTGCGATTAAACTAGACAAAATCGCCGATGTTGAGATAAATAAAAGAAGCCACAGTAATTTTGTTGCGTCACCTAGCTCTGTACGCACATAAATAGTTTTCATTAAGGCTAAAACAATTATGTGAAACAAATACAGTTCATAACTGTTTTTTCCAAACCAGCCAATTGTTGTTCGAATAATATTTTGTGATTTTATTTCAGAGCTTTCTTGCACAGCAATCAATAATAATGTTGCTGTACACAGTGCGAATAAAGAAGGACCCCATATAACATTATGCGTAATGAGGGCATAACAATAAATTGCGATGGCGGATAGTGTTGCAACATATTTTGTGACCGTAGTAAGAATGTGATTTTTAAAAGTTAAGTGATTTGCAATAATCGCTGTGCAGCATCCCATGGCAATGGCATCAAAACACGAGAAATATCCGTACAATGAAATAATTTCATCCTGTGAATGCAGGTGGCGTGCGATGGGTCCGGCGAAGATTAACACAACCCCTAAAAAAATGAGGTATTTCGATCGTTTAAAAAATACACACAGCAATGGGAAAATGAGATAAAAAACTTCTTCGACAGATAAGGACCAATAGATGTTTAAGCAATAATTAAAATATCCTACCTTCTGCATTAGAAAATTATGCCAAAATGTCAATACAGAAATAATGCCCATAAAAAAACTGGTCGTGTGCGGTGTGTTTTTAAAAATGCTCAACGGCGTAAAGCTTAATAGCGTAATAATGGAAAGTGCTAAAACCAAGCAGGGCATAATGCGTGCAAAGCGATAAACATAAAAATCTTGCAACCTGATGTTTCCCAGTGTTCTAAAGCGCTGAATAGACATTGACGTAATTAAAAATCCTGAGATGACAAAAAATAGCGTGACGCCATAATTTCCATTGCTGAAGAATTCTTGAAGAAACTGCTCTGGAAAAACGAGGTTTAAACTGCTTTTATATAAATGATACGACAGATTAAAATGTAGGAAGAGAACAAGCAGAATAGCAATGCCTCTTAACAGATCTATTTTAGGATTACGTAAGTTTAGGTTAACCATAGTCTTTGTATTAAAGCTGAAGATGAAAAAAAAGTACAGCAGAGGGCGCCGCTAACGGCGCCCAAAACCTAAGATTTTATAACATGTTTCTTCAACCAATCTCTTCTCACCTGCGGGATTTCTTTTATTTTCATCACTTTTGCAGCGAGTTCATCTTTTAGGCTTTGATTATCACCATACCAATCTGTCATCAAATGATTCCATGCATCAGTGACATCTTTGGTTGAGTGAGTGTCAATTTTGTCTAAAATAGTTTTAATTTTGTGAGTGTGAAGTGCATAAATAGCTTTGTCTAACCATTCTACGCCAGCACGTGATAATCCATGATCATGTTCGCCTTTGCCTGATTTAAATCCTTTTTCCCAAATGGTTTTCGATAACGCGGCATTTTTTCTGCCATATAAATTTCTCACCCAAGTCATGCAACGTTCGGCGATTTTTATGCTGGCAGGAATGCTAGGATCGCGATCTAAATTTTCATTAATGTCTTGAACGATGCGATCCCACTCTTGATGCTGAGCTTCTTTTTCGCTGGGTGTAAAGCGTGTTTTTAATTCTTGTTCGAATTGTGCATACGATTTTAATTCTTCGGGTGTCAAAATATTGACGACCCATTGGTTTTCCAATTGCTGTGTCATGCGGTATACCTCTATCGAGTTAATAACAGTTTCCCATGAAATAGATTTATCGTGACTCGATTCAGCAATAATTTTTTTCAAAGCTTTGCTGGCGGCATTAAGCGCATTTGCTTTTTTGTCTAACAAATTTGATTGAATTGTAAAATGTTCAATCAAATTAATATTAGAGCTAAGCAAGGTTTTGATTTGCACTAATTCAAAACCAAAAAACTTTAACGCGATAATTTGCTGCAGTTTTGATAAATCCTTCTCAGAGTACACACGATAACCATTCGGTAAACGATCAGACGGTTTCAGTAAATCAATACGATCATAATGATGCAATGTTTGCACCGAAATATGCGTGAGTTTACTTAAATCTTTAACGTACCATTGTTTCATTTTTTTCACCGTGTTTTACTCTGTTTTAGGAGGATATGGGGTGTAGTTACTATAAGGTCAAGCAGATTCGTGACACACCGCTTCAATGTTATGTCCGTTTGGGTCAAGTATAAAAGCAGCGTAATAGTTAGGGTGAAAAATTTCACGCACGCCTGGCGCGCCATTATCTTTTCCGCCAGCGGTAAGCGCTGCTTTATAAAACGCATCGACAGCTTTGCGATCTTTTGCGGTAAACGCAATATGAATACCGGGAGAAGTAGTGGTTCCATCACGCAACCATAAATACGGTTTGCCGTTTACAGAAAATCCTACCCATTTTTCCCATTCCATGAATAATTCAAAACCTAACGGTTTTAATGCAGCCAAATAAAAAGCTTTGCTTTTTATGATGTCGCTGACGTCTAATCCAATATGATCCAACATGATTTTATCCTCTTTTTAAAATAACGATACAATTCCAAACCCCATCAACACAAATCCAGAAATGACATTAATTATTTTAATGATCTTTGGATTTAATTTTTTGCGAATTAACACCAGTCCCGTACAAAATGCTAGCCACCAAGACGTTGATCCTAAAATTATTCCTAATACTAAACTTAATGCATGCGTGATACTGGTATGAATAGTTCCAATGCCCAACCCAGCAAATATTGCTGTAAATATAATAATAGTTGAGGGATTGGTTATGGTTAATGCATATGCAGTTGTACAGGCGTGTAGTGAAGAAAGCGCTGATTTGTTGGGTTTGAGTTTAAGTATCGAAGGCAGCAACATAAATTTTATGCCTAGATAAATTAAAAATAATCCGCCTAATCTGGTTATCCATAAATGGTAATGAATCAAAAAATTTGAAATTGCAGTGATTCCTAGTCCCGCTACTAATCCATATGTTCCATCAGCAAGTGCAATGCCAATTCCGGTTAGAAATCCAAGGCGAAAATTTTCGTGCAATGTTCGTTGCATACAAAGAATGCTCATCGGGCCAATCGGCGCCGCAATTGCTAAGCCAATTAAACATCCTTTAAGAAGTAGAAATAATTCCGTCATATTTTCTCGTTAGGTGAAGCCATCGCGCTATCATAATCGATGCGCCAATGATCATGGAAATTAATCCGCCAGATACGATACCTGTTAATCCCCAATGAAAAACAAACGCAAATAAATAGGCCAAAGGCATGCCAATTAACCAAATGACAATTAAACCCATATACATGGGGAATTTGGTATCAAATAATCCTCGCGTTACACCAATTAAAATGTTTCGTACGCCGTCAAAGATTTGGGAAAATGCCAAAATGGCAAAAACGATTACCGTGTAATGTAATACTTGCGCATTGTCTGGACTATGGACATCAATATAAGCAGAGGCCAAAATTTTAGGCATGCCTAAAAATAATAGCGCGATAATAAAATTAAGGCTTAAAACAACAGCAATACTTGCATTGCCCAATACTTTAATTTCATGAAACTGTTTTGCGCCATTCGCTTGGCCTACTAAAATCCCACTTGCTTGTGAAAAAGAGAAAAGGGGAATGACGGCCAGAAAATAATATTGATTGGCAATTTGATATGCCGCAAGTGAATGCGTGCCCAACCATCCCACCATAATTCCTGTCACAAACAATGACATGACTTCGCCGCTCATTTGAACGCAGATAGGCCAGCCCACTTTAAACATTTTTTTAAAGTGATCTAAATGCTGAAATACACGGTATCGAAATAATTCGTATTTTTTGAAATGTTCTGAAAAATAGAAAAATAAAGTTGTAACAATACAAAAAAAGCTATATTGCGCTGTAAGGGCATAGCCTAATCCTGCAACACCCTGTGGTGGAATTCCGAACTTACCAAAAATAAGTATATAGGCGGATACAACTAAAACCAGCATGCCTGAAAAACTCGTTGAAACAATTAATCTTTTCTTGTGTATGCCATAACCAAATTGCATGTTGCATGTGGCAATCATGCCGGGAATTACCGCAAAAAAATAAGCATGAAAAAATTTCTGAACGATAGTGGTTATCTCGGGTGTTTGTCCAAAATAAATTAATATTGGTCCTATATACCAGTAAAAAATCATTAATGGAATGCTGATTAAAATAGCGACTGTCCATCCTTGCTGAACATAATTGCCGATAGATTTATATTGGCTTGCACCATTTGCATGGCTAATTAACACGCTCAACGAAAACAACATCGACATTGCTGTGACAATGGTTGCAATTTGTGTTGAATAGATTAATGCACTGGCTGCCAATACTTCATGACCCAATTGGGCGAGCATGGTCATGCATAAAAAACTGCTGGCGACGTTGATTAATTGTGTTCCCGCCATGGGAATAGCGAGCGAAAAAATTCGCTTCGCAGCATCAAATAAATTCATGATTTGTCATCCCGAACGAAGTGAGGGAACTCCTCGTTAAATTACTGAAAATAAACTATATAGATACTATAGGGTCAACGTTTTTCTCGCATAATCCGTGCTTTCTCTCGCGTCCAATCTTTGGCTTTTTCTGTTGCGCGTTTGTCATGCGCTTTTTTACCTTTCGCTAAACCAAGTTCTAATTTAACGTTTCCTTTTTTCCAATATAAAGATAATGGAATGAGTGTGTAGCCTTTGCGATCCACAGAGCCAATTAACTTCTTGATTTCATCGGCGTGCAATAACAATTTGCGTGTGCGTGTGGGGTCTGGCTCAAAATGCGTCGAGACTGTTTTTAACGGCGAAATATGCATGCCTAATAAAAAGATTTCGCCATGTTTGATAATGGCGTGTGCATCCACTAATTGGGCGCGACCTTCACGGAGGCTTTTGACTTCCCATCCTTGCAGCACCATACCCGCTTCATAGCGATCTTCAATGGCGTAGTCATGCAGGGCTTTTCGATTTTGTACAATGGTATTTTGGCTCATTGCGAAAGTATAACAGATCGTGAAACAATGGCGCCCGTATGACCAGCATTCACCGAAAAAAATCACTGCCGTATTCCGCCAGCCAAATGTTTGGCCTGGTCGATGATATCAATCAATACAAGCTGTTTTTGCCGTGGTGTAAAGACAGTCGAGTACTAAGCCGAACAGAGGATGAAGTTCGCGCAACGCTAATTTTATCAGCGGGTGGTCTCCATAAATCATTCACAACCTGCAATCGCCTTCAAAAAGACAAGATGATCGAAATCAGTTTGGTGAATGGGCCTTTTCGATTACTGGAAGGTTTTTGGCGATTTCATGCAGATACGGAAACACGCTGTACTGTTGAATTTGATTTGCAGTTCGAGTTTTCCAGTAAATTTTTAAGCTTGGCATTTGCCCCTGTCTTTCATCAGGTGGCCAGCACGCTCGTCGACGCATTCGAAAAAAGAGCGAAGCATTTGTATGGCTAATATTGAAGTTGCCTATGCTAAGCCAGATAAACAATGGATTATTACCGTTGAATTGGAGTTACCCGCCAGTATTCTTGATGCTATACATAAATCTAATATATTAGAACAATGTTCAGAAATTGATTTAACTAAAAATAAAGTGGGGATATTTGGTGAAATTTTAAGTCTTGATTCAGCGGTATATGAAAACGCACGCGTTGAAATTTATCGTCCCTTACAAAAAGATCCCATGATGAAACGTTTTGAGCGTGTAAAGCAGGAGCGGAAACGGACGTCATGAAAGATTATCTGAGATTAATGCGGTTGGATAAACCCATTGGAATTTTATTGTTATTATGGCCAACGCTGTGGGCGGTATTTAAAGCAGGGCAGGGACACCCCAGTATTAAAATAATTATTATTTTTACGCTGGGCGTGATTATTATGCGATCCGCGGGTTGCATTATTAATGATATTGCCGACAGAGAAATTGATAAATACGTTAAGCGTACGCAAAACCGACCCATTACTGCAAAAATAATTGATGTCAAACATGCAGCTGTATTATTTTTTGTATTAGTTTTTATGGCGTTTATTTTGGTACTGCAGTTGAATTTTGTGACTATTTTGCTTGGTGCGATCGCGTTGGGATTGGCGTGTTTGTATCCCTTCACTAAGCGTTTTCTATATTATCCACAATTGTTTTTAGGATTAGCATTTGCGATGAGTATTCCTATGGCATTTACCGCACAATTAGAATACTTTCCGATCCAAGGATGGATCATGTTTGCGGTGGGCGTGTTGTGGCCACTGATGTATGACACACAATATGCAATGGTAGATAGAGAAGATGATTTAAAGCTTCATGTGAAATCCACAGCAATTTTATTTGGGAATGCAGATATTTATGTGATTGGCGTTTTACAAATGGCCATATTAATTTTATTGGCACTGACAGGACAGCGGTATAGTTTAGTTGTGATTGCAGCATTGTTTGGCTATCAACTTTATTTAATTAAAAATCGCGAGCCTGAAAAATGTTTTAAGGCTTTTATGAATAATCAATGGGTAGGGTTAGCCATATTTTTAGGGAGTTTTTTGTAATGGATGTAAGCGTCATCATCGTCAATTACAATACCCGTGATTTAGTTAAGCGTTGTATTGATTCTGTATTAAATCAAAAAAATTCCCATTTTGAAATTATTGTTGTTGATAACGCGAGCCAAGATAATAGTGTCGAAATATTAAAAGGGTATGGCGACAAAATAATATTAATAGCAAATGATCATAATCATGGCTTTGGTAAAGCAAATAATATAGGCTTTAAAAGAGTATCAGGAAAAAATATCTTTTTATTAAATCCAGATGCGGTGTTAACAGATAATTTAACTCTGGAAAAACTCCGAGATTATCTAAAAAATAATACTACCTGTGGAATCGTCGGGCCTGTGGTGATGCAAAACGAAAGAATGATTCAACCTCAATATGTCTATCCCGGCCAAAACCATTTAATGAAAAATCTTGAAGCTTTGCCGGGTAAAATTGCATGGATTATTGGCGCAAGTATGTTTGTTCGTCGTGAGGTCTACGAAAAGCTAAACGGATTTGATGAAGATTATTTTCTGTATTGTGAAGAAGTCGATTTATGTTTGCGTGCCCGACGCGCGGGGTGGAACATTCAAGTGGCGCAGAATGTTCAAGTGGAACACATTGGTGCCGCAAGTGAAAAAAAATCGAGCAAAAGAGATTATTGGATCAGAAAACAGACCGGAACCATTACTTTCTATAAAAAGAACTATGGTTTGGAAGAGGCGAAAAGTTTAATTAAGCGAGATATCAAATTAGCCAAACGAAAATTATTTTTTCTAAAATTTTTTCGCAATGCCGAAAAACAAGAACGATATGAAGCCATTATCGAAACGTGTCAGAGGGAACTACTCAGCACTTCGTTTTTTACTTGAACCATTTAACGCTTTTGTTTCAACGAATTTAATGATTTTGCTGGCAATATCAACTTTTGTGATAGCTTCAATTCCTGCTAATCCCGGCGAAGAATTTACTTCCATAATCAATGGGCCGCGCTCAGAGCGTAATAAATCCACGCCTGCAATATTTAATCCCATTATTTTTGTGGCGCGAATCGCCATTTGTTTTTCTTCAGTGGTAGGGTGCGCAATTTCAGCTTTTCCACCGCGATGTAAATTTGAACGAAATTCGCCAGAAACCGCTGTGCGCTTCATCGCAGCCACAACTTTGCCATCAATAACAAAACAACGAATATCAGAACCTAGCGATTCTTTAATATATTCTTGTACAACGAAATGAGCTTTGAGATTTAAAAACGCTTCGATAACGCTGCGGGCGGCTTTATGTGTTTCAGCCATCACAACGCCAACGCCTTGTGTTCCTTCTAATAATTTAATGACGAGGGGTGCGCCGCCAACCATTTTAATTAAGTCATCAATTTGATCGGGGGAGTGTGCAAATCCTGTTGTGGGTAATCCGACGCCTCGTCGTGACAATAATTGAATCGCACGTAATTTGTCGCGTGATCGTGAAATTGCAATTGAAGAATTAGTTGCAAAAACACCTTTCATTTCAAATTGACGTAGTACAGCGGTACCGTAAAAAGTGACAGAAGCGCCAATCCGCGGAATCACTGCATCAAATTCACCTAAGTCTTCACCTTTGTAATGAATTTCGGGTAGTTGTGAGCGAATGCTCATGTATGATCTCAAGGGATCAATGATGCGTACTTGATGTCCTCGATCTTTTGCAATCTCTACTAATCGACGGGTGGAATATAATTTGGGGCGACGAGATAAAATAGCAATACGCAGCGGTCGAGTCATGAATTAACCTATGTTGTTCCTTTTTCCTAAAACATATGATTCTGCAGGATTAATTGTGAGTAACTTTGTTTTTAATGCAGAACGTCCCAGTAACATGCGAAAGCGCATATCATCGCGACTTGTTAACGTAATTTCAATAGGCCACTCTAAGTGACCCATGCGAATTAATGTTTCGATGACGGGGCGTTCTTCGCGGTGACCTCCAGAGTCTGTTACCCAACGCATCTCTTTTAAGGGTGCAACGCATTTAATCACTGGGTGTGATCGACGTTGAAGCGGGTGAATATAAAATCGAACTTTTGGGATTTGATCTTCGGTGAAATAAACTAATTTAAAGGCGTGTAATGCTGAGGTTTTTGCGCCTGTATCAATTTTTGCTTTAATTGCGGGGATTTCTAATTCCGGTAGATTTATCCATTCTCGCCATCCGATGGTCTGCATAATTTATTTCACTATTTTTAAAATGGGCTTGCCATCGGCGGCGGGCGGACTTCCGTTTCCATCATCGTCACCGTCGCTATCATACGTATCAAACATCATGCCTTCGCCTGTTTCGCGTGCATAAATGGCACTGATTGCACCGATGGGAATATAGACTTGCATGGGTGTGCCTGAAAATCGTGCGCCAAAGGTAACGGCAAAATTTGTCATTTGAAGATTATGAACGGCTGTTGTTGAAAGATTTAACGTAATTTGTCCGTCTTTGACGAATTGTTGAGGAATTTTGAGATTTTGTCGCGTGGCATCGACATTAATGTGGGGAATCATATTGTTATCTGCAATCCACTCATACAATGCACGTAAAATATACGGCTTGTTGGGCGTCATCATGCGTATTCTTTTTCAGTAGTACTGATGCTGGATTTAAAAGAAGGTCTCTCGCTAATTTTTTGTAAATATTGATGAATGGCCTTGGCTTGCGGGGGAACGGCAATACCTAGCTGTGGTAAATGCCACAATAAAGGAGCAACACAGCAATCCAATAATGAAAATTCTTCGCTCAAGAAAAAAGGCATGCTGGCAAAAACAGGGGCAAATCCAATAATGCTTTCCATTAATGTTTTACGTGCATTTTTAACTTCTTCTTGGTTTGTGTTAGTAAGAATTATATTCACTAAGCTATACCATTCTTTTTCAATGCGAAGCATCATCAAGCGTGTTTTTGCGCGTGCAATGGGATAAACGGGTAATAATGGGGGATGCGGAAAACGCTCATCTAAATATTCAGCAATAATGCCGGGATCGTATAGAACTAAATCGCGATCAACCAATGTCGGTAGCGTTCGATACGGATTTAATTTAAGAAATTCTTCAGATAAATTTGAAGGATCGACTTCAATAATATCTGCAGGAACGCTTTTTTCTGAAACGACAATTTTGATTCGATGACTATTAATGTCATTTTTGTCGACATACAAAATCATATTTGAACGTTTGTTGTTCATCACGGCCATAATAGGAAACCTTTTCAGTTGGCTGGGGATGACAAACCCAGGGGTTTAATCCATTAACGTTTGGAGTATTGTTCGTCTTTACGTGCTTTCTTCAAGCCGTATTTCTTACGTTCGACTTCTCTTGAGTCACGTGTCAACAAGCCGGCTGCTTTTAATACAGGGCGGGTTGTTTCGTCGTATTTTACCAGCGCGCGAGAAATGGCGTGGGCAATTGCATCAGCTTGCCCCGTGTTTCCACCACCAGCAACGGTTACGTACAATGCAACTTTGGTAACGCCTGCTACTTTTAAAGGTAGCTTCACGCGAATGCGTGCGGTTGGGCGACCAAAATATTGTTCGACCGTGCGGCCGTTGATAGAAATTTCACCTTCGACGCCGGGTTTTAAGAACGCACGAGCAGAGGAGGTTTTGCGGCGGCCGGTGGCATAAATGACATCGGATTTTGATTTTTTTGTTGCAGATTTAGCTTTTGCCATGAAAATTATTCCTTAATTTCGAGAACTTGGGGTTGTTGTGCGGCGTGCGGATGTTCTAAACCCGTATAAACTTTGAGTTTACGATACATTTCGCGCCCTAGAGGATTTTTAGGAAGCATGCCTTTGATGGCTCTTTCGAATGCTTTTTGCATAGGCATGTCTTTGAGCAAGGTTTTTTTGAGTCCGCCTGGATAGCCAGAGTGGTTGTAGTAGATCTTGGCGTTCAATTTGTTGCCGGTGACTTTAACTTTGTCGATGTTGGTGACGATGATGTAGTCGCCTGTGTCGACATGTCTCGTGAATTCGGGTTTATGCTTGCCACGCAGACGGCGGGCAACTTCTGAAGCTAATCGGCCTAAAACGAGGCCTTCGGCATTGATGATGAACCAGTCGCGTTTTACGGATTCTGATTTCGCGTTGTATGTACTCATTTTTTTCGTGCTCCCTCCAAGTGGAGCGCGATTTTACATTAGAAAATGGGGGTTAGACAAGGTAAATTTTCTTGAATTTTTGAGTCTAAGTCTTATAAGTTGCTGTCAACTAACAAGTCCTTTTTGAGGTTTTCTCATCACAGCAGGCGCGTTATCGACTATGTTATTAATGGCTCTGACTACATCGTGAATATTGTTGGGTTGTTGAAAAAATTGCAGATGTCGGGCGACGAGAACAAACATGTGTTCCAAACGTTGTGGTGGAAGTTCTTGCATGATTCTGCCCTTGTTTAGATGTGGAGTGGATTATATAGTAGATTTACTTTATATAGGAAAGGGAGGCTTATGAAAAGCATTCAACTCAAGATTCTTAACCCCAAAATTGGAAAAGAATTACCGTTGCCAACACATGCCACTGATGCGTCTGCAGGTTTGGATTTGCGCGCCTGTTTGGATAAGCCTTTTGTTTTACAACCTAATGCTGTGGAATTAATTCCGACGGGATTGTCGATATTTATTGCTGATCCGAATATGGCTGCGATGATTATGCCGCGATCAGGGCTGGGGCATAATCATGGAATTATTTTAGGAAATTCGATTGGATTAATCGATGCGGATTATCAAGGCGAATTAAAAATTTCGTGTTGGAATCGCAGTAAAGATGCATTTGCGATTCAGCCGGGTGACAGAATTGCGCAATTAGTTTTTGTGCCGATTGTGCGTACGCAATTTGAAATTGTGAAAAAATTTGAAGAAACCGCGAGAGGCGAAGGTGGTTTCGGACATTCAGGGAAAGGCGTACTATTTGAAACAGAAATAAATTAACAGGAGGTGTTGAATGTTTAGCATGGATGATGAATCAATCTTAGATACAGTTCCTCTAGAATCTAATCAGAGTACTTCATCTGAAGAATTACGTACCCCGCCTTTTGCTCGAGCTAATGCGAATGCGCATAATTTTTTTCCACCAGTTCCGCGAAGTGATTCACCCTATGCAACTCAGCCGCAGTCTGTTGAAACGCGACAAGAATTGCCTGTTCACATGATAACGAGATCTGCTTCACTTCCAATAGTTGGAGCTGGTGAGCGGGCTTTTTTGATGCGTCGTAATGCAACAGCGACTTGTGCAAATGTAGCATTAACCTCTGATGCGAAATTACAAGATCCTGAAGAACAGTTTCAAATGAGTTTCAGACCTGGAAGTAGTGGGGGCGGAAAGCAGTAGAGCATTAACCCTCTCCCCACGTGTGAGAGAGGGTGTCCGAAGGCTGAGTGTGGGTTACAAAGATTTTGATACAACCTCTACCAAATCCACAGACAATTCCGGTGTTTTTTGAATATTCTCTAAAATAGACTTAATTAATTTTTGTCGTTTCTCATCATATTTTTTATAACGCGTAAACGGTTCAATTAATCTCGCGGCAACTTTTGGATTAATTTTATTTAATTTAAGAATATTTTTTTCCAGGAATTTATAGCCCGATCCATCCTTGGCATGAAATGACGCAAGGTTTTGACAGAAATTTCCGATCAATGCACGAACGCGATTCGGATTTTTAATATCAAATTCATCGTGTTTCGCTAATAATTTTACGCGATCAATTGCGCCGGGTAATTCACTGCGTGCTTGAATACCAAACCATTTATCGATCACTAATCGTTCTTGTTGGTATTTATTATAAAAATGCTCAAGTGCTGTTGCGCGCTGGGGTGATTGACTTTGGCTGATTGCTGATAACGCAGCGATTTCATCAGTCATATTTTTGGCTGAATATAATTGATCTAGAATAATTTTTTGATCATCAGGCGTATCTGTTATTGCCAAATAACCTAAGCAGCGATTTTTTAATGCACGCCCTGGAATTGAATCTTCCGCGGATTTATATCTTTCTAAAAATAAATCATGCAGTTCATGGGCTAAAAAGTTTCGTAATTGTTTGCGATCAGATAATAATTTATCCAAATCTAACGGATCAAATAATTCAATCAAATAATTTTCTGACGGTAAAACGAGCAAATGCGCCGCAAAGGCGGGATCCAAATTTTTATCTTGTAGAATGACTTTCCATGCTTCCAGTAGCATGCCCCGCGCAGCGGATCCCTTGATGATATTTGTACCAAGTTGTTGGCCCGCATCCCAGCGTGCAACGGCGTCTGTATCGTATCGCAATAAAAACGCTAATTCTTCATTAGAGTATTCGTATTTAAATTTAATAGGCGCAGAAAAGTCGCGTAATAAACTGGGAACCGGTTTTTCAGAAATGCCATCAAATACAAAGATTTCTTCGGGGTTTTTGATTTCTAAAAGCCGAGACGCAATTTCATTTCCATGCGAATCCAATAACCCCATTTTAAATGGCATGTAAAAACAATAACCCGGTTGGGTGATTTTGATGAAATATTGTTTTTTCTCTGGGACATAAGTCGTCGTAATAATTAGTTCAGGGGTGCCTGCTTTTTCATACCACGCCATAAATTGAGATAAATCTTTATTATTTGCTTTCGCATGTGCATTTACAAAATCATCAATAGTGACAGCTTGGCCATCAAACGTATCGAAATAATAATCCATTCCCTTGCGAAAACCGTCTTTTCCTAACAGTGTTGAAAGCATGCGAATGACTTCAGCGCCTTTCTCATAAATGGTTACGGTATAAAAATTGTTGATTTCCATATAGGATTCGGGGCGCACCGGATGTGCCATTGGCCCTGCGTCTTGCGGGAATTGTACGCTGCGTAAAGTGTTTACGTCTTCAATTCTTACCACTGCCGCAGAGTTCATGTCTGCACTAAAGCTGGAATCTCTAAATACGGTAAGGCTTTCTTTTAAGCTCAATTGAAACCAATCTCGACAGGTAATTCTGTCGCCTGTCCAATTGTGAAAATATTCATGACCAATCACGCGCTCAATCGCAATGTAATCATCGTCCGTTGCGGTTTGGGGTTTGGCTAAAATATATTTGGAATTAAAGATATTTAACCCCTTGTTTTCCATGGCGCCGAAATTAAAGTCATGTGTGGCTACTACCATGAAAATATCGAGGTCATATTCGCGGCCGTAATTTTCTTCGTCCCATTTCATGGCTCGTTTGATGGATTGCATCGCGTGTGCTGTTTTGTCCTCATCGTTTTTCTCAACATAAATTTTAATATCGACGTTGCGGCCTGACATAGTCGTGAACGTATCAGAAACGCAGGCTAAATCGCCTGCGACTAATGCAAATAAATAGCAGGGTTTTCGGAATGGATCTTGCCATTCAGCAAAATGTAAATTCTTTTTAAGATCGCCGTGGCTAATTAAATTTCCGTTGGATAATAAAATGGGATATTTCTTTTTATCTGCAATAATCTTGGTAGTAAATTTTGCCATAACATCAGGACGATCAAGATAATATGTCATTTTGCGAAATCCCTCAGATTCGCATTGCGTACAAAATAAATTTTTAACTTTGTATAAGCCCTCCAATGACGTATTTTTTTCAGGGTGTATGCGTGTTTTGATATCCAGAACAAAATCGCTGGGAACATTTTCAATGGTTAAGGTTTCTTTGTCTTGTGTGTATTTTACATCTTGGCCATTTAATTTGATGCCTAATAATTCGAGTTCTCTACCCATTAATACTAAAGGCTTTTTTTCTTTTTGAATAAAATGCGTGCTGGTGGTGACATCAGTAAATTTTTCACCGAGCGTGAATTCCAAATGAATATCTTCAATATGATAAGCAGGCGGAGTGTAATCTTTGCGATAAATGATGTTGTGAGTGTCAGTCATGCGTTCAGTCCTTTTGTCGACTTAAGTTAATCACTGGGGTTTTAAGTAATAAATCATTGGGTATGCGTACAACGGTATTATCTGATTGTTTTACGGTTAATGAAAATGAATTTATAGCAATAATTTCGCCTTCTACGCCGCTGATGAGAATTCTATCACCAAGTTGAAAGACATCTTCGCCCAACAGAAACAAACCGCTCACTAAATTAGACACGACAGTTTGGGAGGCAAATCCTAAGGCAACGGTTAAAATACCGGTCGCACCTAAGAGGACATTTAGTTCAAATCCCCATTGTCGGAGAGCAGAAATCACAAAAAGCACGAAAATCAGGTAAAAAGTGACTTTTTTGACCAGCAGGGTATAGCGCGGTTTTTGTCTACGTTGAATCAATCGATCAATGCCTTTACTGGCGAGTTTGGCGATGAAATAACCTGCAACCAAATAGATGACACCGCGAATCATTGGAATGTAGGGGGTGAGAGTTGTCATAAGCGCTCCTTATCAGGCCCGTTATCATAGTCCAAACCGCTGTCTCATGCTAAACTTTCGCTTATTTTTAACCGTAGGATCGCTTATCGTATGAAAATCACGATTTATGGTGCAGGCTATGTAGGCTTAGTCACAGGTGCTTGTTTTGCTGAACTGGGTAACCATGTTTTATGCATGGATGTGGACAAAGCACGCATCGCAAAATTAAAGCAAGGCATTTGTCCGATTCATGAGCCTGATCTACCTGGTATTTTGTCTAAAAATATTCAGTCAGGTCATTTGCGTTTTACAGATGACCCGGTCGAAGCGGTTTCGCACGGTTTTTATCAATTCATCGCAGTGGGTACGCCGCAAGATGAAGACGGTTCTGCCGATCTGAAATATGTTTTATCTGTCGCTGAAAATATTGGCAAATATTTAAAAGATTACCGCATGGTCATTACAAAATCGACGGTTCCAGTCGGTACTGCAGAAAAAGTGCGCCGCACCATCGAAGCGCAATTAAAAAAGCGTAACAAGAAAATTAAATTTGATATGGCATCAAACCCGGAATTTTTACGCGAAGGTGCAGCAATTCAAGACTTCATGAATTCTGACAGAATTATTATTGGTATTGATAACCGTGTCGCTGAGGAACATTTAGAACAACTTTATGCGCCATTTGATAGAAATCATAACCGTATTATTGCGATGGATATTAAGTCCGCTGAATTAACCAAATATGCCGCGAATGCCATGCTTGCGACAAAAATCAGTTTCGTGAATGAGTTAAGCCAATTGGCAGAACACTTAGGTGCGGACGTAGAAAAAATTCGTATTGGTATCGGTTCAGATCCGCGCATTGGCTACAGTTTTATTCAGCCTGGTTGTGGATACGGTGGTTCCTGTTTTCCCAAAGATATTCGCGCATTAGAAGTCATGGCGAAAGATGTTAATTATGGCATGTCATTGATTCGTGCCGTCGATAACGTTAATCAATTGCAAAAACATGTCTTGTTTCAAAAAATTATGCATCACTACAAAAATACTATTGCCAATAAGACGTTTGCGTTATGGGGATTAGCATTCAAACCCAATACGGATGATATGCGTGAAGCCTCCAGTCGTGTATTGATGGAACAATTGTGGAAAGCGGGCGCAAAAGTGCAAGCGTATGATCCGGCAGCCATGGGTGAAGCTGAGCGAATTTATAAAAAAAATAAAAATTTGAAATTATGTGACTCACCCGAAGAAGCATTAAAAAAAGCGGATGCATTAATTGTTGTGACAGAATGGCGACACTTTGCGAGTCCGGATTTTGAATTAATCAAAAAAACCCTTAAAAAGCCTGTGATTTTTGATGGGCGTAATTTGTATGATCCTGAATATTTATCAAGCAGGGGATTTGATTATTACGCGATTGGTCGTGGTAAGAATATTTATGGAGTATCTTAATGACTAAAATTACCAAAGCGGTATTTCCGGTTGCAGGATTAGGCACACGGTTTTTACCTGCGACGAAAGCCACGCCAAAAGAAATGTTGCCAATTGTGGATAAACCGTTAATTCAATATGCGGTTGAAGAAGCTATAAAAGCGGGGATTACCGAAATTATTTTTGTGACGAGTTCGCTAAAGCGTGCAATCGAAGATCATTTTGATTCGAATTACGAATTGGAAAATAAATTGGCCGCAAGCAATAAAACTGAACTTTTAAAAATAGTCCGGGATATTTTGCCGAAGGGTGTGAGTACGGCATATGTCCGTCAACCTGAAGCGTTAGGTTTAGGTCATGCGGTATTGTGTGCAGAGCCGTTAATTAATCAAGAACCTTTTGCGGTAGTGCTTGCAGATGATTTAATTGACGGTGAGCTAGGCTGCTTGTCACAAATGGTAAAAGCCTATGAAAAACATGAGTCCAGTGTCATTGCCGTTCAACAAATTTCAGATTCTGAAACAGAAAAGTACGGTATGGTTGCCGTAGATGCAAATCATAAAATCAATAAAATCATCGAAAAACCTAAAAAACAAGATGCGCCGTCGGATTTAGGTGTAGTTGGGCGTTATATTTTATCGCCGAATATTTTTAAGTATTTAAATCAAATTTCTGTCGGCAGTGGTGGTGAGATCCAATTAACTGATGGTATAGCATTGATGTTAAAACAAGAAGGGGCCTATGCTTTGCCATTTACAGGCACGCGTTATGATTGCGGAAGTAAATTAGGCTATTTAGAAGCAACCGTACAATATGCACTCAAACATCCTGAATTATCTCGAGATTTTAAAAACTATCTGAAAAACATAAAATTATGATACCTGTCATCGCCATTGTCGGCCGACCGAATGTAGGCAAATCAACATTGTTTAATTGTTTAACGCAATCGCGTGATGCGGTTGTGGCTGACATTCCGGGTGTGACCCGTGATCGAATTTATGGTCGTGGAAAAGTGGGTAATAAAGATTATATTTTAATTGATACCGCAGGGATTGGCATTGATGAAGAAGGCGTAGATGAATTAACGGCGAAGCAAGCAGAATTAGCTATTGCAGAATCGAATTTAATTTTATTTGTCGTCGATGGTCGGGCAGGCTTAATGCCAGCCGATGCTGCTATAGCCAAGAAATTACGTAAATTAAATAAAGATTTAATTTTGGTTATTAATAAATCTGAGGGCTTGGATTCAGACCATCTTAATAATGAGTTTTTGAAATTAGGCTTTAAAGATAAAATTTATATTTCAGCATCGCATCGTGAAAACATTGATAAATTAGTTAAAAAATTTCCGGATGCCTCTGAAGAACTCTTAGACGAAGCGGCTGGAATTAAAGTCGCCATAGTGGGTAAGCCTAATGTTGGCAAGTCGACGTTAGTAAACAGAATATTAGGCGAAGAAAGGGTAATTGTTTTTGATGCGCCGGGTACTACGCGCGATAGTATTTATATTCCCTTTGAGCGAAACCGTAAGAAATACACATTAATTGATACCGCGGGTGTGCGCCGTAAAAGTCATGTTACTGAAATTATTGAAAAAATATCTGTCGTCAAAACCTTACAATCCATCGAAGAAGCCAATGTCGTATTATTTTTAGTTGATGCACGCTCTAATTTAACGGAACAAGATTTGGGTTTATTAGGATTTGTATTGTCCTTAGGTAAGGCGCTAGTGATAGCCATTAATAAATGGGATGGATTAGATGATTACACGCGCGAACAAGTCAAAGCAAAATTAGACAGGAAATTAAACTTTATTGATTTTGCGGAAATTAAATTTATTTCAGCGTTACACGGCACAGGCGTAGGCGAATTATTCAAAGACATTAATAGAGCCTATGATTCAGCCATGAAAGATTTGCCTACACCGTTATTAACAAAAATACTTCAAAAAGCGGTAATTCAACATCAACCACCCTTGGTAGGTGGTCGTAGAATTAAATTACGTTATGCGCATGCGGGTGGGCACAATCCACCCATAATCGTTATTCACGGTACGCAAACGGATAATTTGCCTGCAAGTTATGCGCGCTACCTTTCAAGTTACTACCGCAAAGCCTTAAAATTAATTGGCACACCTGTTCAAGTTAATTTTAAAGAGGGTGAAAATCCTTATCGAGATAAACCAAATCCGATGACTGCAAGACAGTTTGCGCGACGTACGCGATTGATCAAGCATCGAAAAAAATCGTAAAAATTTATTTTAAAACCTAATGAGGAGAAAACAGTATGTCACAAGAAATACTTAGTCATGTTGCCCGCCATCATCCTGGAATTGTAGTGTTATCTGCTATGGTAAATGGAACGAGAGTTTATTTCAGTGCTGAAGGTGGTGAGCCTGTTCATAATTTTTTATCAAATATTGCACAGGGTGATTGCGCAAAAAATTTACTGCTTGTACTTAATTCAGATCCAAATTCAGTGAATGCAACATGGTATCCCTTTGGTAATGTCGCAGCAGATATTGGGCTCAATATTAAATATGCTATTTCAGCGGTTACTGATCCTACGTGTGTTGCGTCAATGACAGCAAAATGTTTTGCGGCATTTAATGCAGTCGCGCCATGTGTTGTAAAAGCGGTGTTGCAAACGGGTGTTGATGTAACAAAAGCGGCGGCTTCGTCTCAAACGACAGGTGCAGGCATTGGCGGCGCGGTAGCGGGAGTAGTGGTTACCGCTGCTGTTGCAGCAGGATTATTTTTTTGGAAAAGAAGAACTGCTGCAGAAAGCACAAAACTATTGAGCCAGCAGCAGGAATCTTACACTAATAACGGATTATGATTTGTTTGGAGGTGGTTGCAAATTGTGACCACCCTTAAGTTTTCCTTAAGCTTGGATTGATATACTGCCCTCTATGTTAACCACTATAAAGAGGAAATGATGTCACTTGAACCCTGCCAAACAAGCATTTTAGAACTACCGCCTGAAGTGATGGAAAATATTGCTAAGCATTTATCCTTAAATGATGCCTATAGTTCACGACAAGTTTCAAAGGGTTTTAAAGTGGTTGGTGACATAAACCCATCTTTTCAGAAACGGATTTGGGATAAATTTTCAATGCAAGTCGAAGACCCGAGTATTCCTATGCTTAAATTTTTTAAGCAATCACCGAATACTTATAGAGCAATTATAGATAATAATCTAAAGAAATTCTTTGTATTATTGTTAGACAATTTACTAGAGGTAAAACCAGATTTCGAAAAACAAATGGGCCAAGATTTTTATGCGATAGACAATCTGAAAAGACGTTTAGAGAAAGTATGCCAGTTCGTTCAACTCAGCGCAGAAATAAAGTTAACGCCAGAAGATTTTAGTGCTTTAGGAGAAGAAGTTGTAACATCATTTAGATTTTTAACGCAGCCGATTGAAGATTGTAGTCCAGAAAATGAAAACATAATATTAAAAAATGTTGCAGAATTGTATAAGCGTGGTTATACACAGAACCAGGGTGAAAGGCTTAAGGCAAGCATCAAGGCTACATTTGAGTTTTTACGAGACAAAAAGTGTGGAGAAGGATTGATTTACAAAAATCTCGCGGGAGCAAATCTCGAAAATGCAAATCTCTCTGGAATAAATTTAACGGGGGTAAATCTTGTAGGAGCCGTTCTCAGGGGAGCAAATCTCTCTAACGCAAATCTCACCGGGGCCAATCTTGCGGGAGCAGATCTTTCAAAAGCAGACCTTAGCTCAGCATGTTTGAGTCGCGCAGATCTCAGTGGAGCAAATCTCAACGGAGTTGATTTAGTTATGGTAAAGCTTCTTTGTGCAGATCTTTCTGGAGCAAATCTCTCTGCCGCGTATTTTTCTGGTGTAGATCTCACTAATGCAAATCTCTCTGGGGCAAATCTCTCTGGAGTAAATTTCAATCTTGCAGAACTTTCTGGAGCAAATTTCTCTGGAGCAAATCTCAGTGGAGCAAACTTCTGTCATCCAGATTTCTTTTCAACACGTTTGATTGGAGCAGATCTCTCTGGAGCAAATCTCGATAACGCTAAAATCATTATCAATGACGAAGCGCTTAGGCGTGATACACATCATGGCGTTGTTAAATATTTTATTTCTCAAATTAAATATTCAATAGAGTCGAATCCTGCTGGAATATTGCCGTTACTTCTTATGATGACAAAAGAAGTGCTTAATAAAATAGTTCCTGAATGTGCTTCTGATTTAAAAATTTTAACTCAAAGATGTCTAACGGCCATGCTAGAGAAAATGAGTTCTGTAGAGGAATTAAACAAATTGTTTTCTCGAGTAAGTGTTGGAGATAATATTTTTTGTACAGAGATATACCCAGAAATTCTGAAGCTAGTTGCGAATACTTATCTTGATAAGAATCTAAGCTGTGAAGCAGCGGAGATAGAGAATAATTTTAGAACAAAACTCATAGAGGAAATTAGTAAACAGAAAATCCCTCAGAGTTTTCACACTGCCGGATGGGATAATTTGATTGCTAAAATTTACAAGGCTGAATTGAAGCAAAGTCAGTCGTTTAATTCACAGTCGCGTGCGAATCAGATGTAATGTAGTCGGAAATTCTTCAGCTCGCGTTGCACGCTCAGGATGACATTAGTGCGCTTCATCCCAATTATTTCCCACGCCTACACTGACGACTAGCGGTACAGCTAATTTAATGGCGCCTTCCATGATTTGAATGACATGAGATTTCAAGATATCTATTTTATTTTCAGGAACTTCAAAGACTAATTCGTCGTGAACCTGCATTATCATATGCGCGTCAGGCAATTCTGCTTTAAGCCATTTCGCTACATTAATCATCGCGATCTTAATTAAATCTGCAGCAGTACCCTGAAGAGGAGCGTTAATCGCGGCACGTTCAGATCCACGCTGCCGCATCATATTTCGCGCATTAATATCTGGCAAATATAATTTTCGACCTAATAAAGTTTGGACATAGCCATGATGGTGCGCAAATTTCTTTGTGTTATCCATATAATCTTTCACACCCGGATATCGCGTAAAGTAAGTGTCGATATATTTTTGTGCGATATCTCTGTCCGCATCAATTTGTTTTGCTAAGCCAAAAGCTGACATGCCGTAAATCAAGCCGAAATTAATTGCTTTGGCGTGACGTCGTTGATCCGTTGTGACATCTTTAATATCCACGCCAAATACTTCAGCTGCCGTCGCAGTGTGAATATCAAGCCCGTTATGAAACGCGTCTAATAAACTTTTATCTTGCGATAAATGGGCCATTAATCTTAATTCGACTTGAGAATAATCTGCTGAAAGTATTTTATAATTTTTCGGCGCGATAAAAGCTTGTCGAATTTTTCTGCCTTCTTCGGTTTTGATGGGAATATTTTGTAAATTTGGATTGGTTGACGATAATCGTCCGGTTGCAGCAACCGCTTGTTGATATGACGTATGCACGCGATGTGTTTTAGGATTGATTTCGAGCGGCAATTTATCTGTGTAGGTTGATTTAAGTTTGCTAAGCGTGCGATGTTCCATAATAACTTTGGGTAACGGATAATCCTGTGCTAATTCTTCTAGTACACTTTCAGCGGTTGACGGTTGACCCGTCGGTGTTTTTTCTAAAACGGGAATTTGTAATTTTCCAAATAAAATTTCTTGTAATTGTTTGGGCGAGGCTAAATTAAAGGGGTGACCGACAAACTCGTGTGCTTGTTTTTCGAGTTGAGCAATACGATGGCCTAATTCTTCGCTTTGCTTAGTTAATTTTTCAGCATCAATTAAAACGCCACCTCTTTCCATTTCTGCTAAAACATACGCTAATGGCATTTCAATCTCATGAAATGTTTTCACAGATTCAGGATGTTGTTCTAAGCGTGGCCATAAGGTTTCATGTAATTGAAAAGTTATATCAGCATCTTCGGCCGCATAATTGGTTGCTTCATCGACGCCGACTTGATCAAACGTCACTTGTTTTGCACCTTTGCCTGCGACATCCTCAAATGTAATGGTTTTTTTGCCTAAATATTTTAACGCAAGGCTGTCCATATCATGGCGTGTCGCCGTGCTATCTAAAAGATAAGACTCTAGCATTGTGTCATAATTTAAACCTTGAACGGTAATATTATGATTTAAAAAAATGTTGTAGTCGTATTTAACATTGTGGGCTATTTTGATTTTTTTAGGATTTTCTAAAATGGGCTTTAATTGATCTAATACTTTTTCGCGGTTAAGTTGAGTAGGGGCATCCAAGTAATTATGAGAAACAGGAATATAATAAGCTTCGTTGAATTTGACACAGAAAGATAAGCCAACAATCTTGGCATCAATCATATTTAAACTGGTTGTTTCTGTATCTAAGCAAAATATTTCTGATTTTTCTAATTCAGAGATTAAATTGTCTAGTTGATCTTGTGTGAGTACGCAGTGATATTTTTTAGGTTCATGGGCTTTGCGTTGATATGTTTGATCGCCTAGTAATTCAGCTAACCAGCTTTTGAATTCCAATTCTTTTAATAAAGTAATTAATTTTTCTTTGTCGGGTGAGCGTAGAGATAAATCCGCATATTTTTCCGGAATAGAAACATCGCATTTGATGGTGACTAATTTTTTGGTTAACTCAAATTCAGGAATATGTTTTTCTAAGGCGCCTTGAATTTTTCCTGGAATATCTTTGTGATGTTTAATAATATTATCTAATGTTTTGTATTGGCTTAGCCATTTCGCGGCGGTTTTTGGCCCCACGCCTGGAACGCCAGGAACATTATCACTGGTATCGCCAATCAAGGTTAAATAATCAATAATTTGATCAGGATGAACACCAAATTTTTCGAATACGCCGTTTTCATCTAAAATATTATTGTTCATCGTATTAACTAAGCTTATATTTTTATTGACTAATTGAGCCATATCTTTATCGCCCGTTGAAATAATCACGGGATGTTTAGAGTGCTTCGCTAATGTTCCAATGACATCATCGGCTTCAACGCCATGAACAAATAAAAGGGGAATGCCCATCGCGCGAATTAATTCATAGAGCGGTTCGATTTGTGATTGCAATTCATCGGGCATGGCTTCGCGATTGGCTTTATATTTTTCGTATAAATCATCACGAAAGGTTTTTTCTTTGGTATCAAAAATTACTGCCATTTCATCGGGTTGATGTTCAGCGTGTAATTTTTTGATCATATTGATTACACCATAAATTGCACCGGTGTGTTGACCTTGTGAATTGACTAAAGGGGGAAGGGCATGAAAAGCGCGGTATAAATATGATGAGCCGTCGATGAGGATGAGAGGTTTCATGTGCATTTCCTATATGTTTTTTAGGATTCGGGATGGCCGAATCCCTACCATCCATTTATCCAGCATAACGCGTAAATTTATCTATGTGTATGGTAGGGACGAGGCCATGCCTCGTCCTAGATTGATTACAATCCCAACGTTGTTTTTTGTAATGAGATAAGCTGATTAATCCCTTTCTCCGCTAACCCTAGCATCGCATCTAAATGATTTTTGTGAAACGCGATTTTTTCAGCAGTACCTTGAATTTCAATAAATTCGCCTTTTTCATTCATGATGACATTCATGTCCGTTTCTGCATCGGAATCTTCAAGATAGTCTAAATCTAACACGGGTGTATTTTTATATATTCCTACGGAAACCGCTGCCACAAATTGTAAAAACGGATCTCTTTTGAGCTTTAATTTATCTTTCATGACGTTCAATGCGTCAAATACAGCAACCACGCTACCTGTGATTGCAGCCGTTCGTGTACCGCCATCGGCTTGAATGACATCACAATCGAGGGTCAGAGTGTTTTCACCCAATGCACTAAGATTTACGCAATTTCGTAAGGCCCGGCCAATTAAGCGCTGAATTTCAGCGGTGCGGCCTGATTGTTTGCCGCGGGTTGCTTCACGCTCGGTACGTTGATGAGTGGCCCGCGGGAGCATGCCATATTCTGCAGTTAACCAGCCTTTGCCTGAGCCTTTTAAGAAGCGTGGAACGCCTTCGACGATGCTGGCATTGCAAAGTACTTTAGTGTCTCCAAAGGTAACTAGCACAGAACCTTCGGCGTGTTTGGTATACTGTCGCTCTATTTTAATTTCACGAAGTTGTTCGGGGGCTCGTTGGCTGGGTCGCATGGCTGTTTTCCTCATTGGACGCGGTGAAAAAGATAGGGCAGTATAGCGATTTATATATATAAGGTGTAGGGGGAATCTGTGTCACGTTTGTTTATCATTGCTGCGCCATCCGGAGGGGGGAAAACATCTCTCACGAGGGCGTTGGTAAAAACGCTGGATAATCTCGTGATTTCGGTGTCTCACACAACGCGTCCGATGCGTCCCGGTGAAAAAGACGGGGTGAATTATCATTTTGTGACTCCTGAGAAATTTCAAGAATTAATTCAGCAAAATATTTTTTTGGAGCACGCAAAAGTGTTGGGCTTTGGTTATGACTACGGAACGTCTCGAGAATGGGTGCTTTCTCAATTAAAACAAAATAAAGATGTTATCTTGGAAATAGATTGGCAGGGTGCACAACAAATTCGAAAATTGTTTAATGATACCATCGGTATTTTTATTTTGCCGCCATCCATGGAAATTTTACGAAAAAGATTAGAAGAGCGCGGGCAAGATAGTCCTGAGGTGATAGAAAAACGCATGCAAGCTGCCGAACAAGAGTGCTCACATAAAGATGAATTTGATCATGTCATTGTTAATAATGATTTCAATGATGCAGTAGCAGAACTTAAAAATATTATTTTGAAATATAGATAAATCCAATGACTTATAACACTCGTCGTACGTTCGCCATTATTTCTCACCCCGATGCCGGTAAGACAACACTAACCGAAAAATTATTATTATTCGGTGGCGCCATTCAGTTAGCCGGTACCGTTAAAGGTCGTAAAGCCTCTCGTCATGCAACATCCGATTGGATGGAGTT
>JANRJR010000085.1:0-4340 GCA_033763845.1 Gammaproteobacteria bacterium | reverse complement strand
GACTGTCGCGTATACATTCCTTTTTGAATAATATCTTTAGTATGTTTTTCTAATAAAATTCTTTCATAGTCTGAAAGTTCTTTGGCAGACACAATTATAATAGGAATATCACGCCACTTTTCTTCTTTCTGCAATTCAGTAATAACCGTAAATCCGTCCATTTCCGGCATCATTAAATCCAATAAAATTACAGACGGAATGGATTTTTTAATTTGCTCCAAAGCTTCACGGCCATTTTCAGCCAATACGACGCTCCACCCTGCTTTTTTCGCCGCCGCTGACATAATGTCTCGTGCAGATTCATCATCATCAACAACCAATATCGTTGACACACCGCCTGGAACTAATTGTTTAATTTTTTCAATCATCGATTTAGGTTGAATGGGCTTAGTCACGAAATTCATTTCGCTTAACACAGGCTTTAAACTTTTTTGAACAGTGCCCTGAGAGGTAACAGCTAATGTAATTTTAGAAAGCTCATCATCTGCGTTAAGCTCCAATAATGTTAATGCTCTTTCCAACGAACTGTTACGATGCTCTTCATCGGGCGATACATCTAACACAATTAAATCAGGCTTATTTTCCCGTGCGAATTTTAATCCTTCCGAACCGTTTCGCGTGTGATAAACAATAAAACCTCTTTCTTGGATATGATGGAGAACCTCTTCAACCGAACGGATATTTTGGCTAATTAATAGCGCGACTTTATGGTAGCTTGGCATGACTCCCTCCTAGGACAACATCCACACGAAAAAGCTGTTTTTGTTACGGCTAAAATCCATGGGCAGCATTTTAGCAGACCAATCCTCTATCTTGTATAAATTCGCTAATTTTAAGTCTAATTTGAAGTTTTTCTTGTGGGTGGCAAAGACAATCTTGCCATTTTTAAGCAGATTTTTCTTCAAGCCAGATAAAAGCTCTAGTTGATCCCGTTCTAAGTCAAACTCTTTTTCCATCTTTTTGGAGCGAGAAAACACGGGGGGAGCTACAAAAATAACATCATACTTATCCGTATGGTCTTTAACCCACTCTAAGCAATCCGCTTGTATAAAATGGTTATATCTTTCGGCCAACCCATTCAATGCAAAATTTTGCTTCGCCCATTGCAAATACGTCGCAGACATATCCACTGTTGTTGTACTTGATGCTCCATTTAATGCAGCCAATACACTCGCCGTCCCCGTATAAGCAAATAAATTCAAGAAATGTTTCTTTCGCGCAAGCTCAGAAATTGTCTTCCTCAACAATCTCTGATCTATAAATAATCCTGTATCTAAATAATCTTTTAAATTGACCAAGTATTTAACAGTATTTTCGGTGACAGTAATAAATTTCTTTTCAGCACTTAATTTCTCGTATTGTTTTTCTCTAGTCTGCTTCTCGCGAATCTTATAGAAAATATTTTCAGGAGGAAGATGGAGTGTTTGTGGCAAAACTTTAATAATCCTCTCGAGTCTTTCATACGCTTTCTGAGGATCAACTGTCTTAGGTGCTGCATACTCTTGAACATGTGCATAGTTTTCATAGATATCTAGTGCGACTGCATATTCCGGCAAGTCCGCATCATATATTCGGTAGCAAGTAATATTTTCGCGCTTGGCCCATTTTTCTAAATGCTTTTTATTTTTAATTATCCTATTGATAAACATATTAATCGGATCAGCAGGGTCAATTTCATGCTCAATCACAGGGGAAGATTTTTGAGGTTTACTGGAATCGATAAAGTATTTAGCTTCGATATCAAATAATAATAATTTACATTCGATGGTCCCGTTAAACATTAAATAATACTTAACTGCACGCAACCCCATGGTTTTTCCTAAATCTGGATTGCCTGTAAAAATAGCACCCTTCCACCCGGAAAAATATTTTTTAAAGTTATCCGCAATATTTTTATATAAATACCTGAGCGGTTCAGATTCACCCAGTCTTACGCCATACGGTGGATTCGCGATAACTAAACCAGGATGCGATAAAATAGTTTTACTGACTTCAAAATCAGCTAATTCGCGCTTTTCAATATGAATATATTTTTCTAGATTAGCATGCTGTATATTTGATAATGCTGTTTTTACTGAAGTTGCATCTGCATCAAAGCCAATAAATTTGTTTTTAATTTGAACTTTCAAATGATTTGAATCTGAAAGTAATTCATTCCAAATTTGGCTATCAAATTTTTTCCATTTGAGAAATCCGAAATAATCACGGAATAATCCTGGAGCAATATTGCCAGACATTAATGCCGCTTCAATCGGTAACGTTCCTGCACCAGACATCATGTCAACAAAATTGCCGTTGGATTGACTAATTTTTGGCCATCCTGAACGAATCAAAATAGCCGCGGCGAGATTTTCTTTTAAAGGCGCTTCGCCTTGATTTTTGCGGTATCCTCTACGGTGCAAACTTTCACCCGACAAATCTATGCTAACAGTAGCGATATCTTTTTCCACATGAATATTGATTTTAATGTCCGGCTGTTCAATTTGAACATTAGGCCGCTCGCCTAATTTATCGCGAAACCAATCGACGATGGCATCTTTAGATTTCTGTGCGCCATACTGAGTGTGCGTAATTTTTGAAGAACGAGAGTTGAATTCAATAGAAAACGTATTTGTGACATTGAAGTGCTCAAGCCAATTGATTTTTTTCAACTCGGCATACAGTGCCTCAGGTGTTTCGGCAGGAAAAGTTGAAATGGGATACAAAATACTATTCGCTAATCGTGACCACAAACACGCTTTATAGCCTATGCTTAAATCAGGTGAGGTAAAACTAACGCCCGCGACTTTGATGCTTTTTACAATAGCACCCAACGATGTTAATTCATCTGCTAATAATTCACTAAGCTGTTTTGGGCATGTCGCAAAGAAATTATGCATTATTTTCAGGAATATCCGTCCATTTACCGTCATATCGACACGCAGTACCGCTTAAGGATTCACCACGGTAAAATGATTTAATAACATCTAAGCTAAAATGACGGCACGGAACACCTTGATAATTGACATGAGTATTAGATGTTAACAAATGATATTCATTGCCATTGCTTCCTTCCCATTTTTGCATAGTGCCATCTTTAGCTGTATTAAACGCAAGATTTAATTGTGATTGATCTGTTTCTTGCGTGATGGAGCGTTGGGGACCACCCATCGTTGCACAACTGGATAAAAATCCGGCGCACAACAAAATCAAACCTAATTTCAATTTCATGTTTAATGCTCCCTCGTCGTTTGAAACACAATTTTTGGCCAACGCTCAGTGGTTAAGTTTAAATTCACACGCGTTGGAGCTAAATACGTCAAATCATCATTAATATCTAACGCTAAATGCTCTGATAATTTATCTTTAAATTCTGCAACCGTTTTAGCATCATCACAGTCTACCCAACGTGCGGTATACACATTCACAGGTTCATACGCACAATCAACGTTGTATTCATATTTTAATCGATGCGCTACGACATCAAATTGCAATGTTCCTACCGCACCCAAAATTAAATCATTGCTAAATAAGGGTCTGAATAACTGTGTCGCGCCCTCTTCTGATAATTGCATTAAACCCTTCAATAAAGCTTTAGATTTTAACGGATCTTTTAATCGAACGCGCTTAAATAATTCCGGCGCAAAATGCGGTATCCCCGTAAATTTCAAATTCTCGCCTTTCGTAAACGTATCGCCAATTTGTATGGTCCCATGATTATGCAAACCAATAATATCACCCGGGTATGCTTCATCTGCACGCTCACGATCACCCGCCATAAACGTTAAGGCATTATTAATCTGAATTTCGCGATCAAGCCTTACATGCTGCATTTTCATGTTCTTTTGGTATTTGCCTGAACATATTCTTAAAAACGCAATTCTGTCACGATGCTGGGGATCCATATTGGCTTGAATTTTAAAGACAAATCCTGTGAAACTTTCTTCATCAGGATTGACGATTCTGGTCGTCGTTTCTCGCGGCTGAGGTGCTGGCGCTAATTTAACAAAATTATCCAATAATTCTTTGACGCCTTTGTCATTCATCGCTGAACCAAAAAATACGGGCGTCAAATTTCCCTTCAAATATTCTTCATGATCATATTTATGGCTTGCGGCGCGAACCAATTCTAATTCTTCTTGCTGCCATTTATCATCGTGCGTAAATTCATCATCCAAATAAAATATGCCTTTAAATTCTTTACCCATTCCCATCGGCCATGTAATCGGCGCGCATTTGATATTTAAGGTATTTTCAATTTCATCTAACAATTCAATTGGCGATTTTGAATACCTGTCTAATTTATTTATAAACGTAATAATAGGTGTTTTACGTAAACGACAGACTTCAAATAATTTTAA
>JANRJR010000084.1:0-13159 GCA_033763845.1 Gammaproteobacteria bacterium | reverse complement strand
CACCTCATCAATCCTGATAAAATTCTACCTAAACAACCTTAAGGGAAGCTTAAATCCGTGCTAAAAACTCATTAGACTTAGAAGAGTGACGTCCTGTTATACAAAAACCCACTAATTTGCCGGCGGGAGTATAACACAACGCCGTCAAACCGTCCTCATCTGACTCAATTTCCCAACGATTTTCACCCTTTTCAACTGGCGTCACCACCACCGGATATAACGACGTCTTAATGTGAACAGGCATAACAGGGTACTCCACAGCCGTCCGCTCACCCAAAATCGTCTTTGCTAAAGCCCTAGCACCCAGCGTCAACGGGGCTACATAGGGCAAAACACGCCCAAAAACCTCTGCACAATCCCCCAGTGCATAAATACCTTCCTGACTAGTTTCAAGGTATTCACTTACCAAAATACCTCTATTTACAGCCAAATTCGCTGATTTTGCTAAGGCGACATTGGGCCTTAATCCTACTGCGCTTAAAATAATTCCCTGATTATCTTCTGGCTGAAAATAACGCCCTAACTGCCAATTCACGCCCTTCTCTGCTAAAGCTGCTTTTAACGCCAACCCCGCTTGTTCGGGAATTAAACTCGCTAAAGGATAATTTTCCGGGGCAATGACAGTGACTTCGTAGCCTGCACTAATTAAATCATTCGCAAATTCACATCCGACTAAACCGGCTCCCACAATAGTAATTTTTTTCTGGCCCTGAATAACACCGCGGAAATTACGGTAATCATCGAGATCATTAACCACATGCGCATCTTGTAATTCAGGTAAATTTACGGGATTCGCGCCCGTAGCCAATACCAAATGACTATAGTCCGAACCAATAATATTCTCGATTTCTATGATGGAATTTATAAAACAGGAAGCTTTAATATCGAGATTAAATTGCTGAGCGTATTTTTCACGGGAAAACAAAGCTAATTGATCGGGGGATTTTTGATGCGATAACGCATTGGATAATTGGGGTTTGGAATAATACTCGCCCGTGTCGGCAGTGATAACAGTGATGGGAAAGATTTTGTCGTGACGGCGAACTTCGCGGGCTAGCGTATAACCGGCTAGCCCACTGCCTACAATGACTAATTTACTTGATTTTGCCTTCTTCGAACTCAACGTGCATCCCTAGCTTTCCTGTTTCAGGATTAAACGCCCTGCGATCAAACTTTTTCATTTTGAATTTTTCAGGCGTGTTTTTAGGATTTTTCGTTGTAGTGTAATAAATCCCGGTAGGATTACCTTCTTTGGTCTTTCCCGTAGAATTCATCTTAATCTTAAGAATTTTTTTCGACTTTGCCATGAACTTAACCCTTGTCTTTTAATGCCGCTTTAACGCCAACTTTATCAATCAGCTTAAGCCCTTTCCGTGAAACACGTACACGCACAAATCGACCTGTGTCTTCACAGAAGATTTTACGTTCATGTAAATTCGGTAAAAAACGACGCTTGGTCTTACGGTTGGAGTGGGATACATTGTGTCCACTCATTGGGCGCTTGCCCGTTACTTCACACACGCGTGCCATATGATAATTCTCCTCAAACGAGGGCGCTTTATACCAGAATTTTGCTCCTCCAGCAAGGCAAAATATATTTAACTTTAGTCCTTGACACAAAAAACCCTAACACAATATATTGCGATCGTCTTTTATAAAAAACACATTATCTTGTGTTTTTCTTTGCTCTCGGAGGAGCCCATGCCAACAACTGAATCAGCCGAATTAAACAACCCGATTATCGAATTAAACACCATTATCCCTGGTGAACTTCGCGTAATAAAACGCAACGGAAAAGTCACCCCTTATGACTCATCCAAAATAAATGTCGCCGTTTCCAAAGCGTTTCTCGCCGTGGAAGGTGAAAATGCCACGAAATCCAGCCGAATTCATGAACAAGTCTCTCAACTAACGGATTTAATTACACAGACTTTTCACCGTAGATTGCCTACCGGCGGAACCATTCATATTGAAGATATTCAAGATCAAGTTGAACTAGCGTTAATGCGCAGCGAAGAACACAAAGTCGCTCGTGCCTATGTGTTATATCGTGAAAAACGCCGTACGGAACGCGAAGCTGAGCTAAAAAAACAAAAAGAAAAACCAGTGGATAAAGATCTTAAACAAACTATTTTGGCTGCCTGTGAAGGATTAAATGAAGTCAGTCCGGAATTAATTTTCAAAGAAACAGAACGCAGTTTGTTTGAGGGTGCGACGAAACATGATATCAACAAAGCACTCCAATTAAGCGCACGTGCGTTAATTGAAAAAGAACCCAATTATACTTTTGTTGCAGCGAGATTATTGTTAGACGAATTAAAAGACGAAGCATTTCAATTTTTAGGGCTCCCTGAAAATGCGACCTATAGTGAATACTTTAAAGCCTATATTAAAACAGGCATTAAACACGAGTTATTAAATCCGGAATTAGAAAAATTTAATCTCGATACCTTAACTAAAGCTATTCAAACACAGCGTGATTTGCAATTTACCTACTTGGGTTTACAAACTCTCTATGATCGTTACCTAATTCATTCTCGCGGAAAACACTTTGAATTAACCCAAGCGTTTTTTATGCGAGTTGCAATGGGCTTAGCCATTGAAGAAAAAGACCGAGAAGCACGCGCCATTGAATTTTATGATTTATTGTCGACGTTTGATTTCATGAGTTCTACGCCAACCCTATTTAATTCAGGCACATTACGCCCACAATTATCGAGTTGCTTTTTAACAACCATTCCCGATGATCTAGACGGAATTTATAGTGCTATTAAAGACAACGCACTTCTCTCCAAGTTTGCGGGTGGATTAGGAAACGATTGGACGCCAATTCGCGCGATGGGCTCTCATATCAAAGGCACAAATGGCAAATCACAAGGCGTAGTACCTTTTATGGTAGTTGCCAATGCCAGCGCTGTTGCCGTTAATCAAGGCGGAAAACGCAAAGGTGCAGTTGTTGGATATTTAGAAACCTGGCATTACGATGTCGAACGCTTTTTAGAATTACGCAAAAATACAGGTGACGAACGCTTGCGTACTCACGACATGAATACAGCGAACTGGATTCCCGATTTATTCATGAAGCGTGTCACTGAAAATGGGGATTGGACATTATTTTCACCCAATGAAGTGCCAGAATTACACGATTTGTACGGCGAAGCGTTTGAAAAAGCGTATGTAGCTTATGAAAAGAAAGCTGAAAAAGGTGAACTATTTGTTTACAAAAAAATGCCGGCAATCAGCTTATGGCGAAAAATGTTGGGATTATTGTTCGAAACGGGACATCCGTGGGTAACGTTTAAAGATCCGTGCAATTTGCGTTCGCCGCAACAACACAAAGGTGTTGTACACAGCTCCAATCTTTGTACAGAAATTACGCTGAATACCTCCGTTGAAGAAATTGCGGTCTGTAATTTAGGCAGCGTAAATCTTGTTCAACACATGACCAAAGACGGTATTAACCAGGAAAAATTAAGAAAAACAGTCCATACCGCTATTCGCATGTTAGATAATGTTATTAACATTAATTATTACACGGTACCTCAAGCGAAAAATTCAAATTTAAAACATCGCCCCATTGGATTAGGCATTATGGGTTTTCAAGATGCGTTATTTGAATTACGCCTTCCCTATTCATCACAAGAAGCCGTTAATTTTGCCGATACCTCAATGGAGGCCGTAAGCTATTATGCTATTGAAGCCTCTAATCAATTAGCGGAAGAACGCGGAACCTATGAATCCTACAACGGCTCATTATGGAGCCAAGGTATTCTGCCCATTGATTCCATTGAATTATTAGCAAAAACACGCGGCGAATACTTGGACCAAGACAGAAAACAAACTATGGATTGGAAAACGCTACGTGAAAAAGTTAAAAAAACCGGCATGCGAAATTCAAATGTATTAGCGATTGCACCGACAGCAACGATTTCAAATATTTGTGGTGTATCGCAATCCATCGAACCGACTTATCAAAATTTATTCGTAAAATCAAATATGTCGGGTGAATTTACCGTTGTGAATCCTTATTTAGTGCGTGATTTAAAAGCATTAAATTTATGGGATGATGTAATGATTAACGATCTGAAATATTTCGACGGTAGCGTCAACCAAATTAATCGTGTACCACAAGAATTAAAATCCTTGTACGCGACAGCGTTTGAGTTAGATCCGAGTTGGCTAGTGGAAGCCGGATCACGACGTCAAAAATGGATCGACCAATCACAATCGTTAAATTTATATATGGCACAACCATCTGGTAAAAAATTAGATGCGCTTTACCGATTAGCATGGCTCAAAGGTTTAAAAACAACGTATTACTTACGCAGCTTAGGCGCTACTGGCACTGAAAAATCAACAGTAAACAGTGGAACGCTCAATGCTGTAAGCGCAGATACCGTAAAAGCATGCTCGATTGACAATCCTGACTGCGAGTCATGTCAGTAATACAACCGTATGAATATGGATTAGGAGAATTTATTTATGATGGGTCTTGAAGAAATTGAAATGGGTGCAGCGCGCATTCGTGTTGATGATAAAAAAATTATTAATTGCCATGCTGATTTAAATCAATTAGTGCCTTTTAAATACCCGTGGGCATGGGATAAATATTTAGCGGCGTGTGCAAATCATTGGATGCCGAATGAAATTAACATGTCTGCGGATGTGGCTTTATGGGATAGTGTTGATGGGTTATCTGAAGATGAACGCATCATTATCAAGCGAAATTTAGGTTTTTTTGCAACAGCAGATTCTCTCGTTGCAAATAATTTAGTTTTAGCGGTTTATCGTCATATTACCAATCCAGAATGTCGTCAATATTTATTGCGACAAGCGTTTGAAGAAGCGTTACATACACATGCTTATCAACATGTCATTCAAAGCTTAGGACTAGATGAAGCTGAAGTGTTTAACATGTATCGCGAAATTCCGTCGGTTTCGACCAAAGCCTCATGGGCGCTGCAGTTTACTCAAAGCTTAAGTGATCCGAATTTTCACACCGGCACACTAGAAAATGATCAGCGATTATTACGTGATTTAATTGCATTTTATGTTGTGTTTGAAGGCATATTTTTCTATGTCGGTTTTACCCAAATTTTATCCATGGGTCGACGTAACAAAATGACGGGTACTGCAGAACAATTCCAATATATTATGCGTGATGAATCCATGCACATGAACTTTGGTATTGATGTCATCAATCAAATTAGAATTGAAAATCCCCAATTATGGACAAAGTCCTTCCAAGCTGAAGCGGTTAAATTAATTAAAGAAGGCGTCGAATTAGAATATCAATACGCGGTTGACACAATGCCACGTGGAATACTGGGATTGAATGCGGGTATGTTCAAAGAATATCTACACTTTATTGCTAACCGCAGACTGGCACAAATTGGCTTAGCGGAAGAATATCCGGGCGCAGAAAATCCATTTCCGTGGATGAGCGAAGTGATTGATCTCAAAAAAGAAAAGAATTTCTTTGAAACCCGCGTAACTGAATATCAAACCGGTGGAACCTTAAACTGGGAGGACTAACATTGGCATTACCGTATCAACTCACTAAACAATTCAAAGAAGGAACTGAAAAGCTCACGGCGTCTTTTTCGGATGAAAAGGACGCCTTGGAATTCATGGATGCAAAAATCGCATGGGATCACAAAACCAAAGTGGCAACTATTTACCGCCTCTACTTTCATAGTGATGTCATAAAAGAAATCAATGCGATAGAATACGAAACGGTTCATTCTGCGCATTTCCAGGAAGAAAAATCCAGTATTACACCTTTTGGTACATCACCCAAACCAGGAGGATTTCCAACCACTAAAAAACGTGAGGATATTGATGATGAAGACGAGCAATAAGATCATATTAACTTTTGCAGCACTGCTGCCTATGCTTTCATTAACGGGATGCTACCCTTTTTTATATCACCCACCGCTTCAACAAGGCAATGCCATAAATCAGAATGCGGTAAGTCAATTAAGGATTGGCATGACAAAAGATCAAGTTGCAACATTGATGGGTTCACCCGTATTGAATACACCTGAAACACCGAATGAATGGCATTATGTGTATTCGAAACGCTTGAAAGGTAAGCTGGTTGATCAAAAGCAACTTATCCTACAGTTTGCAGGAAATAAATTAAGCCGTATAAGCGCTGACTAAACCATTTCGCGACAAAATATAAACGTTATTACCGCTGACTAATGGGGCACTTTTGATTGGCGAACTGCTAACGTTAACGCGCGCAACTGTTTCACCGGTTGACTGACTCAACCAATGCGTAACACCTTCGCCATCACCAATGACAATTGAATTACCCATAATTGTCGGAGCAGTTAATACCCTGTACTCAAGATAGGTTTGTTTCCAGATTTGTTTTCCGGTTTTACGATCAAATGCAAACACACGCCCTTTAGCATCGGTTACAAAAATAGCATTCGTGGAAACAGCAAGGCCTGAATAAGAAGACACTGGCGTCTGCCATAGTACCTGACCTGTTTGCGCATTTACCGCAGATAAATTACCTTGATATGTCACCACATAAATTGCACTGCCAGATAGTTTTGGATCCGCAACAATATCTACCATTTTTTCAACGTCAGAAGGACCTTGAGGTTCAGCAATAACGGATTTCCATTTTACAGTCCCAGTTGCAGCATCATATGCAGTTAATTTTCCATTCGAAGAGCCAACAACAATGTTATTTCCCATTAAAACCGGCTTGCTTCCGCCAGACAAAACCATGGTTGGTATAGTTTCTGCCGCAGTCCACGCGACACTTCCGTCAACATTTTTCAGCGCCCATACAGTACCGTCTAGCGTTCTCACAAAAACCTTGCCATTTGATACTAGCGGACGAGAAACAATTGGATCAGATAAGGTAGCATGCCATTCAGCTTTACCTGAATTAAGATTCAGCGCCCATACGCCACCCTCATTGTCACCTACATACACAGATTGATTTCCAATCGTAGGGCCGGCGACTAAAGCTTGCTTCAGCGGAGATTTCCAAAAAACCATACCATTAGATAAGTCAAAAATAGATACGGTTTGAGCAGGATTTGTACTTCTTGACCACAATAATGTAGGCGTAAGTTGCGATTGATAATTCATTAATGCTGATGGAGCTGGCGTATTATCTTCACCAATACCACTGATAGTAGTACAGCTAGAAAGCAATGCACACGCAGCTAGAGCATATATTTTTTTCATTTATTTATTTCCTGTGGCTAAATCATTTAATTTCATCGTCAATAAAGGACGCGCAACAGCAAAGCTTGGCAATAAATTCACCGCTTTTTGGTAGGCCTCTCGCGCGTTATCTGTTTGATTGAGGGCTAAATACGCATCACCTCGCACTTCATCAATCATAGGCATATAGCTCGAATCACTGACTTTATCCAATACGTTCAATGCATCTTTAGGTTTATTTAGTTGAATATCAATTCGCGCCAAACGCAGCCGCGCAATTTGTCGTAATGAGTTGGTATTTCCGTGATTCATGACCCAGGTCAATTCAGTTTCTGCATCATTGTATTTCTGTTGATCCACATCGTTGCGTGCAAAAATCAATGCAGCTAATGCCGCATAAGGCGTACGTGAATAATCATCTTTTAATAAATTTGCTTCTTTCAATGTTGTGGCTTCATCAGCATTCACAAGCGCACTTAACATTACTTCATAATGTGCAGAAGCTCTCGCTAATTTTTCTTCGCGATGCTTGTACCAGTAGTGCAATCCTAAGCTGAAAAAAATTGCGACGAAAAATAGGCCAATCGCAAAATTGCCATTTCTTTTCCACCACTCTTTTAACATCTCAATTTGTTGCTCTTCCGTTACATACGTACTCACTACGTACTCCTTAAATGCTTGATCAATTCATCTCTCTTAAACTGTTTTTGTTCACCTTCTTGACGCAGATCCTTAAAGGTTATCATATTCTTTGATAACTCGTCTTCACCCAAAATCAGAGCAAATTTTGCGCCACTTTTATCTGCGCGTTTGAACTGAGATTTGATACTCCCACTCGCACAGTCCACGACCAAACTCAGCTCAGGGATTTCACTGCGAAGCAATTCTGCGAATTGCATTACATTATTTTGAGCAGAGGGGCTCGCGACAATAAAATAACCGTCGATGGTTTTAGGCGTAAATTTTTCCGAGCATAAGTCTACAATTCTATCGACACCTATCGCAAACCCAATGGCGGGTGTAGCTTTTCCACCTAACTCTTCAACTAATCCATCGTATCGCCCACCAGCACAAACGGCTCCCTGAGAACCCAGCGCTTCTGTAACCCATTCAAAGACGGTCCCCGTGTAATAATCTAGGCCTCTGACTAATTTAGGATTAACTTCATAGGCAATTCCATTTGCTTTGAGCAGTTCACATAATCCATCGAATTGTTTTTTATCTTCACTGTCTAAATAATCCGTTAATTTAGGTGCGCTATTTAATAATTTTTGCAAATCTGGATTTTTAGAATCTAGAATTCGCAAGGGATTCGTTTTTAGACGTCGTTTAGAATCATCATCCAATTGGTCGTGATGTTTTTCACAATAGTTAACAAATGCTTCTCGATACTGTTCACGCGATGCAGGCTTACCTAAAGTATTAATGTGCAGAGCAACTTTTTGAGAAATGCCAAGTAGATCCCATAAACGCGCCGACATCAATAATAATTCAGCTTCGATAAGATAGCCTTGAAATCCAAAGGCTTCTACACCTACTTGATAAAATTGACGGTAACGCCCTTTTTGAGGACGCTCATATCGAAACATCGGACCTTGATACCATAATTTTTGCACTTGATTATAAAATAATCCGTGCTCAATTCCTGCTCTTACACAACCTGCGGTTCCTTCAGGACGTAATGTTAAACTTTCCTCATTCCGATCCAAGAACGTATACATTTCTTTTTCAACAATATCTGTCGCTTCACCAATACTTCGTTTAAATAATTCTGTTTTTTCAACAATAGGCAGACGAATTTCTTCATAACCATAATTAAAAAATAAGCCTCGAATATGGTTTTCTACCCACTGCCACAACACTGTACTGTCTGGCAACAGATCATTCATTCCTTTTACCGCTTGAATTGATTTCATAATGGCCATCCTGGAAATACTTCTTTCATCAAATCTTTATCTGGTTTAATGGGTAGTAATGATTTTAGAGATTGTTGCCGCTGAAAAGGAATTTTCTCAATGCTCATATTAATGATCGACCCAGTGGTATCTATTTTTTCAATGGCATGACGACGCTCGTGCCACCACACAAAAACCAATGCAACTAAAACCAACGCAATAACATAATTAAAAATTTTAGCCGGGAAATACCCTAACATTGAAAGTCGATTAGCGACTTTTTTTTCATGTGTTGATGAAACAGGTGCTGCTACAACATGCGCTGAAGGCTTCGAAGGTTTTTCATTAATTGTTAATCGCAACAAATTAGCGTAATTTTTAATATAGCCTCGCACAAAAACCGGTGAAGGCAATTTATCAAATTGTTCACACTCTAATGCATTAATGACCTCAACATTCAAACACAATGCTTTCGCTGCCTCTTCTTGAGATAAACCTCGCCGCTCCCTCGCGAGACGTAATTTATTTCCAAAGGAATTTGTTTCAGTCATATTAATTTACCAGTGCTTTCGTAAAATACTCTTTTGCTTTTGCCGATTCGCCCGCTTTAAGCGCACAAACACCGGCGTTTTCGTATGCTTTTGCTGTATGAACATAATTCTGCAAATGCACTGCTTTTAAAAATAATGTCTCAGCTTTTTTTTCTTGACCGTGTTTACATAAAAAAACAGCGTAGTTATTTAATGCCGCTCCATCATTCGGCGCAATATCATACGCTTTTTGATAAAATGCTGACGCTAATGCAACATTTTGTGTAACTTCCCAAAAATACGCCATAGAATCGAGAACCAGTGGATTATTCGGCGACTCTTCCAATGCGAATAATAACTTTTCTTTGGCTTTTACTTTATTTCCTTCGTTCAAGTATGCGAGTCCCAATGCAACATTGTCATTCGCTGCCATTTTTTGATTTATCGTTGTATCTGTTGTCGAACACGATTGAAATAGACTACCCAATAGCAGTATGCACACCATTCTCACGTATTTGCTTTGCATATTGTTCCTTTCGTTTGGTCTTATCATTAACATCACCGACTAATTGTCCACAGGCTGCGTCAATATCATCACCCCGTGTTTTACGGGTAATTGTAATAATTCCTGCACCTACCAATATATCACGGAATGCATTAATTACCGATAACGATGAACGTTTATATTGTGTGTATGGAAATGGATTGAACGGAATTAAATTGACCTTAGCAGGCACATCTTTCAAAAGATCGATCAATGCGTACGCGTGCTGTTTTTTATCGTTCACGCCCTCAAGCATCACATATTCAAATGTAATTTTACGGCGCGGCTCATCTTTAAAATAGGTTTTGCATACATCCATCAATTCAGCTAATGGATATTTTTTGTTGATGGGAACCAAAATATCGCGTAATTGATCTGTAGGTGCATGCAATGATACCGCCAATGAAACATCGCTTATTTCAGCCAGTTCTTTCATCGCGGGAATTACACCAGACGTACTTAATGTCACACGACGCTTGGATAAACCATATCCAAAATCATCCATCATGACATCCATGGCTTTGACTACATTATCGAAATTCAATAACGGTTCACCCATTCCCATCATCACAACATTGGTTACAGGTTCTACGCGTTTTGCTAACCAAATTTGCCCAACAATTTCGGCCGTCGTAAGGTTTCGACTAAAACCTTGCTTTCCCGTTGAGCAAAAACTGCAATTTAGTGCACAACCCACTTGTGATGAAACACACAGTGTTCCGCGATCGTCTTCAGGAATGAAAACCATTTCAATACAATTTTTATCTTTTAAACGAAGCACCCATTTTCGCGTACCGTCTTTAGAAAGTTGTTCTGTCACAACTTCAGGTAATTCAATATGGCTAATTTCAGATAATGTTTGTCGAAGTGGCTTACTCAAATTAGTCATGTCATCAAAGTTGGTTTTACCAAAATGATGAATCCATTGAAATAACTGAGTCGCCCGAAATGATTTCTCACCGCGGGACTCAAAAAATTGAATCAGACTTTTTCGATCGAAGTCTAGAAGATTAACGCGTTCGCTCATAAATATCTTTATTATCAAAGAAAAATGCAATTTCTGTGTTTGCATTTTCAAGGGAATCTGAACCGTGTACTGCATTTTCATCAATACTTGCAGCATACAATGCACGAATAGTGCCGGGTGCAGCATCTTTAGGATTTGTCGCGCCCATGATGTCGCGATGTTTTAATACTGCATTATCGCCTTCTAACACTTGGATCATAACAGGCCCTGAAATCATAAAGCTGACTAAATCATTAAAAAACGGTCGTGATTTATGAATTTCATAAAATTTTTCGGCTTGCGGCCTTGTCAAATGGACCATTTTAGCGGCAATAATTTTTAATCCAGAAGTTTCAAAAATCTCATAAATTTTCCCCACGAGATTCTTAGAAACCGCATCGGGCTTTATAATTGAAAGTGTTCTTTGCACGGGTGACATAGCCTATCCTCATTTGATGTAAACTGGCTGCATTGTAACAGAATGAACCGTATTTGGAGAGAGTATATCGATAAGCCGGGTTTTGTCGTGGACAATCATTTCTCTGGAAATTACGTCACCGTAATCTTCTAGCAACCTACCCGAATCCTGCGTGGATCACACAAAACGGATTCCTATTTGGTCTTGCTCCGTGTGGGGTTTACCCTGCCGCTGCTGTTGCCAGCAACGCGGTGCGCTCTTACCGCACCTTTTCACCCTTACCCTGCTTTCGCAAGGCGGTCTGTTTTCTGTGGCACTGGCCGTAAAGTCAAACTTTCCCAGGCGTTACCTGGCACACTGATCCATGGAGCCCGGACTTTCCTCTGCTAATAAATTAGCAGCGATTGCCTAATACACTCTCAAACTGATTGTACAACAGATCCATTAACTCAGACACGGACATTTCTTCATATTTTTCTCGCGCGAGGCAGATATCTTGGATTTTTTGGCTTAACCCAGATTGCTTAAACTTTTGGATTAACAGAGGTATGCCTTCAGAACGACGGCGCTTATGACCTATGGGATATTGAACCGTTACTTTCTCTGAAGCAGAATTATCATCAAAAAATATTTGGATACTGTTTGAAATAGACCGTTTTTCGGGATCTAAATAATCCAGACTAAACTGTTTGTTTTCTTCAATGGTCATTTTATAGCGCAACTGATCAATTTGTGGGTTGCTTGCAATCTCATCTTCATAATGGCGGGCATCTAATTCGCCGAATAATAATCCCACTGCAATAATATATTGCAGACAATGATCTCTATCTGCGGGATTATATAGCTGACCTGTTTTTGAAATAATTCGAATTGCGGCTTCATGTGTTGATATAACTATTTTAGTAATATTATTAATTTTATTTTTTATCTGAGGATGAAGTTGAATAGCCGCTTCGAGTGCAGTTTGTGAATGAAATTCTGCGGGATAGGAAATTTTAAATAAAATATTTTCCATAACATAAGAGCCATACTCTCTCGAAATATTAAATGGCTTTCCATCGAATAACACATCATAAAAACCCCATTTTTCTGCGCTTAAACAACTGGGATAACCCTTCTCGCCTTTCATCGTAATCATTGCTAAGCGTACTGCACGACTCGTTGCATCTCCCGCCGCCCATGATTTTCGGGAACCCACATTGGGGGCATGCCTATATGCTCGCAAACTTTGTCCGTCTACAAAAATTTGAGAAAGCCCTGCAAGCATTTGATCGCGCGTTGCACCCAGTATTTTTAAAGATACTGCTGTACTGGCTAATTTAACTAATATGACATGATCCAAGCCAACTTTATTAAAGCTATTTTCTAAAGCAAATACGCCCTGAATTTCATAAGCCATAATCATATAATTCAAAATATCTTTTATAGTAATGGCTTGTTTTTTATGTCTCACACGATAATCTGAAAGAGTTAATATAGCCCCTAAATTATCTGACGGATGCCCCCATTCGGCTGCTAGCCAGGTATCGTTAAAATCTAACCATCGAATTAAAGCACCCCAATCAAAGGCTG
>JANRJR010000083.1:0-2968 GCA_033763845.1 Gammaproteobacteria bacterium | reverse complement strand
TAAATGCGGAAATCCGCGAGTCAGCAGGGAGAGGAGCGAGCCGCCGCCTGCGTCGTGAGAACCGTATTCCTGCAATTATGTACGGTGCAGAAAAACCTGCGCAAAATATTTCGTTGAATCATTTTGAAGTTTCAAAAATGTTGGAAAACGAAGCAGTTTATTCACACGTGTTAACGCTCAATCTTGGAAGTGAAAAACAACAAATCGTATTGAAAGCGATTCAGCGTCATCCGTACAAACCTAAAATCGAACACATGGATTTATTGCGCATCAATCCGAAAGAAAAAATCATTATGCAGATTCCTATTCATTTTAAAGGTGAAGCGGATGCCCCGGGTGTTAAAGACGGTGGTGTATTTATGCATTTGATGAGCAGCGTGGAAGTACGTTGTTTGCCTGCGAATTTGCCGGAGTTTTTTGAAGTCGATGTCAGCGGTTTTAATGTTGATGACACCCTTATGTTGTCAGAATTAAATGTGCCAAAAGATGTTGAAATCATGTTATTTGCACACGGTGGTGAAAAAGCGGAACACGACACGGCTGTAGTTAAATTACATATTCCGAAGATTGAAGTGGAAGAAGAACCAACACCAGTGGTTGCTGAAGGTGAAGAAGGTGCTGCTCCTGCGGAAGGTACTGAAGGTGCTGCGCCGGGTGCTGAGGGTGCTCCTGCAGCAGAAGCGCCAGCTGCTGAAAAGCCTGAGAAAAAGTAATTCTTATGCCCGCGTTATCCTCGCCAATACGATTAATTGTTGGTTTAGGTAATCCCGGGGAAGAATATCAAAACACGCGTCACAATGCTGGCGCGTGGTTTGCTGAAAAAGTCGCTCATCTCCATCAAATTTCGTTTAAACGCGAAGCCAAATTCAAAGGTTTTGTTTCTCACTTTTTATTTCAAGACGAAAAAGTTCATATTTTAATTCCTGAAACATTCATGAATCACAGTGGCCAATCTGTAAAATTAATTGCCGATTTTTATAAGATTCAGCCAGAAAATATATTAATTGCGCATGATGAATTAGATTTGTCTGTGGGTGATACACGATTAAAATTTGCGGGTGGTCATGGTGGGCATAATGGTTTGCGCGATATCATTGCGCATTTACATTCGCATGATTTTTATCGATTACGCATTGGTATTGCACATCCGGGTGATCGCGCGGGCGTCTTAGATTATGTTTTGCAACGACCTTCAAAAGAAGATCGAAAAATCATTGATGAAAATATCGATCAAGCGAGTGGTTTGTTAGACTATCTATTATCTGGCCAAAACGAAAAAGCGATGCAGTTTTTGCATACCAAATGAGGCTGTCATCCCGAACGTAGTGAGGGATCTCCCGCTATTTTTTACAACGTAACATTTCTGGTGTTTCGTCTTCCTGATAATCTACTCTCGATTTTTTGCGTAATCCTAATTCACGGACGCGTGTTAATTCATAATGAGATGCTGTGGGGGAAAGTGTTTCATCTGAAGTAGGACTTTCTGGGCGTTTTAAGGTTGGTACTGTTTCTGTTTTTGCTTCTTGCAGCGTTGCCATAATTTTCGTCCAGCAAGAATTAACGAGTACAAGTTCGGGTGCATCGGGAAAAAGCTCGGCAGGGAATTTATCGGGCAATAAATTTTTATTCTCCATATCATATATACCATTTGTCGAGAGTGTAGTGCGCCATTGCAAAATTTCTTCGATGCTTGGAACTGAAAATGATTCGTCCAATGGTGGTTTATCATTAAGTTCTAATGCTTCAAATGCTGAAACAGGCGGTAATAGTTCTTCATCAGCTACTGAGTTCAAATAGCCATCGTCTTCCATTTTATCTTTATCGAGTTTAGTTTTTTTTGAAAGAAAGCGTTTTACATCTTTAAGCTTAATTTTTGCAGGATGTATAAAATAATCTGAAATGAGTTGGGCAAGATGAGTAAATAAATCGCGGATATGTTTATTATTCGTCAATTGAATAGTATTTTGAATGGCTTCTAAAACAGCTGTTGCTTTTGTTTTCGTCGCAGCTACATCGACATATCCCGTTTTTTCAGCTTTATGGCACTCCCACGCTAATTTGTCATAAAGTGAAAAATAAATCGCTTCAAAATCAGGTTCGGGCCAGCAATATAAAATACCTTCAATTGAAGGAGTAGGAAGTGGAGGCGCAACAAAATTAGAAAGACTTTTTTGTGCAAGATGGGCTCTTTTAGAAGGAGCATAAGAAATGGGTGGCTGTTCTTTCTGTTTTTTAATTCGTGCACTTTTGCGTGTTTTTCGTTCTTGCGCCATGTCGTTTCCTAAGGTTCTGTATAATTAGAAGAACGATGATTTTGCCACAAAAAACCTATTTTTTTCAATGATTCTTATGAAAAATTGGGTTTGGGGGAGTGTATTTTTTCAGGGTCTAATGCCGGTGAAATTAAATCTATAAACGGTTCCCGGTAGTTTTCGACAGTTTTTCGTAGGGTTGTTGCTTCGAGTGGAATCGTTTTGGCCAATACGTCGAGTTCTGCCATTAAATCACTAATGAGTTGATTGGTAATTTGGCTGGTTTCTCGATGCAACTTTTCACGGTATTGCTCTTCGGGTAGTTGATCAATATGCGCATGAACTTTTTGAGCAGTGACTAAACTTTGTCGCGTTGCGCGCGATATCGCCTCGAATTTTTTTTCAAACGTTTCAGCGAAAGTAGGAGAAATTATTTTTTGAGTAGGCTTAGGGGGTTCGGGAATAACAGGTTCAGGGATGTGAGATAACGCTTCAATTTCTTTTTTGATTTCTTCTCGCTTTGCTATCTTCTTGGCTGCTCTGCCAGTACGCACATATCGTTGAGTCATATTCTGTCCGGTGAATATCATTAAAAGTAATCACAGCCGTGTGTTCAATAAATATCCGTATTAGTCGTGGGAATATGCCACAAGCGTTTTTGCGTATCAAGAAGATTGTTTATTTGGTAAACTGCGTGGCATGGATAAAGAGGGAGA
>JANRJR010000082.1:0-27659 GCA_033763845.1 Gammaproteobacteria bacterium | reverse complement strand
TTGAAAAGGACGCAGAATTAGTTGATGGAATACTTGTCTCAGATAACGTCGATGCTCAGCAGCGTGCAAATGCATTAGCGCTTGCAAGCAAGTGTGTTGAAAAAGCAAAGCACTGTGCAAGACACGGATTGTGGACGCCAGAGTATACCGACCAGAACAAGAAAGATTTAAATAGCATTGTTCAGTCGCTTGCTAAGACATTTATTCAAAATGCAGAGCAAAAACTCGAAGCGCCCAAAATGCCACAGTAATTAAATTTTAGTTTGTTTTACTGGGCGAGGAGGCACCTGGTATTGCAAACCGTAGTTGTCTTGCGTCATCGATGCGGCGCTTTTCAACTTCACTGTCATCTTCGTGTTGAGATCGCATTTCTTCAAATAATAAATTCCGCTTGCTGGATGAAATGCGGTCACTCAAACGCGCTTTTTTAAGTTTTTGTTCTCTGAGTTCGGTGCGCCTTTCTTCGAGCGCTTCATCGTCTTTTGATATTTGGTCAACTGTGCGTTTTTCTTTGTGAGTTAACTGATATTTTTTGCGAGCAAGTGCAGGAAGGAATGCGAATGCGGCAAAGAAAACGACGACTGCATTTAGTGGTTTAAATCGAGAAATATTCCAAGCCGATTCAAAAAAGCGTTTTGAAAAATCTTTAAGGTCTTCGCCATAAATTATTTTTTTTGTTTCTGCAAATTTTGTTTCACTCATCCATTTTTCTGTTTCTATTGCATTTTCTGTGTTTAACGCTGAATCAAAGAGTAAAATTTGCCTCTGAATTTTACCGACAAGTTTTCGATTCTCCTCAGAAACAGGGGGTTCGTCGTTAGCATCAAGCTGAGGTAGGGCGGACTCAAGAATAGCGGCATCAGGAGAACGGCTATCTGCATGATTCTGAGCACTCTCCGTATCATCATCACTTTCATCTTGTGAACCGTGCTCTTCTTCTTTGGGTGGTGGAAATAATATTGCAATCCGAAGGGCGTTTAACCAGCAAACAAACCTATTTTCATCTATCACGTTATTTACAAAGAGGCTTTTTATGATCGCATAACATTGCGCTTGATTGAATTTCTCGCTAATTTCAATTACATCAGCTTGTGGAAAATAAAATGCTTTTAAGTGTGCCAGTTCCTGTTTGTAAGTACCACTGGAAAAAGCCTCGAAGTAATAGGCATGAGCTTGTGCCCACAGACCTTTTCCAGCTGCGATGTGCCCTTTGATTAATGCTTGCTCCCTAGTAAGGTACAGAAGGAATTGTTCTTCACTGGGTATTTCTTCACCGAATAGTGCGATGGGCAAAGGGATGAGCTCGGAGATTTCCTGGCTAGCGCATATATAAAGTGTTTTGAGATTCTCCAGAACTCGCAGCTGGCTTTCTAGGCTTAATTTTTCTGTGAAATGAAAGACGATTCCTGAGTCTTCGTATCGAGTGGCTTTCACGAAAGGCTCTAAAGATTCTGTAATATTGATATTTGAAGTGCGACAATCTTCTTCGCTGTCGATGCTTATAGGTGTGTAGTCTGATTTAGGATCTTCAAAAGGGACAAACTGCGTTTTGTATTTTGATTTTTCTTTGAGTTGACCTGACACTAATCCAACGAGTAAATTTTGAACGGCAATATTTGTGTCAAATGCAATCAGTGATTCATTGTTATAAGAATTTTCTATTGTAGCCTTATCCAGGAAATCGAGTGCAGCAAAAATGTTGCCTTGCTTGTGTGCAATTTCAGCTTTAATATAATTACAAAAGACTGATTCAGTATTGCTGGCTTCAATGATAACTATTGCAGCGTTTGCAGCAATGAAATCAGAAACTTTAATCGCTTCTAAAGCTCGTTGAGCTTGTTCGTTAAGAATTTCGGTTAGCATTTTTTGAGTAGGTGAGTAGAGATCTCTAGTAACAGCTGAGTTTTCATCCCTAGTATTTTTTACTTTCACTAAATTTTCAACAGCAAGGCGAAAATTGTTTTGCTTTTGCGCGATTTTTGCGCGCATAAAATGACAAAAATCAAATTCTTTTCCCGTAGATTCTATTGAAGTAATTACGCGTATAGCGGTATCGTAATTTGCGGCATCAAAGAGTTCTAATGTACGACTGATTTGTCGAGGAACAAGTCTAGAAATTGCTTTGCCTTTGAGTGCTTGAGCATCGGGTAATAGTTCAGAGTGCTTGTCTGTGATTTTGATTAGATGCGCGATTGCACTAGCAATATTATTTCGTTTGTAATCGATTCGTGCAGTAAAATAATGGAAAAAATTGGCATCGGTTTGTTGGAGAACAGCAATTTTTTCGCTTGCTCCATTTAAATCTTTTTCGTTAAGTAAGCGCAGAGCATCGTCAGCAAGTTGACGGTAGGCAGGCACTTCTTCCATGGATGTTTGCTCCTTGTGCGTTAGATCGAAAAAACGTACGCACGCTAGTATACATTATAAAACAATATTTCTATAATCTCGCAACCGCGGATAGCGAATAACAAGGGATGATTATGGCAAGCGAAAAAGAGAAGTATGAGGGGCAGTTAAGGAAATTTTTGTTGAGATGTAAAGGATTGGACGAATCCCTGCAGCCATTTTTTAGCCAACTTTTTTCTAGAGATGCTTTTGTTACTTCCAGCCTTTTCAGTATTGTAGACAAAATGAAAAGCCTCGATGGCGTTTGCGTCAAAACTCTTATTAGCGCCATGGATGATGAAGCCTTAGCAAAAATTGTTGGATCACTTTGTGTGAATGATGCGAGTCCAAACGCTGAATATGTTCTTAACGACGGGGTAGTTTCATACAATAAAAAAGTTTTGAGCAGGGAATTTTATGATCCCGATAGAAAAATGTCGGTTTCTGATTTGCGTGACATGGGCGATTTTAATTACCTTTCTTTTCTCAACGCATTTGATTTGCCTCATTTAAAAGATACCCGTATCGATAGAAGTTCATTTGAACATTTTATGTCTTCCTTTTTAAAAGAGCTTGTGCCCGATATAAGTTCTGACAGTCCGGAGATTTTGCGATTTGTACTTGTAAAAGATGTTTCTGCTCATTTGGGATTTACCGTAAAGTCTTGGGTACAAATTTTATATCTTGTAATGCGAATCATGCAAAAAATCCATGTTTTGGCGTATGAAGCGATTCAAGAAAATCTCCCCGAATATTATTCTTTGCTCGAAAAGATTCAATACTTTGAGCGCTTTGCATCTGCGCGTAAAGAATTTTTGGATAAAAAACAAATGCCTGAGACGACCGAATCGTTCATAGATTTTTTGCGCATTGATTTTACAGCTATAACGGAAACAAGTTCATTGGACAAGAATAATATGACATCTTTACAGTTATTGGAGTTTGAGATAAGTCAGTTGGATGCCTTGATCTTGTCTTCGAAAGCAAATTCAAAAGCAGCAATGGATTTTTTTAAACAGTATCGATTAAAAAACAATCTTTCTGATGATTGTAAAAAGTTTTGCGATATGGGACTTCGTTTTCAATCTGCATTCGAACAATTTTTAGATGCGGTTATGGGCAGAGAAAATACTTACCAGCTAGCGTTGAAGACTGGTGTTCAGCTTCTAAAAGTCTTGTCCCCAGAAGCATTTCCGAATGTGCCGCTTGACCCAAAATCTTCATCAAATTCATCAACGCCGCGATCGCATCGTACGCCGCGTGATGATAGTAGTCCTAGGGTTTTAGGTCGAAATAGTCCGCGCAATAGCCCGAGAGACCCCTTGCGATCCTCGGCTGGGATGCAATCGCTAGGAGAAAAAGATTCTACAAGAGCTGCTCAAATGGAAATGTGGAAAAGAAGAAAGTCAGTCGGCGGGGGAGTTGCCCCGCATGCAGTGGGGGCTCCTGCCTTAATCCGTGCATCAACGAGTGACGTAAAATAATAACTGCCTTAGAGGCCTCAACTACTCAAGCATGGATGGCAATAGGAGAGTTTTATGAGGATTATACTATATATAGTAAAGGGATTTACCCTAAAAGGCTTTGCTGATTCCTTCCTTCATGGGGTAGAATGCCGGGCTTAATCTGTGTGTGCGAATGCAGCAAAATCAGCGAAAGTGGCGAAATTGGTAGACGCGCTGGATTTAGGTTCCAGTAGGGTAACCTGTGAGAGTTCGAGTCTCTCCTTTCGCACCAAACAACAAGAGGACTCCATAAGATGCAAATTTCAGTAGAAAACGTCAATTCACTTGAACGTAAAATGACCGTTGTCGTTCCCGCAACAACCATTGATGGTGTAACGCAAAAGCGTCTACAAAAAATTTCTCAAACCGCGAAAATTGACGGATTTCGTCCAGGTAAAATTCCTATGGATGTGATCAAAAAACAATTTGGATTCGGTGCACAGATCGAGGCACTTAACGAAGTTATTCAAGATACCTTATATAAAGCCTTGCGCGAAAAAGAATTACACATTGCCGGTGAACCGCATGTGGACATCAAAGAACAATATCAACCGGGTAAAGATTTTTCTTATGTGGCTTCTTTTGAAATATTCCCAAGCATTGCGTTATTACCATTTACAGATTTAGTGGTTGAGCGAATTTCGGCGGAAGTGGTCGACGAAGATTTAACACGAACCATTGAAGGCATGCAGAAACAACAAACTACATGGAAAGAAGTGGAGCGTGCGGCCAAGCTTGGTGATCGTACGACGATTGATTTTGTGGGAACAACGGATGGTGTGGAATTTCCGGGTGGAAAAGGAACGATGCCATTAGTGTTGGGTTCGCATTCAACCATTCCGGGATTTGAAGACGGTATCGTCGGTGCAACCAAAGGCAAAACTGTTTCAGTGGATGTCACATTCCCTGAAAATTATGGTTCAAAAGATTTAGCCGGCAAAGCGGCGAACTTCAAAATTACGGTTAATAAAGTTGAAGAACCACAATTACCAGAATTAAATGACGAATTTGCAAAAGCGTTTGGTGTAAAAGAAGGCGGCATCGAGAAATTACGCGCTGAAGTGAAAGAAACTTTGCAAAAGCAAGTCGGACAACAAATTCGACAAGCGTTAAAAGTCGATGTGATGAAAAAATTATTTGAAGCGTATAAAACTATCGATGTGCCAAAGGCATTAATTAAAGTTGAATCGGATCATTTATTGAAACAAGCTGAACAGCAATTTGCGCAATTTAAAGGTGCGCAAAAACCTGCATTCTCAACAGAAATGTTTGCCGATCGCGCAAAAGAACGAGTGGTATTGGGCTTAGTGGTAAACGAAATTGTAAAGCGTGATCAAATTAAGCCTGATGCAGCAAAGGTTCGCCAATTGATTGAGGAAATTGCGGAACGTTTTGATGATCCAGCACGTATTGTGCATTGGTATTATGAACAGAAGGATCGCATGGCAGAAATGGAAGCCTTGGCGATGGAAGAACAAATTGTTGAACGGATTTTGAAAGAAGCCACGGTTGTAGAAAAAACCATGAAAGCTGCTGAATTATTAAGCCTGGGAGGGGCGTAAACTATGTCGAATATTTATCAATCCACGTTAGTACCAATGGTAGTAGAACAAAGCGCAAGGGGTGAGCGCGCGTATGATATTTATTCACGATTATTAAAAGAACGTATTATTTTTTGCGTAGGTCAAATCGAAGACCACATGGCGAATTTAATTATTGCGCAAATGTTATTTTTAGAAGCTGAAAACCCAGATAAAGATATTTCTTTATATATTAATTCGCCGGGTGGAGCAGTAACGTCTGGGTTAGCGATTTATGACACCATGCAATTTATTAAACCAAATGTAACGACATTATGCTTAGGTCAAGCGTGCAGCTTTGGTGCAGTATTATTACTCGCCGGCGAAAAAGGTAAGCGATTATGCTTACCCAATTCACGCGTCATGCTTCATCAACCACATGGTGGTGCGCAAGGCCAATCGACGGATATTCAAATTCAAGCCAAAGAAATTGCCTCAATTCGCGAACGAATGGATGGGATCATTGCAAAACATACAGGAAAATCAGCCAAACAAGTGAGCGTCGATACAGAGCGTGATCACTTTATGAGTGCAGAAGAAGCGAAAGAATATGGCATTATCGATGCAGTTTATTCACAGCGATCAGAAATTAAATAAAAGAGGACTTCGTCATGAGTGATCATTCTGATAAATCGACTTTTTGTTCTTTTTGTGGCAAAGGGCAGGATAAAGTTAAAAAATTAGTGTCGGGTCCCGGCGTCTTTATTTGTGACGGTTGTATTGCATTATGTAACGATGTTTTGAAAGAAGCCTTAAAAGACGAGAAATTTGAACAAGAAGAGCAAACACTTCCGCGTCCACAGGAAATTACCGAATCCTTAAACCAATATGTAATTGGTCAGGAACACGCGAAAAAAGTATTAGCGGTAGCTGTCTATAATCACTATAAACGCTTATATAAAAATATGCCGGAGGATGAAACTGAATTAAACAAAAGTAATATTTTATTAATTGGTCCAACCGGAAGTGGTAAAACGTTATTAGCAGAAACGCTAGCGCGACTATTAAAAGTACCGTTCGCGATTGCCGATGCGACGACATTAACGGAAGCGGGTTATGTCGGTGATGATGTCGAAACGGTCATTCAAAAATTATTACAAAATTGTGATTATGATGTTAAAAAAGCTGAGAAAGGCATTATTTATATCGATGAAATCGACAAGATTTCGCGAAAATCAGAGAGCCGTTCGATTACACGTGACGTTACTGGCGAAGGTGTTCAACAAGCATTATTGAAATTAGTCGAAGGAACAGTAGCATCTGTTCCACCTGCAGGTGGTCGTAAACATCCCAGTCAAGAGTTTTTGCAAGTTAATACGCGCAATATTTTATTTGTTTGCGGTGGAGCGTTTAATGAATTAGATAAAATTGTTCGTGAGCGGAGCGAAAAATCTGGTATTGGATTTGGTGCGGAAGTCAAAGGTAAAGACGACAAGAAAACTTTCAGTGAAATTCTGAAGGGGTTAGAGCCGGATGATCTTATTAAATATGGTTTGATTCCAGAATTTGTGGGTCGTTTGCCGACGGTTGCGACGCTAGATGAGTTAGATGAAAAAACGTTAATTAAAATATTAGTTGAGCCCAAAAATGCTTTAACCAAGCAATATGCCAAATTGCTAAAAATGGATGATGTTGAAATCGAATTTCGTGAAGAAGCGCTCAAAGAAGTGGCAAAGCTTGCGATCAAACGAAAAACCGGGGCGCGAGGTTTGCGTGCGGTACTTGAAAATATCTTATTAGACATTATGTATGAGATACCCTCTTTAGAAGGCGTGACGAAAGTAGTCGTCGATGCTAACTGTATCAAGAGTGGAACAAAGCCGCTTTTGGTTTACGATAATTCCGAGAAGCAGAAGAAGGCCTAGTAGCAAAATTCAGTGCGATGTAACGTGTGGATTATGACGAGGAATTCTTATGCCCAAAGCTGCGGCTGTATCTGAAACGCCATTAGTTGTTCCTATTTTGCCGTTAAGAGATGTTGTTGTTTATCCTCATATGGTAATTCCCTTGTTTGTAGGGCGCCGAAAATCCATTAAAGCGCTGGAAGTTGCATCGCAAAAAAATAATTTAGTGGTGCTTGCAGCCCAAAAAAATCCCGGTGACGACGATCCAGCTCCTGAGCAGTTATATCAAGTAGGGACGTTGGCGCGCATTTTACAATTACTTAAACTTCCTGACGGAACCTTTAAGCTATTAGTGGAAGGCACTCAGCGTGTCGAAATGCGTAATACTTTTACAGAAGAAGATTACCTGTTGGCTGAATTAAATTTAATGCCAACGACATTTCCGTCAGATGCAAAAGAATTAGATGTGTTAGTTCGTTCTGTGTTAACACAATTTGAGCAATACATAAAACTCAATAAAAAAATTCCGCCTGAAATTTTAGCGTCACTGAACACCATTGAAAACCCGGATAAATTAGCGGATACCATCGCAGCTCATCTTGTTTTAAAAATTCCTGATAAACAAGTGGTGTTAGAAGCATCGGATTTACAAAAACGACTAGAATTGTTGTTAGGCTACATGGATTCCGAAATTGATTTATTACAAGTTGAAAAACGTATTCGTGGGCGTGTAAAGCATCAAATGGAAAAAAGCCAGCGCGAATATTATTTAAATGAACAAATTAGGGCGATTCAGAAAGAATTGGGTGACTTAGAAAATGCCCCCAATGAAATGGATGCGTTAAAAGAAAAAATTGAAAAAGCAGGTATGACAGAAGAAGCTAAAACAAAAGCGATGGCCGAATTTAAGAAATTAAAAATGATGTCGCCAATGTCTGCAGAAGCAACGGTATCTCGAAATTATTTAGATTGGTTGGTAAATTTGCCGTGGCAGAAACAATCTGAAATTAAATTTACGCTTGAAGAAGCTGAAGCCTGTCTGGATAAAGATCACTATAGTTTAGATAAAATTAAAGAGCGCATTATTGAATATTTAGCCGTTCAAAAGCGTGTAAAAAAACTCAAAGGGCCAATTTTGTGTTTGGTAGGACCTCCGGGTGTGGGTAAAACATCGTTAGGTCAATCGATTGCAAAAGCAACGGGTCGAATATTTACGCGTATGTCGTTAGGTGGCATTCGTGATGAAGCAGAAGTCCGTGGACACCGACGCACGTACATTGGTGCGCTCCCCGGAAAAATTATTCAAAAATTAACGAAAGCCGGTGTGAGAAATCCATTATTTTTGTTAGATGAAATCGACAAAATGGCCATGGATTTTCGGGGAGATCCTGCGTCTGCATTATTAGAAGTATTAGACCCAGAGCAAAACAATACATTTAACGATCACTATTTAGAAGTTGACTACGATTTGTCAGATGTGATGTTTATCGCAACGGCCAATACGTTAAATATTCCTCCCGCGTTGGCGGATCGTATGGAAATTATTCGTTTGCCGGGCTATATCGAAGACGAAAAAGTGAATATTGCAGAACGTCATTTGATTCCAAAAGAATTGGAAGCCAATGGATTGAAATCAACAGAATTAGAAATTACTACAGCAGCAATTTTAGAAATTATTCGTTTTTATACGCGTGAAGCGGGTGTGCGAAGTTTAGAGCGTGAAATTGCGAAGATTTGTCGTAAAGCGGTTAAGAAGATTGTCAGCAAAAAGCGCGAAAAGAAAATTATTGTTAACTCACGCAATTTAGAACGTTATTTGGGTGTTAAACGTTTCCGTTATGGTATAGCCGAAGAAAAAAATTCTGTTGGATTAGTCAATGGTTTAGCGTGGACCGAAGTCGGTGGTGAATTATTGACGATTGAAGCCGCGATTGTTCCAGGAAAAGGCAAGCCAATATACACAGGGCATTTAGGCGAAGTGATGCAAGAATCGATTCAGGCAGCGATGACAGTTGTCCGAAGTCGCTCAAATGCATTAGGTATTCCGAAAGATTTTTATGAGAAAAATGATATTCACGTTCACGTGCCAGAAGGTGCGACACCGAAGGATGGTCCGAGTGCGGGTATTGGAATGTGCACTGCATTAGTGTCTGCGTTAACAAAAATTCCCGTACGTGCTGATGTTGCGATGACGGGTGAAATTACGTTGCGCGGAGAAGTATTGCCGATTGGTGGGTTAAAAGAAAAATTATTGGCAGCGCATCGTGCGGGTGTGAAAACGGTTCTTATTCCTGAAGACAATCGTCGTGATTTGAAAGATATCCCTAAAAATATTAAACACGGTTTAGAGATTAAACCTGTCAAATGGATTGATGAAGTATTACAAATAGCATTGCAATCTCAGCCACAACCGTTACCTCCGGAAGTACCGACCGCCGCATCAATTCTTGCAACGCCGGTGACAAAATTAAAACCGGATGGTGAGCAAGAATTACCGTCGGGTGGAAGTACGCACTAGGGTGTGTGTCATCTTGACGGAGCGTAGCGAGGAAGGATCTCCATCTACAATTTACCGCAAAAGTATTTGTGAAAATTTTACTAGTGGATTTTCTGGTTTTACATAAACCCTATTATTCAATGTAGTTGGAGGTCCCTCGTCGCTACGCTCCCTCGGGATGACAGAGTGATTACATCACAAAACCAGGCGGCACATCCAGACGTAAATTAATTCCCGTATCACGACGAATATCTTTTGCGCTTTCCCAAAAGCGTAAAGGTTTTGGCTGTACTTCAGGTAATTTCGTAACTTCACAAACAGGTAAATCTTTTTTGCCTGGTTTAACTAATGTTGTATTTAATTTTTTAGAATAAGCAGGCTTTTCTTCGCTTTCTGTGTCCCTAGATATTTCCAGTTCGGTATCATCTTCATAGCCAATTTCTAAGTTTTGTTTTTTAACAGCTTCATTGTATCTATCTGGTTTTATGTCTAGTCCTAATTGTTTACGATACGTATCATTCCTAACTTGTTCAGCTTCAATGCGATTGTCGATATCATTCATAAAATTTTTCGCAGATGCAATGCGACGTTCTTGAATATATTGATATAGAAATATTCCAGCCCATACTCCGCCTAATACTAAAGCGGCGATAGTCACTGGCCATAAAACCGCTGCAACTGTTGCAGCTAATGAAATACCTGCCAAACCTAAAATAGCTAAAGCAGAAAGACGGAATAATAAAATTCCCGTTCCTGCACGACCGACGACAACGCCAAAACGATTAACTGATTTTTTAGCATACGTTCCTAGAGATGTTTTTTGTGAAGGCACTAAACGACGGAAGGCTCTGTCATCGGAACCTTTCATGACAGGAAGTTTTTCGAATCCATGAGCTTTAACAAGTTTTTTTAATTTTCGATTTTCAGTTTCAAGATCTTTTAAGAAATCAAATTTATATTTATTTTGATTATATTGTTCTATTAGTTCTTTTTTTTGCGCTTCTAATCCAGGTTTAACGCTTTTGTTATAGTAAACAATTCCAAGCACGCCACCGACACCAAATGCGACCACACCTAAAATACCACCGGGAGTACCGTTAAAAAAATTGATAATACTTTTTGCACGCGAAAGAGTTGACAGCGCAACACCGCTGACCCATTCCAAAAATGAACCTATAATTGCAACATTTGCCGTGGTTCTTAATGCAGTACCCGTTTGTACAAAACTTGCTTTATCTTTTGTTTCACCCGTAATAATTTCTTCGATTTCTGTGGTGCTTTTGGTTATCGAGAAAAAACGATTTCGAAAACGTTTGGCTATAGATTTTTCAGTAAGCTGAACTTTGTTAATAAAGTTCTCGGCGATGGCGATATTAGCAGGGAGTGATGAACGCGTTGCTTTATCATTATTGTGTCTGCTGAGCATACGAATAAAAAATGACGTATGTTGTTTATGTTGCAATGATTCATTGACGACAGTCGTGTTAGCTTTTTCTTTAGAAAGCGTTTCGTCTTGTTCGCGTTCTTTTTTTCGACGTCGAACTAAATCCAATAATTTTGCGCCGAACTGTACGATTGAAATACCGACTGCAAGTCCTAGTGTAATGATCTGTGTACGCCAGTTCCACGCATTGGTATCCGGATTGCTGTACAACATGTCTGAAACAAAGAACACTAACCAAAATTGGAATGCCGAAGAGTCAGCAAAATCAAATGCAACTTTGCCTGCATCCCCTGCGCTAATCTTTTTTGCGTTCTCAAAGAATTCTGCCCTGAGTTGTGAAATGGGTTTGTCGCGATCTGACTTGAGGATCATTTTATCTAATTGAGCTTTAATCGCAGCATCTTTCTTATCGCTTAGATTTAAATCATTGATGATTTGATTATAAGTTTCAGAGGAACTAAGTATTTTTTTAAATTTTTTAGATAAACGGTAGCGTAACTGGTAGTCGCCTTTCGGATTATCTATTTCAACTTCTAAATAGCCATAGTTTTTGTTATCCAAATCTTCTTGAAAGTATTTTTCTAGCTCGGCTTTGTTTTTATCAGATAATAATCCGTCGAAATCAAGATGACAGTACTTGTCACCGAATTTCTCGCGGCAATTTTCCATCACTTCACTCAAGGATTCGGCTTTATTTTTATTAAAAACTTTCGCGACATGTCCTATATTTGCGACTAATGATCCTGCGACTAGGAGACCTGAGAGAGCAGGGTGAGCAGCGCCTGAGAAATGACTGAAAACTTTAGGAGCAAAAACTTGGATGTCACGAAGGGGAGTCCAAAACATTTCGTCGAGACAAGCGCCATACCTTCCAATCACTTTAGGAAGTGCGGTTAGTAAATCCGTTTGTTCTTCTAGGGTATATAGCTCGTTCATCATTTACTCTTATATATTTAGAGTTGCTTTTTATCTCGATTTGACTATACGCCCCGAACCTTAAGGAAAGATTAAATCCTTGGGCTAAATTCCCTTGACAGGCCTTCTGGTCAATTGGTATAAAACATGCCGCTTTAGCGTATTTAAGGCATACGCCAAGGCTCTAGAGGATGTATCATTTTTTTAGCAGAAGGGGACGGGACGTGAACAAGACCGAATTGATTGATCGTATTGCAGAAACTGCCAGTATTACCAAAGCAGATGCTGGTCGTGCTTTAGACGCTGTTTTTGACGCCATCGCAAAGGCACTGAAAAAAGGTGATACGGTGACGCTTATTGGGTTTGGTACATTTTTAGTGCGTAAGCGCAAAGCTCGTACAGGTCGTAATCCTCAAACCGGTAAAGAAATTCAAATTCCTGCAAGTTTATTGCCTGCATGGAGACCGGGTAAAGCAATTAAGGACGAAGTAAATCACGGTGCATAAGAGATAGTTTTGGGTGCTTAGCTCAGCTGGGAGAGCATCGCCCTTACAAGGCGAGGGTCGTGGGTTCGATCCCCTCAGCACCCACCAATCAGTTTTACAATAGAGATAAAAAGTTTAGGAGTGGTAGTTCAGCTGGTTAGAATACCGGCCTGTCACGCCGGGGGTCGCGGGTTCGAGTCCCGTCCACTCCGCCAGTCAATAGATTAGGGCAGACGTTTTTTCTGCCCTATGTTTTTTTAAATGGACTATGAACTATGCTCCAAAATATTCGTGACAAATCTCAAGGCCCCGTGCTTTGGATTGTTGTCATACTTATTATTAGTACATTTGCAGTTTGGGGGATTCACAGTTACGTCGTTGGATCCCGTCAATCTCACACACCCGCTATAGTCAATCATATTACTATTACGCAAGCTCAAGTGATGTCATCGTATGAACGGTTGCGTCAACAAGAACAAATGCAATTGGGTGCAAATTTCTCTTTAAATCCAACGGTTGAAGGAGCGTTAAAGCGTCAAGCACTGAATCAGTTGGTCGTATCTACGGTATTAGTTCAAGCTGCAACAAAATCGGGATATCGTGTAACGACTGATCAAGTGAATGAAGCGTTATTGAAGATTCCTGCATTCCAAGAGAGCGGTCAATTTTCTGTGAATCGATTCCGTGAAGTGCTAAGTGGCATTTTGTATTCGCAAAATTCTTTTTTAATCGATATGCGTAATTCAATGTTGATCGGTCAAGTCCAAAGTGGTTATGTCAACAGTGCATTTGCGTTGCCTGGCGAAGTGGATAACGCCATTCGTTTAGTCAATCAAAAGCGTGATATTAGTTACGTCATCATTCCTGCTGCCCATTTTTCACGTGATATTCACTTACGTGATGAGGATGTTAAGAATTATTATCAAACGCATCAAAACGAGTTTCAATCACCAGAACAAGTTAGCTTGCAATATCTTGAATTATCTCTTCCTGCGATTAAGGCCCAAATGCATTTTGATGAAACAAAAGTGCAGCAGTATTATGAAAATAATATTGAAAGCTATACAAAACCGGCTAGCTGGCATGTGGCGTATATTTTGATCAAAATTCCACAAGATGCATCGCCGGCGGATGTAGAAGGTGCTGAAAAAAGAATGGATGATATTCAGCATCAGTTAAAATCCGGTGCGCGTTTTTCTGTGCTTGCACGAAAATATTCACAGGATATCGCTTCGTCAAAAAGTGGCGGTGAATTAGATTGGTTTAGTGCAGGAACACTGGATCCGTCGTTTGAAAAAGCGGTGGCGAATTTAAAATCAGTAGGTGATGTGAGTGAGCCGGTTAGAACATCTTATGGTTTAAGTTTAATTAAATTATTAGGTGTGAAAAAAGCCGAAGTTATGCCATTTTCTGCGGTGAAATCTCAAGTGGAAAGTACGCTAGCAGAACAACAAGCCGAACAAATTTTTTCACAAGAAAGCGATAAATTATCTAACTTAACCTATTCCAATCCAACGACGTTAGAGATTGCCGCGAAGGCATTAAATATGTCGGTTGGCACAACTGATTTGTTTACGCGTGATGGAATGAAAGTAGGTATTGCCTCTAATGCAAAAATTGTTGAAGCTGCTTTCAGTCGTGATGTGCTACAGAATGGAAATAACAGTGATTTAATTCAATTGGATCCCAACACGGTTGCGGTTGTTCGTGTGAAAAATCATCAGCCTCAAGCCGTATTACCGTTTGCGGATGTTGAGAATACCATCGCACAAAAGCTCCGTAACCAACAAGCCCAAGAAAAAGCAGAAGCGTTGGGACAATCATGGTTGAAACAAATTGAAGACAATAAATCTTCCGCAGCAGCACTCTCGCGCGAAAACGCATTTCCATGGCAAGTGGATAAAGATGCGGGGCGTTATGATTCTCGCGTGGATAGTCGTATCTTAACGGAAGCCTTTAGTATGCCGTATCCCAATGACAATGCATCGGTTAAGGGCGTGCGACTTCCATCCGGTGACTATGCGATTATTGAGGTTGATGCCGTGCATCAAGGTGAATTACCTAAATCCGATGACAGCATTTCTCACAATATTTTCAAAGAAGAATTAGAAAAAAATTATGGACAAATTGATTATCAGCTGTATGTGCGAGAATTAATGAAAAATTCTTCCATCAAACTTAATCAATCCGTCTTGGATGCTAAACCGGATAATCCATAATGACAGGATTATTTATTACGCTTGAAGGGATTGAGGGCGTTGGAAAATCAACGTGTATTCGTTACTTATCCAGTTATTTAAAGCGCCAGGGCATTCCATTTGTTATTACACGTGAACCGGGTGGTACACCTTTTTCGGAAGAAATTCGCCATTTAGTGTTACATCATCCTACGACAGAAACTGTTCACTCAGACACTGAATTATTGCTTTTATTTGCAGCTCGCGCGCAACATCTTGCTGAAGTAGTTTTACCTGCATTGGCAGCAGGATTTTGGGTGTTGTGTGACAGATTTACGGATGCCAGTTATGCCTATCAAGGTGGTGGACGAGGAATTGATAAAAAACGGATTGAGGTTTTGGAAACTTGGGTTCAAGAAGGATTTCGTCCGGATATGGTTTTATTATTAGATGCACCTGTTAAAAAGGCACTGCATCGGACGCGTCGACGAAAACAATTGGATCGCATCGAGCGTGAAGAAGTTGCCTTTTTTCAAAGGGTTCGTCGCGCTTATCTTTCACGTGCTGAACGATATCCGCGTCGTTATCGCATCATTGATGCTGCGAGACCCTTGTCTGCAGTAAAGCGTGCATTACAAGAAATCATTGACCCATATATTGTTAAAGCAAAAAAATGAAACGGGCAGAACTTCTGACATTAATCCAGCAAAATAAGTTGCCGCATGCGCTTTTGTTTTGTGGAGGCATACAAGCTGAAAAACGCGAATTTGCACTTCAAGTGGCCAAAAAATTATTGGGTGATAAATGGATGGATGAATTATCTCACCCTGATCTTTATTTCCAAGAAACAACAGCGATTGATGATGTGCGTGATGTGATTGCTGCATTACATCATTCGGCTCACCAAGGAAATTATAAAGTGGTTATTTTTGCGTTGGCAGAGTCAATGCCAGTCGGCGCGATGAATGCACTATTAAAAACATTGGAAGAGCCGCCGCCTCAAACCGTATTAATATTGATTACGGAATTTCCCAGTCTATTACCGTTGACGATTCGGAGTCGTTGTCAAAAAGTGATCTTTGACAGTTCTCGAGATATGCCATGTGATGAAAAGCTTATAAAATTATTACACTCAAAATTATCTCCGATTGAACAGGCAGCGCAATTAGAAAAGCAACCACTGCATGAAACACTCGAAAAATTATATTTTATTGCTACAGAGTGCATTATTAAAAATAATCAACCCGTTTTATTTAATTGGTTGGATGAAATTAATCGTGCGCGTGAAAAACTTATGAGAAAATATAATCCGAATGTATTATTAACGCTTGAGAATATTTTTTTTCAATGGGCAAGGTATGCAGCTAGTTGATTCGCATTGTCACATTAATTTATTGGATTCGCCCGACGCGATGCTTGTAAATGCACGCAGTGCAGGCATTAAGCATTTTCTTTGTCCGGGTGTGGATTTAAAAACAACGGCAGATGTATTGGCGGTAGCTGATAAACATGCTGATGTTAGCGCGTCAATTGGTATTCATCCGAATGAATTGGAAAGCATTTCAGTTGATCAACTGCTTAAACTTGCATCACATCCTAAAGTTGTGGCGTTAGGTGAAACGGGGTTAGATTATTACCGATTAGAAGATCATGATCCGTCTATACAACAAAATAATTTTCGTCATCATATTCGTGCGGCCCGTGAATTAAAAAAACCATTGATTATTCATACGCGAGACGCGCGAGAAGATACCATTAAATTATTAAAAGAAGAAAAAGCGAACGAGGTAGGTGGGGTGATGCATTGCTTCACCGAAAATTGGGAAATGGCTGAACAGGCTATGGCGCTTAATTTTTATATTTCATTTTCAGGGATTGTCACGTTTAAAAATGCGATTGAACTTCAAGCCATTGCGAAACAGGTCCCATTAGATAAAATGTTAATTGAAACCGATGCGCCATGGTTGGCTCCTATGCCATATCGAGGTAAACCTAACGAGCCGCAATATGTTTTGTATGTTGCACAGAAAATGGCGGAGCTTAGAGAGGTTTCTGTAGAAACAATCAGTGAAGCAACAACGCAGAATTTTTTTACGATATTTAAATCAGCAAAGAGGACTTTCTGATGATACGAGCATTGATGAGTAAAATTAAATTGCCCGCTTTTTCGTTTACTACGGCGCCCAATTATTTGGATATGTGGCAAAACATTTTTTTAGGTGTCCTGGTATTTATTGCGTGTTTTTATGGGATTGGTTCATATGCCATTCTGGATATGAACGAAGGACTGTATGCAGAAATCGCGCGTGAAATGTTAGTTAATCATCATTGGATTATTCCGCATTTAAACGGCGTATCCTATTTAGAAAAACCGCCTATGCTTTATTGGTTGATGGCCCTCAGTTATAAAGTTTTTGGTGTGAATGCATTTGGTGCGCGATTTATTCCGAGTTTGGCTACTGCTTCGACTGCGTTATTGTTTTTTCATTTGGGTAAAAAATTGGATGCAGCAAGAACAGGGTGGTTCGCCGCATTAGTTATGCTCTCCAGTATTGTATTTCTTATTATTGGGCGAACAGTGTTTTTTGATCCGTTATTTATGTTTTTTATTTCTGCCAGTTTGATTTCGTTTTATTTTATGTCATTGGATACAGGTTACGTTTTCTTAGCGTTAGCCGTGTTGACAAAAGGTGTTGTCGTATTGATTTTGATTCCCGTGATTATGATTGTGTATATGAGCTTGATGGGAGCGACGAAAGAGCAATACCTCGCGATGTTGGATCGCAGAGCTATTACAATATTTCTAGCGATTGTTTTACCGTGGCACATTTTAGCCTCGATAGTACAACCGCGTTTTATTTGGGAATATATTATTAACCAGCAGTTTTTGCGGTTTTTCAATATCTCGAATCCTCACGATTACCATACCGGACCGATTTATTTTTATGTTCCCCGATTGATTGCATATCTTTTGCCGTGGAGTATTTTCTTATTATTTACATTTTGGCCTTTGCGACTCAAAAAACCATTCGATCCATTAAAAGCATTTTTGTGGAGTTGGGTCGGGGTGATGTTTGTGTTCTTTTCTTTATCAGCAGACAAAGGTGATTATTATTTGATTATTGCTACACCACCGTTAGCTTATTTAATTGCGCAAAAAATAGAAGAGTGGGTGCATGCTAACAAATCGCGTTGGTTAGTCTTGGTTTATGGCGCATTTACGGCAGCATTTGCAGGTGCCGGCGTTTTTGCGATGGTAACGCCTAAATTAGTTCCGGGTATGTATCAATCTTCCATTTTACTGTTGACGATAGTGATGATTGGTTTTTGTGTTGGTGGATTATATTTTTGCTACAAAAACCGTGAAAATGTTTTATTGCCCGTTTTATTGTTTTCACTGTTAACGATTCCGTTTGTTTCGTTTTATTTATCTATTCGAGAAAGCTCACAATTTATGTATTCACAAAAAACATTGGCACAATATGTAAAAACACAATATCAAGCGCGACCTGTTTATTTGTATCAAGATTTTGAAGGCTTTTCGTCGTTTGTGTTTTATGTGGGTTTCCCGTGTCCTGTCGTAGATAGTAAGAGCGCAGATTTATATTACGGATCGACGACGAGCTCAGGGAAAAAGCAATTTTTAACATTGCCAGATTTTTTTGCAAAATCCAAGTCCGAGTTTTTATATTTGGTAATGCATACGGAACGTTGGCCGGAATTTCAAAAAAATCCAGACGCAAAACCGTTTTGTGCTGTAGCGCAAAATAAGCGTGTGATGTTATTAAGCAATTCACCCGAGGATTGCCAAGCGGTTTTACAGTCCGGTGAGCAGAAGAAACTTCCTGATGTCATACGATAAGGTATTAGATACGTCAGGATTGTTTTGTCCTCAAGTATTGTTAAAAGCAAAAAAACTATTGTCATCGATGGAGAAGGGTGAGATATTAAAAGTCATTAGTACAGATCCGAGCAGCGTATTGGATTTTAAGGTATTTGTTGCGACTCATTCGCATGCTTTAGTAAAAGTGTCGCAACAAAAAAAGAAATTTACTTTTTGGATTAAAAAATAACTCGGGCAGGTTTCTACATGAGTCTATTAAATAGAATAAATTTTTCTCTCAGCGCAGTATTTTTGCTATTGATGGTCATAAGTCGTCTGATTCCACATCCTCCTGATTTCACACCGACAATTGTGTTAAGTGTATTGCTGCGAGAATTATTTGCGCGTGATGCGACGGTAGTGATTGTGGTCTTGGGGCAACTGATTTCTGATATTTTCTTAAGTATTTTGCATCATTATCCGTTGTGGGGTAGTTGGTCATTTTTTGTTTATTCAGGATTAATGTTTAGCACATTGTTTTTTCAATTTAATTTATTTCAATTATTATCTGCGACAGTTTTATATTGGTCATGGACGAATTTAGGTGTATTTATTTTTTCAGGACTTTATTTTCACACCGTAACAGAATTTATTCGTTGTTATGTTTTTGCGCTACCTTTTTTAACGTATAGTTTTTTAGGTGTGATATTTTATTATGGTTTGGTTCGCGGTTTGGCTCTTGACAGGGGGCCTTTGAATCGCGTATTTTTCACGGCACTATAATTTTTCGTTTATCAAAAATTGAAAGGAGAATCACTATGTCAAAATGGCCTTCGTTACAAGAACCGTTCTTGGAAGAGCTTCGCAAGGATAAAGTCCCCGTTTCTATCTATCTCGTCAATGGTATCAAATTGCAAGGTCACATCGATGCATACGATCAGTTTGTGGTGTTGTTGAAAAACACCATCAATCAAATGGTCTACAAGCATGCGATTTCGACCATTGTACCTTCTCGTGCTGTGGAGTTAACTGACCTTAAGCGTCAGGAAACCTTAGAGGCAGCAGGCGCCTAATCTCTTGTTTTGTTATACAATGTAGGTTTGTAGGGGCGGGCTCTAGGCCTTCAAGGATTTGACCCGCTCGTGCCTTTTTAATATTTATTTTGAGAAATTCAATGTCGAAAAATGTCATTGTTGTGGGTAGTCAATGGGGAGATGAAGGGAAAGGAAAAATAGTTGATTTGTTAACGGAACACGTTGATGTAGTTGTCCGTTTTCAAGGTGGACATAACGCAGGTCATACACTTGTCATTGATGGTGAAAAAACCGTTCTTCGATTAATTCCTTCCGGCATTTTACATAAAAATATTGAATGTATTATTGGCAATGGCGTTGTGCTTTCGTTACATGCCTTGATTGAAGAAATGGATCAGCTGGAACGAAAAAATATTCCGGTTTCTCAGCGATTAAAAATCAGTCATCAGTGTCCCTTAGTTCTTCCATATCACGTTTTATTAGATCAAGCGCGTGAAAACGCAAAAGGCAATTCAAAAATTGGAACAACAGGGCGTGGTATTGGTCCTACGTACGAAGATAAAATTGCGCGTCGTGGATTACGTGTGTGTGATTTATTTCACGAAGAGCGTTTCCGTGAAAAATTAACAGAAGTATTGGATTACCATAATTTTGTATTAAAAAATTATTATAAACAAAAAACGTTTTCTGTAGATGAAATATTGTCGCAAATCATGCCGTTAGCAAAACAAATTAAACCCATGATTATTGATAGCGTTGAAACGTTAGCGAATTATCAAAAACAAAAGAAGTCTATCTTGTTTGAAGGTGCGCAGGGAAGTTTGTTAGATATTGATCATGGTACATATCCATTTGTAACATCGTCTAATACTGTGGCCGGTGGCGCATCAGTTGGAACGGGTGTAGGTGTATTATCATTTGATAAAGTCCTAGGGATTACAAAAGCGTATACCACGCGTGTAGGTTCAGGTCCGTTTCCGACAGAATTATTAGATGACACGGGCGCGTATTTAGCAAAACGTGGAAATGAATTTGGGAGTGTGACGGGACGTCCTCGTCGTTGCGGATGGTTTGATGCTGTTGCATTACGTCGTTCCGCAATATTAAACAGCTTGACTGGATTATGTATTAATAAATTGGATGTATTGGATGGTTTGCCCACGATTAAAATTTGTGTGGCGTATGAATACGATGGGCAAAAAATAGATAAATTATTTGCGTCTGCGGAAGATTACGCATTATGTAAACCGATTTATGAAGAATTTCCGGGTTGGACTGAGCCGACGGCTGGTGTGCGTGAATGGGATAAACTTCCAGCAAATGCAAAGAATTATCTTAAAAAATTAGAAGCACTAGTCGGCGTGCCAGTAGATGTTGTTTCAACGGGTGCGGATAGAAAAGATACCATTATTCTAAAACATCCTTTCGCTTAAAGTTAATTTTTTCCTTCTCCGCTTGTCGGAGAAGGTGCCCGAAGGACGGATGAGGTTATAATCTGGTGCCGAGAAGAGGACTCGAACCTCCACAGGGTTTCCCCCACAAGTACCTGAAACTTGCGTGTCTACCAATTCCACCATCTCGGCAAGACTTCAATCATAACATTGCTTTCGCCAATGAAAATAGCCCATTAAGGCCAAAACTGTGAAAATTGCAAACAATCCCGTTGTGTAATAAAGCTGTTTATATAAATACATTTTGACTGAAATCACATCTGCAACGAAAAACCATAACCAACTTTCTACCCATTTACGATTCATCATGATCTGTCCTACGATACTCAACGCAGTAGTCACTGCATCAATATAATAGGTATTCGAATTGGTATAGTTTTTTAAAATAAAAAAGCTTCCATAAAATAATATCAGTGTTGCAATACCAGAAAGTAAAAGTATTTTAGATGAGGCGCAGGCTATTTTTCGAGGCGTGCGATTTGTATTTCCATAAAGCCATCCATACCAACCCGTAAATTGTAAAACCAAATAGAAGATTTGAAGGCTCATGTCTGCATAGAGCCTTACTTGGAAGAAAATTATCATGTAAAGTGTGACGCTGATGATACCGAAAATAAAATTCCAAATGTTCGCGCGTGTGCATAAATAAACGCACGCAAGACCTGTCGACGCAGCAGTAAATTCAGTGATATTCATATAGAGGATTGTAGCATGGCAAAGCAGAAGCGGACGCGAAAACAAGGCTTTACTTTGATTGAAATGATCATAGTCATTGTCATTTTATCTATTATCGCTGGGGTTGCTTCACGAGTCATGGGCGCTGCATTTAATAGTTATTATGACAATCAACAGATTGTTAATGCGAATCAACAAGGGCGTTTGGCGATTGAGCGAATGATCCGTGATATTCATGCTATTAATTCAACAACCAGTATTACCACAGCAAATGCTAGTACGTTTACCTTTACAGATGTCAATGGAAATGCAGTGACGTATACTTTATCGGGAACACAATTGACACGAAATGGAGTCGTATTAGCAGACGGCATTAATACACTGACGTTTGGATATTACAACGGGGCAGGGGCTGCAGCGGGAACAACAACAGCAATTCGATACGTGAATATTACGCTAAATATTACACAAAATAGTGTTAATTATACCTTGAAAGCTACGATTTCAACATTGAATTATGTGTGATTACTGAAACTGTTCTTGAAGAGTGATTGCATTGCTACTGTACCGCGTGTTCATATTCCCTGTGATTTGATTAACACTGTTCAAGACTTGTTGGTTCAGTGTAACTTGAGTATTTCCGTAGAGTTGTGCATTTCCGGCGCTCGCAAATGATCCGGTGATGGTAGTATTTCCTCCGACATCTGATGTACCTAGCACAAAAACAAAACCGACGATATCAACATTTCCTCTCATATCAAAATTACCATTTACAATTAAGAGTACAGGATTTGCGACGGTACCGATGGTTTGATTTCCAGTGAGATCAAGGTTTCCATCATAATAAATGACGCGACCGCTTAATCCATTAATGCTGGATCCGCTAGAGTAAAGCCATCCATTCGAAATCGCATTGTTTCTTAATTCTGTTGTGGTTTGATTAAAATATTGTGAGGTAAAATTACCCGAATTAAATAACGTCGTATTTTCTTGAATATCTGAAAGTTCGTTGTTTCGGTTTGATGCTTGTGTTCCACCGCTGACTTGGGTTTGTGCGTTATTTCCTGTCCAATTAATTGTGCTAGACGTAATAATATTTGAAGCAGGGAATCCAGGGCCATTCAATGTTACGCCAGGATTTTGAACAACTGAGCTGCCTTGCATATCAAAACTTCCGCTTCCACCCATTGTTGGGATAACAAAATTACCGCCAACATTAAATCCAAAGCTCGTGCCTACAATTAATGCTGTCAAGATTCGTTTACCGTTAGCAGAGTTAATGGTTGGAATGCCAGCAGTGGATGTTATAAAGCATTCATTTTGTTGAACAATCGCACCAGATGAATGGGCCGCAGCGGTTGTACCATTGATCCCTCGAACAACGCCTGTGAATGTATTACCTGAAATGCCGGAGTAATAAATCACTTCCGAATCAATTTGAAAAGCGCCTGGTGATGTATAGCCTGAAGTGCTGACAACGGGAATTGTAGTAGCTGAATTGGTGAGAGCGCCATTTAAGGTTGAGGTCGCAGAGCTCGTTGTGCCTGTTACCAAGTATTGTCCAGCGCCACTTCCAGACGGTGGTGTGAATGAAACCGTTCCGCTGCTATACCCACTGCAGGTGTTTCCTTGAGTAACTATGTTGTACTTGGCTTGTTCAATACCCGCTTGGGCGATTTGGAAGGCTTGTGCGGAGCGCAAGTGGGCGGCGGAAGAGAGCGAATCTCCGGCATATTGGTAGGTAGCGGTTACCGCGATAAACGCAACGATAACGACTACTGCTATCGCAACGATGGCCAAAAAGCCTTTTTGATGGGATCGAGCATTCATAATCAACTCCATACCTGTGTGGTAATTATAGCATCTCCTAGACCACTTACTGTGACTGTTATGGTTTTTGAGGCGCCATTATTTATGATGGAGGAGGTGATGGTATACCCAGTTTGGGTCTGACAAACCGCAGCAGGAGAGCCTCCCGAGCAAATATCCGAAAAACTTGCAAAACCATTCTGATAGTACTGACCCATGATAACGTCCATCCGGGACTGCGCAAGGATAATCGCGGTGGTTTGCCGGTTTGTGTTGGGTGATTTTGTCAGCAATGTCTGAAAAGAGAGTAAAACTGCAATAGCTGCAATACCAATTATTACAATAAAAAGGATTAATTCAATTAACGTAAACCCAGCAGAAATTTTTTTCATGGGACTGTGACTCTTCCGGTTTGAGGTTGAATAGTGACCGTGGTGGTAAGTGAATTAGACGTTAATGTAATAACAGCAGCGCTTCCTAGCGCAGTTGTCGTTGTGGAATTCGTATAAGGAATTCCCTGTGAATCAAATGCAATTAAATTATTCGGTAAATTCGTGGGAGAAATAGTAATCGTTGTTCCAGAAGGAAGTGAGACGCTTGCGCTTCCTGTGATGGGATTATTTACTGCGGTTCCACCGCCAGTTGTAATTGAATAAGTTGAAGCAGTAACATTAAGGCGATAATCTTGTGCGCGTGACATGGCAAGTGTTTGTGTGTAACGTATGTCGCTGGCTAATTGTTGTGCAGTTGAATTTAAATTGATTCGACTGCCTGGCCAACGGGTAACAGCAATTGCAGCAATTATTGCAGCAATTAAAATAACGACAATTAATTCAATGAGTGTAAAGGCAGTGTTATGTTTCATCCATGACTTCATGATTGCAAGGACCTTTCAATGTCGAAAAAAAATGCTGGATTTACTTTAATAGAATTAATTATTGTGTTGGTTTTAATTGCGATTATTTTTGCTGTTGCGATTCCACGATTTATTAATCAAAGCACAACCGCTCAACAGAATAGCACAACTAGTTTAGCTGCTGCACTCTCTGCTGCAAGCGCAGATAATTTTGCAAGACGAAGTGCAAACAGTGCAAATGGAATTACAATTGCAAATTGTCAAACAGTTGGGAACCTATTGCCAAGTAGTTTGCCCTCGGGATACACTATTACTTCTGCAGCAATTGCAAATGGCGCAACCGCAACTTGTACGTTAAATGGAGCGGGCGGTACAACCGCCACATTTGTAGGACTAGGAATTTCTTAACGGGCAGGGTGCTATGCATTTAAAGGATTTATTATTGTCTCTTAAGAATAAACCCTTTCAAGCAAAAGGAATTTGTGCGGTTCATTTTTTACGAGAAGGTTTGACCTTTGCAACCATAGATTGGGATGATCAAAAAAAGCCCGTCGTCAAAGAATGTGATTTTATTCAAACTTCTTTTGATCCGCTTGAAATTCTTCGCGCGTTGTCATCACTAGTCAAAAAATACAGTTTACAAGGTTATTTGTGCAACTGGGTTTTGCAGCCCAAAGACTACAGTTTAATTTCTATTCCCGATCTGCCTGTTGCGGCAGAAGAATTATCGAATGCGTTAAAGTTTCATATCAAAGATCAAATTGATTTTTCAGTGACCGATGCGGTCGTCGATTATTTTAAAGTGCCTTACTTGAGCAAAGCACAAAATGAAGAATTAATTTATGTGGTTGTTGCGCGAAAAAATTATCTTGATTTAGTTGCAAAACTTATTGTTGAGTCTGGCTTGACATTAAATGTCATCGACATTCCAGAATTTGCGGTACGTAATGTGGCTGAATTGTTTGCGCAAAAAGGCGAAGGCGTTGCAATTATTGAGTCCAATTCAAATGGTTCTCGATTGACGATTATGTCTGATGGTTTTGTTTATTTGGTGCGTAAAATAGATGTGGAGTTGAATAAAACACAAAGTGGCGATGAATTTCATGTTTTTGTCACCGAAATACAGCGTTCATGTGATTACTATGAAAATGGGTTGGGTCAAATGCCCGTATCAAAATTTTTGTTGATTTCGCCTGATCTTTCCTTGGCTTCAAAATTAAGAGAGAGTTTAGGGGTGAGTGTAGAACCTTTAAATGTCAATGATAAACTCCCCGCGCCGTCTGGAGTGGAACCCGAACAGTTACAACAATGTTTATATGCAATCGGTGGAGCATTGAGGGGTAACGAAAAAGGAAGCCAATGGAAAAGCAACAGATAAATCTCTATAAATCATTACCACGCGTTTCACGTAATTGGTTTGGTGAGGCGGTTGTGTTGCAAATTGCGGCGGGTTTTATGGCGCTTTTTGTGCTGATCACATTGGTGCAAATGGTGATGCTCGAAGTTTCAAAATACAGAGCCAAGGCAATGCAAAAGGTCTATATCGAGACAAACGCTCGTTTCATGAAAGAGCAAAAAGCGGGTGGTGGGGTTGATTTAGTTCAACTACAACAGGAATTGGCATCAAAGAAACAGTTGTTGGGCTTACTGAATATTAAATCACCAGATGATGCGTGTCCTCTGGTGTCTGATTACTTCAAGTCACTTTCTTCGACACAAGTTCCAGGTATATGGTTAACAAGGTTGAGAATAGAGCCAGTCTCGCGAAATATGACATTTGAGGGTAGTACTTACGATCCGTTGTTAATTATGAGTTTGATTAAACAAATGGGCGCTACGCCTTGTTTTTCAGGTGTTAAGTTTCACACCATTAATATTGAAAAAAATACAGATGAAAAAAGTAAGACGATGACATTTGCTTTAACATCTGTGACTGCTCCTCTTGCGAAAGCGGTAGGAGGAAAAATTTAATGGATAAGCTTCGTTTGTGGTTGCAAACTTTATCTCAGCAACAACGTGTTCTTGTATTAGGTTTGTTTTTGGCGGTGTTTTATTTTTTGTGGACGATGACGTGGGAAGCTTACTATAGCCAAACTAAGGCGTCGACAGATGGACAAATTAAGGATTTACAGGCAAAAACCAAAGTAATTACGACCGCCCAGGATCGAGTAAAAGCGTTGCGTTCTGATCCGGATATTCTCGCGACGCAGAAGAAATTAGAAGATTTGCGACAGCAATTACAACAAATTTCTCGACGATTGGTTTCTTCTCAACAAATGTTGGATCAATTAAAAGGGGTGTTTGCTAAAGATCCCGACATTAAATTTACGCGTATTCAAAATATGGGGAGCATTCCCTTCAGTCTGGAGGCTCCGGGTCAAGAGCCCAATAAAAAAAATACCACTCAAACTCCAGCTACCGTTGGAGTAGCGCAAGCGCCTTTTTATCAGCATGTGTTTGAAATTAGTTTTACAGGAAATTATTTTGCAACTCAGCGCTATCTACAACAGTTGGAAAAATTACCCGGTCAATTATATTTTGACAGCATTGATTATCAGGTTCAAAAATATCCTGTCGCCACAGTGACGCTCAAAGTTCACACGATTAGTTTGGATGAGGGGTTATTGAATGCGTAAGTTTTTTTGGATTACTTTATTAGTATTTGTATCAACGGCGAGTTTCGCCGAAGACCAAGGTTGGGATCCTACTCAACCAAGCCCAGAAGGAAGTTATGTTGATAATTTTGATGGGACATCTAGTCATGGATTGCGATTAGATGGTATCTTCTCTGAACCGAATAAATCTACTATCATCATTAATGGAAAAGTGTTGCACATTGGTGAAAGCATTGGTGATTACAAAGTTACAGAAATTTCGAAGAATTCCGTTACATTAAAATCTAAAACGAACGAGTCGTTTGTCTTAAAATTTGCAGATTTTAATTTTAAACAATTGCGTCAGTAAAATTAATTGTTGAATGTAAGGGTTGCGCTAGTGATGGAACGAAAGTATTTATTGCGGTCACTCGGAATTTTGGGGTGTACTTTATTGGTGGGATGTGTTGCGCACGCCAAATTTGGAACACCACAAGATAATATTATGTCTGCGTTGCAAACCGATCTTAAAACAGACAAATCTGTACAGGGGAGAACAGCACCTCCTCAAAATATCAATCAAGC
>JANRJR010000081.1:0-12339 GCA_033763845.1 Gammaproteobacteria bacterium | reverse complement strand
TATTTGCCGTGCCAAAATGATTTTGTGAATGATGAAGGATATGTTCAGCTTCCCAAAGAATGGAGTACTTCGAGTGGAAAAAATATTTCTGGCGTATCTATGGGGTTTTTACCTGTTTTTAAGAATGATTCTGAACTGATGAATCAGTTTGTTTATTTACATGCGCTTACACAAAAAATTGCAATGTTTTATGTCATTTTCCATAATTTTTCTGGATTAACATTGGATTGTCGCTATGTGATAAAAGAAATGAATGAAGCTATTCAGCATTATAAATCGCTGCATCTTATGTGGTTAAAAAATATTCAAGGTTTGTATGAAAAAGCCGAAAGCTATCTTGTAGAAGCAAAAAAAAATCAAAATGTTAAAGAAGTTGAAAATTGGAAGTATCATTTTTCTCAGGTGAGGAATATTTATCAAAAGTTGACTGATAATCTTCAATCCCTCAGTCATTTGGTTTATGACTTTGAAAAAGTGCTGTGCAACAGTGAACCTGTTATGCCTCTGAATGAAGCAAAAGCAGCGCTGGAAAAACCCCTTGCAATCATGCGATATTTCACGGGGTCGCTTATTAAATCTCAGGTTTCGCCAAGTAGTGCCGGAGAAAGCTTATCGTTTACTCCACCTCGTAGTGCGCCAGGTTCTCGAATAGGCACCCCAAAATAATAATGTAAACTTAATAGCATTCACTTTATAATCCCGCTTTATATTTTTGATGGAAAAATAGCATGAGGCTCACGTTTTTAGGGACCGGATCTGCATTTACCGTTGGGGCAGATAATTTTCATTCGAATGTCATATTGGAAGACGGAAATTCCCATCGATTATTAATCGATTGTGGCTCAGATGTCAGGCATTCTTTGCATCAGCAAGAATTATCCCATCACGATATTACGGATGTTTACATCAGTCATTTACATTCAGATCATGTGGGTGGGTTGGAATGGCTTGCGTTTAAAAGCAAATTTGACGGAAATGGTTCGCAAAAAAAACCGACCATACATATTTCAGAGCAATTGGTCGATAAATTATGGGAGCATGTTCTTTCCGGTGGGTTGCACTCGTTGCGTGAAGAAGTGTCAGATTTAAGTACGTATTTTAATGTAAACGCTGTTGGGAAGAAAAATACATTTACGTGGCAATCGGTTAAATTTGAATTGGTGCAAACTGAGCATGTGTATAATGGTAAAAAGTTGGTGCCCAGTTTCGGATTGTTTTTTACCATTAACAATACGCATTGTTTTTTTACGACGGATACCCAATTTAAACCCGAAAAATATAAGTCTTATTATGAAAAAGCAGATATTATTTTTCATGATTGCGAAACATCTGAGTGCGAGAGTGGCGTACATTCCCACTATTCGCGTTTAAAGACATTGGATCCCGCGATTAAAGCAAAAATGTGGTTGTATCATTACGATAACAGTGTATTGCCAGACGCGAAAAAGGACGGATTTTTGGGGTTTGTTAAAAAGGGTCAGAGTTTTAATTTTTAGGGGAAAGATATGATGCATTCAACAGGTTTTCTCAAAATCGCAGAAGATGCGAAGAAAAAAGTGAATGAAATTGAATTAACTGAACTTCAGCAGCGCTTATCCACGCAAGCCAATATTTTTCTCGTGGATGTACGCGAAAAAGAAGAATACCAACAAGGGGCGGTGTCTTGGGCGATACATCTTTCTAAGGGCGTTATCGAAAGAGATATCGAAAAAACTATCCCTGATAAGACAGCGGAAATTGTGTTGTATTGTGGTGGTGGAAGTCGTTCTGCATTAGCCGCAGAAAATCTTCAGCGCATGGGTTATAAAAATGTGTACTCATTAGCGGGTGGTTATCGTGGAATCCGTGAAAATCCGTCGGATGTGTTGAGGTAACTATGTTTGTGATTTTGGTGAATTATATTAAGCCCATCGAGATGGTCGACCAATACCTTGTCGAGCACCGGGATTTTTTAGAGAAAGGCTATCAGCAAAATTATTTTGTAGTATCCGGTCCGCGTAATCCTCGCAATGGTGGTGTGATTATTTCGCAATTAAAAGATCGCGGACAGTTGGAAAATATTTTGAAGCAAGATCCGTTCTGGGTGAATGGCATAGGTGAATACGAGATTATTGAGTTTAATCCGGTTAAATTTCATAAAGATTTTGAAAAATATAGTTAAAGATGATCTTCTTCATCTTCTATCGCTTCAGCTTTTGTTTTATGCATCGTTCCATCTTTATGATGCGGCGGTGCATAAATCGTATAAAACTGTAGCGGTTCGGTTGAGGAAGTGTTAATAACATTGTGTTCAGTTCCTGCAGGAATAATAATCACGTCGTCTTCTTTGATGATATGCTCTTTTTTATTCATGATGACTTTGCCTTCGCCTTTTTCGATGCGAAAAAATTGATCATTCTCAGGATGAATTTCCATGCCAACATCTTCGTTGGGTTTTAACGTCATGACAACGAGTTGGATTTGTTTTGTTGTAAAAAGTACTTTTCGGAAATTTTGGTTTGTTAATGTTAGTTTTTCGATGTTATCAATATAACCGGTCATGATTTTCTCCTACGTTTAAAGCTCAAGCCAATGAGTAATCGTGAAATAAGATAATACAGTGCACCTGAGCCCACTAAAATTAATATCAAATAGGTAAGTGAAAAGTTTAAGAATTCGGTTAATAACGGATTAGGGAAGGGTGATGCCATGTGTGTAGACTTTAAGACAATGCAGTACCCTAAAAACATAAACGACGGAATAAAATTAATCATAAAACTGGTCAGTGATGAGCGTTTAATCATGGAAGACAATTCTTCATCGGTAAAAAAGCGCTTTTCGTTTTTGACAAATTCATCGCTTAATGTTTGAGGAACAATCATGCACAAAATAACAATTAAAATCAGATCGGGCATGCGAATATTAAAGAAATAAGCGACGGAAAAAAGCGCTGCCATTCCAATGGCGTAACCCAACAAATAATATCGAAAAAACTGCCAGTGGTATTTTTTAAGTACTACATTCATTGTGTATTTCCTCAAACAGCATGGGGAGCATCCTGCTGCTCCCCGCTTCACTTAGGCATTCACGGGGATAATCGTTCTAACTTGACTGCGACGTAAGGTTTGTATACCAGGCGTTTTTATGAACAATAAATCTTGAGTTAAGCTCATTAGCGTCCCTTGAAATTTTCTACCGGTACGCAAATAAACCACAACAGGTTTTTTCGTTTCAATAAGGTCCAGAAAATACTTTTCTTGTAGCGACTCTGATATATACATGGGCATCTCCTTATGCATACTTGTCCAAGTAAAATCATTCTAACGCACAGTGCATTATTTCACACGATTTTTTTTAACAGTGCCAATACGCGAGTGTTTGCTTCATCTGCGGAAAACTTATGATAAGAGGGTCTGTCAGGGTTGCTGAAGGCGTGCTCAGCGTCAGGGTAGACATAGATCTCAATATTCGATTTGTCTTTCATGGCATCTTGTAGCGCTGCGACATGTTTGGTCAGAATATGCGCATCGTCTCCGCCAAAGTGAAACTGAGCCGGTTGAGTGATGCGACTGGCCAGATCCAAATGTTCATGAATACCACCACCATAATAAGAAATAGCCACATCAACATGATCTTCTGCTGCAAATAAATAGGCTAATTTTCCCCCTAAGCCAAAACCAATCACGCCTATTTTTCCCGAAAGATCTTTACGTTTTTTTAATTCTCTGATGGTGGATTGAATATCGTGAAGCGCAAGCGGTATATTGAACTGTTGATAACAACTCATGGCAATTTCGCGATCTTTTTCATCATAATTTAAATCAAGATACGGTTTAATACGCCAGAATAAATCAGGTGCACACGCAATAAAACCCTGTTTTGCAAAATTATCGCAGACTTCACGAATGGCATGATTTACGCCATACACTTCTTGTAACACAATGAGGAGCATGCCATTGGATTTTTCAGTTTTTGGCAGCGCCAAATACGCAGAGAAAAGTGAGCCATCGTGTGAAGGAATGGTTACAGTTTTGCTCATCCGTGTTCTCCTGTAAAATAGAGAACTATCATAGGAGATTTGAGATGCTGAAAAAAGGATTTCTTTTCGTCACGCTGTTTCTTTTTTCCCTTACTGCATTTGCTAAGGATGTTAATTCCATGAAAGAAGCGATTTTTGCGGGCGGTTGTTTTTGGTGTGTTCAAGCGGATTTTGAAAAATTACCTGGTGTGGTGAAAACCATCTCAGGTTATGACGGTGGCGCACATCCTAACCCGACGTATGAAGAGGTATGTTCGGGAAAAACAAATTATGCAGAAGCTGTTAAAGTGATTTATGACCCAAAAAAATTAAGTTATGCGGTACTGGTTAATTATTTTATTCACCATATTGATCCGACTTCAAAAGATAAACAATTTTGTGATGTTGGAAAACAGTATCGAACGGCCATTTTTTATTTAGATAAAAAACAAAAAAAGACTGCCGAAACAGTATTAGGTTATGTGAAAAAAAGATTTCCACAAGTGTATACGGAAGTCGTGCCTTCAACGACGTTTTATCCCGCTGAAAGTGCTCATCAAGATTATTATTTAAAAAATCCCGCCAGCTATGCGTTTTATCGTTGGCATTCGGGGCGTGATCAGCGTATCAGTGAAGTATGGGCAAAAGCACAAGATCCTTCTTCGGAATATCGAGACTTCAATAAAACCGAAAAGATAAAAAAATTAACGCCTGAGCAGTATGATGTCACACAAAATGCAGGAACAGAAAAGCCTTTTGAGAATCCATACTGGAATAATCATGAAGCAGGAATTTATGTCGATGTCGTTTCGGGTGAGCCATTATTTGCATCGACAGATAAATTTGATTCGGGAACCGGTTGGCCAAGTTTTACTAAAGTGTTGGATCCGCGTTTTGTGTATACCAAAGAAGATCGAAAATTACTATTGCAAAAACGTACTGAAGTACGTTCAAAATATGCAGATTCGCATTTAGGGCATGTCTTTGATGATGGTCCGCAACCTACTGGGAAACGATATTGCATTAATTCGGCGGCATTACGTTTTATTCCTGCGTCTAAATTAGAAGAAGCGGGTTATAGTCAGTACAGTTATTTATTCGATAAAAATCATATGAAAAAACTGGAGGCGCGAGACGAAGCCAAGCATGCCAATGATCCTATCCCGCCCATTACACCTGATGAGAAGAAATCTTCATGAAGCCGTTTTTAAAATGGGCCGGAAATAAGTACGGTATTATTGAGCGAATAAAATCAGCTTTGCCAGCGGGTAAGCGATTAATCGAGCCGTTTGTGGGATCTGGCGCTGTGTTTTTAAATACGGATTTTAATAATTATTATCTTTCGGAGGCGAATGAAGATTTGGTGAGGGTATTTAATACGCTTAAGCATGATGGCGAACGCTTTGTTGATTCGTGTCGGGAATATTTTACGCCGGATTATAATACAGAAGAGCAGTACTATAATTTGAGGGAATTATTTAATGCAACGCGCGATCCAAGGCTGTTTGTCTATTTAAATAAACACTGCTTTAATGGTCTGTGTCGATATAATAAAAATAATCAATTCAATACGCCTTTTGGAAAATATAAAAAGCCATATTTTCCCGAAAAAGAAATGAAGTTCTTCCATGAGAAATCTCAGCAGGCCGTATTTGTTCACGAAGATTTTAGTGTCTGTATGGATAAGGCAGAAGTGGGTGATGTGATTTATTGCGATCCGCCGTATGTGCCGTTATCCAAAACGTCTAGTTTTACCAGTTATCAAAAAGATTCGTTTGGTGAAACAGAGCAGCGTTTACTGGCTGAAAAAGCACGAGAATGCCAATCGCGCGGAATTCCCGTGATTATTTCCAATCATTTGACGGATTTTACGCAAGAGCTTTATTCAACAGCAGAGATTATTGCTTTTGATGTCAAAAGAATGATCAGCGCAAAATCGGAGAGTCGTCAAAAAGTGAAAGAAATCTTAGGTGTGTTTGGTCTTTAATATGACATAAACCGCACCTGTTCCGCCGTGTTTCGGAATGGCAGAGGAAAACGCTAATACATGATCAATTTGTTGTAGCCAATTGCCAATATGATTCTTCAGGATTTTTCCTTTGCCGTGAATCACTCGAATACAACGGTAATGATTTCTTAAAGCTTTTTGAATAAAACGTGACAATGTTTCCCGTGATTCTTCCACGGTCATGCCGTGTAAATCTATTTCAGCCGAAACGGCAATTTTTCCTGCACGCAGATCTTTCAGTGTTTTATGCTGTAATCCGCCGCGAGAATAAAAGAGGGTGTCTGTTGGAGAAATAGATTCATCGGCTTTATCGTGGAGCGTGATAGTAATATTTTTAGCCGGAGTAGATATTTTCGGTGAAGAAAAATTTAATTTTCTTACCGTTTCACGAAATAAGTCGCGATCTTCTTGAGATAACTTAGGCATTCTCAGTAATATGTTTTTTAACGCATTTTTGCGCGAACGCAAGTCCTTCAGGTGTAATCAAAACACTTTTCGCGTTAGGCGCAGAACTGCGAATATAATTTTGTGCGTGAAGGCGTTCTAAGCTTTCGTCAAAACTTTTCCATGCACGAGTGGTATTTCCATCATCAAATTTATTTAATGACATGAGTGCTAATACGAGTTCATCTATTTTGGCTGCATTGTCCATGTAATTGTCCCCTGTGTAGATGTGACAGAAGTATAGCACGGATTTTTTTGGGTATCTTCTTCACGTGGCTTGTACATGAGTGGTGTTTGTTGCATTTGTGGTACGAAAGTAAAATCAGTTTTGAGTACGGGTTTTTTCTCTGCTGCTTTAGTGTATGCAATTACGACTTCATCATGAACGTTTTCAAAGTCATGTTGTGATATTTTGGCTTTCTCTAGTAGTCTTGGTCCTGCTTTACGCGTAAATTCTTCGACCCATGTTTTAAAATGCGGTTTATCAAAAATTGAAACAAGTTCTGGGAAAAGCTGTTCGAGGAAACCTAGCTGCGCCATTGCTGCCAGTGCTTCATTGGCCCTGTCTGAATAAAGTAATTTTACAAACGTGCGTTTTGCAGCAGGATTTGATGCAAGAAGTGTTTTATTTGCGTCATACCAGGCTAACAATTCAGCTACAGGCTCTAGTTCGGGAAGTCTTTTTAACAGTAATGCTCCGCGAATCATGATAGTCGTCATTCGTGTTTCTGTTTGTGCTTCACACGAAATACGGTTTAATTTCCTTGCTTTTAATGCGGCTAATGCGCCCTGAGAGTCGTATAAATATTTTCGTCCGTTGAGTTGGGTATAGAACAGAGAGTTAACATCATAATCTAACGAGGCTTGTCTTTTTTTGATAAAACGATGAAGAGATCGAGGGGTAGTATTTTCGAGAGGTGATACCTCGAGAACAATGCCTGGCGTATCACTAAACGTTAAAAAAAAGTGAGGATGTCCGCCTTCAACGAAGGACAGCGTCTCAATTTTCAATTCAGTGCGATGTTTTTCTAGTAATTCTCGAATTTCTTTTTCTGATGCGATGATATTGATATCCCAGTCTCTGGGTATTTTTTTTGAAAGGATATCTCGTAGTGCGCCGCCCATTAAAAAGGATGCAAATCTAAAATTATTGTCTTCAGTGGCGAGGGGGTTAAAAACATTCATCAGCCTTTCGACGGGTGGACATACAGACTGAATTTCTTCAGCGGGTAGCCATTTTGCGCGTTCTAGATAATCCATTAATGAGAGGGTTGTTTCTCTTTCTTCATCCGATGCGTTTGAGCTAACAGGGGAAGGTGCGCGAGGTTCAGATGCAGGAGTGATTTCCACTGCTTTAAAAGATTCTACCGTAACGGTTTCTTCAAGAATTTCAGCAGTGGCAGTGATTTGAGTCTTGGGCGCAGATTTTTTCTTTTTTTTGGTTTTTTTCTTTTTAGAGGGTTTAGATTTGACAGCAGGTTTCAGTGCTTGAAGTATTTCTCTTACAGATGTATCGCTAGAGGCTGCTTGAATTGAAATGGGTTTCCCCATTACTACAGATTGAAATCCATCAAGTACGCTCTTTACTCTGGAGGTCAGTGTGGGAGATTCAAGCTCAAGCGCTTTTTTGCAAATCAATAATAAGGAAATAGAAAAAGACAGTGTTTTCCAGTGATCCAGCTTCTTCTCAGCCAGAATTAAATAATTTTTAATGGATTGTATTTTAGCGTCTTGAGATCGAGGCCCAAAAATATACTCTAACGTTTCAACGGATTGTTTCAGTAGAGGTTCAGTAAATTTATGAATTTTTAATTTTCTTAGTGCTTGTTGAAGTAGGGTGTTCTCTTGAGCGCGGTCCAAAAGCAAATAAATAAGCATATGCCGCACAGCGTTGTTCTCAAATGTATTCGTGAGCTCTACTAATTTTTCGAAATGAAAGGGCTCAACTGCTGCACCAATCCGTTGTAAAAACAGCATTATGCGCCCATCTTCAGTGATATCAGTGTAACCGGCGGCGTGTTGTGTTGCCAAAAAATTTAAGTCGAAACACGGAGTGAAATAAAGGTAAATAAACAAAAATGGCATCGCATTTCGCAAAAAAGTGTCAGCGGCAATTGTGGCGCCAAAAAAATGAGACATCTCAGGATGAAGAAATTGTGTACGCAAAAATTTTATCTGTGCAAATACTAGGCTTTGAGCTAACACAGTGTTGTCTGTATTTTTGTTGGTCGATAATAGCTTACTAATTCCTTCCGCTAATATGCTTTTTTGAAATCCGGGGAAATCGAATTGTTCAATATGTCTAGGAAAATTAGGGTTTACTGGTTTCTTTTCAGAAAGGCAACCTACCGTGTATTCCAAAAATTTTACCTCATGGTCTGAGTATTCTTCATGTGTCATGATATGACCAATTGTGCGATTAATCACTTGTGTTACCACTTTGCACCAGCCATTAAATGGGGCGTTGCGTTGATCATCATAGAAGAGTGGAGAAGCCTCTTGTGTTAAAATACTTTCTTGAAAACCCTTTGTTCTTGCTAGGATAGCTGCATAGTTTCGATATTCTTGAAGCGTGCAGGCGAAGTGATAAACCGAAAGTAAAACAGCCGATGTTTTTTTTCCGCTTAAAATGTCTACATGTGATTTTATGGCACAAAGAAGGGTTGATATTTTATAGAATGCCAAATGTTCGGTGATGTATTTTCTTTCATAATTCTCAATATAACGCTGAATGAATTCATATTTCTCCATCCATAGTTGAATACGTTGGGCGTCAGGCTGATGCTGTGCATTAAGCGTTAAATAGTGAGTGAATAACAGAAGAGTCCAATAATGGATAAATTCTAATTCGTTAATATGTTTTTCACTGACGGATAGTGGTAATTGTCTTGCGGCACTGCGCGTGTCTATCGCTACTTTAAAAAGAGCGGCAAGTGTCGCGATTTCTTCAGGCTGGGCGTCTGGCGCTGCAAGTTTTTCAAATGATTTGCATGATGTAAAAATAATGCTGTCAGGAGGAATTGGTGTTTTTCCAGGTACTACTTGAATTTTCGACATCATAAGCGGATCGCTCTTTTCTTTAATTTAAGGTCATTAACATTTTTAGGCGCGAACCGGCATTTTATATAAGTTCTGTAAAAATCGCTAGAAAATTGCTACATTAATGGCTGCGGAGGGGTATAAAAATGGTAAAGTGGCGTTGGTTTTTTTGTGGCATGTGGTTTTTTCTGTGGTCTTCCGTTGTATTTGCAGTTAATCGAGACGTTAACCTAATTGTTGGTTACAAAACCGTTCATTTTGCAGGGAAATCCGTTCAGGCCATCGCGGTTAACAATCAAATTCCAGGACCTACTTTACACTTTAAAGAAGGCGATACCGTAACCATTAATGTCTTTAATCATTTAAATGTGGGCACAACTATTCATTGGCATGGTTTAATTATTCCATGGCAAATGGATGGTGTTGAAGGTATTTCTCAGGATGCCATTCCACCCGGTGGTGTATTTCATTATCACTTTACGTTGCATCAATCCGGAACCTATTGGTATCACTCGCATGCTGGATTTCAAGAACAATTGGGGGATTATGGGGCTATTATTATTGATCCTCAAAAAAAATCTGCTTATTACTATGACAAGGATTATCCCATAGTACTATCTGATTGGAGTAATACAGATCCCGAAAAGATTTATAGTAATTTAAAAAAAGAAGGCGATTATTATTCGACAGAATTTTCGCAACAACCGTCATTATTAAATTTAATTCAGCATTATAGTCCTGAGTTGTTACAACAATACGAGCATATGCAACAAATGCGCATGAGTATTTATGATTATACGGATGTGAAATATGACGCGTTTTTAATCAATGGCCAACCGTGCCCTTGGAAATTACCAGGAAAAGTGGGTGATGTTATACGATTAAGGTTTGTAGGTGCAGGAGCTGCGACCATTTTTAAGGTTACGATTCCACATTATAATTTTAAAATTATTGCGGTAGACGGTAATGATGTGAAGCCATACAACGCCAATACTTTTACTGTAGCCCCAGGCGAAACCTATGATGTCTTAATTCGACTCAATAAAAATCCAGCAATTATTCATGCGGTATTATCAACGCCGCCTATGATGTCCATGAACCATGCTGGTCATATGAATATGGACCATATGACTATGCCCAGCGAAAAATATCAGCAATTAATTTCTCCCATTCAAACAAATAATCCTGCAAAGCCCATTTATAAAATTATTCACATGGATTTAAATGGTTATATGGGACGATATATTTGGTTTATTAATGGCGTGCCAGAGTATAACGCTCATCCTATTTTATTTGAACCGGGTAAACGCTATCGCATTATTTTTACGAATAGTTCTATGATGCATCATCCTATGCATATTCACGGACATTGGTTTATTTTGCGTAATGGACACGGTGCATATGATCCAAAATTACATACTATAGACGTAGCGCCTGGTGAAACGATTACGGCTGATGTCGATGCAGATGCCAGTGGGCAGTGGTTTTTCCATTGTCATTTGCTGTATCACATGATGTCAGGAATGTCGCGAGTGCTTCAATATACTTCAATGCAAAATCGACCGTTACATCCAATGGCGCATCCCACGCATTTTCATGCAGCGACATTTTTAGATTTAGGTGAAGATCCATTTAATAATATTCAGAAAGCGACATTAAAATTTTATTATGGTAAGGATTTTAATAAATTAGAAATTTACAGCGAAGATGCGGAAATGGAAAAGGGTGTTGTCAAAAATGCGAACGCCGATATTTTTTATTGGCATTTGCTCAGTGATTTTTGGGCAGTAAAAGCAGGGATGAATTATTTTTATCGTCCCTCTGAACACGGTTATTGGCAACCTGGTGTCGGAATCGAAGGTTTAATGCCATATTTTATTGAAGCGGATATGCGAGTGTATTATCACGCTGGTAGTGCTAAATGTGATATTGAATTGGGTCGCGATTCACAAATGATGAATAAATTTTTTATTCATACTGGAATACGGGGTGTTGCGGCAACCAAAACCGTTCCGCAAGATGATGTGGGAGCAGGATTAAATCAATTACAATTTATTGTTCGGCCGTATTATCAATTAAAACCGAACCTCGCATTATTTACAGAATATGAGCACGATTCAAATTATGGTGCAGTAAGTTACTTAGGTTCGGAGAATGTTGTCACGTTTGGAGTTTCAGTTTTAGTGTAAAAATTTAAAATCGATGGATTCTTCTGATGAAAATCTATCTGAGGATTCGGTATCTGAATCAGCATCCTCAATTTCGCCGATTTTTTTGCATAGTGCATCCATTTTTTTGTCGCTGATGTACTCCAACAGATGAAGATGTTTCACCGCACTGTGTAAAGTATCTGGATTGCCGCGAATGATAATAATTTCTTCTTGTAGGCATACCTGAAAATCTTGGAATGAGTGATGTGTGGGTGAAGTTGAGCCTGTTCCTGTTGTGCGCGCAATGAGGCCATATATTTCTTTAGCATCAGTTTCATCTTCAGCGATGATCAAGATAATATATTTTTCTCTTTCTTGGGTTAGTGTTACATCGTTATCAATAAAAAGCGTATCAAGATCTTCAGGGAAAGCTTTGCGTGTCAGCAGTTGTGTTGTGCTAAGTTTATTGCGAGGCATGGGTCTCTGAAACAGTGTGATGGGGTAAGTGGGAATAGATGTAAGCTTTAGTTTTGTTTTTCTATTAAAGCATGAAATTTTTTTGCCCAAAAAAATTCGCTCATCCATGGCGTCCCTCACTGTGCTTTATTTCAGGATTTTTTTTCAGTAAGAGTAATTCACTGTAACCAGAGAATCAATTATGAGAGCAGATCTTTGGGAGAGAGTGAAACTGTACAAACCTG
>JANRJR010000080.1:0-5183 GCA_033763845.1 Gammaproteobacteria bacterium | reverse complement strand
CGAGATAATTTAGCGCGATTAACTGATTTAAGAGATGAATTGCAAAAGCAATTAGACCATTTGACTAAGCAAGCTGAATCGGCGGAAAAATATCAAGACTTAAAAGAACAAGAAAGAGTTTTACGTGCGCAATTATTAGCGTTGCGTGCAAAGCAACTCGAAATGCAAATGGATGTTGAGCAAGAACAGATTACGCATCTTGAAAATCAATTGGAAAAAATTAATGCCGGTTACCAATCGATTTCAACGCTGCGCGAATTGGAGCAACAAAAACATACTGAAGCTAATGATGAAGTTCAAGAAGCGCAACGGATTTTTTATCAATTAAATACTGAATTAGCGCGTGTGGAACAAACGCTTTCCCATCATCGTGAACGTCATCGCCAGATGGAAGCGGATCGTAGTCGAATACTGCAAGAATTAAATTTGGCACAAACGCAATTATCCATGGAAGAAACGCGTCAAAAAGAATTAGCTGTTCAAATTGAAGCTTTAGTACCCACTGTTGCTGAAACGAATCAATCTGCTGAAATGGCTCGCGAATTTTTTCATAACTGTGAACAGCAGCAACACGAGTGGCAGCAAAAATGGGATGAATTTAATCATGCGGCGTCTCAACATGCGCGTGAAGCACAAGTCGAGCAAACTCGTATTCAACATATTGAAAAACATATTCAACAATTACAAGATAGATTAAATCGCTTAGATACAGAAAAACAAAAAATGTTGCAGACTGTTCTACCCTTGGGGATTTCTGAACTGCAACAAAATATTGAATTGGTTTCAAAAGAAGTTCAAGCTCATCAAGAAGCAATTGCGCAATTACAACAGCAATTACAAGATTTTCGTACCGCGCATCACGACAATCAAAAAAATCTGGATATCGCTCGTACCACATTACAATCTTTAAAAGGACGTTATGCGTCATTGCAAGCATTGCAGGAGTCAGCGCTCGGCAGGAATTCAGAATCGCGTGTAAAGTGGTTACAAGCACATGAATTAGATAATAAAGCACTACTCGCTCAACATGTTGATGTTGAAGACGGCTATGAATTAGCTGTAGAAACGTTATTGGGCGATTACCTCGAAGCCATCTGTGTTGAAAATATCGAAACCTTATTAGCCCCGTTATCTGATTTGCACAATACATCATTAAGCTTTATTGCGTCGGGCGAAAAACGTGATTATAAATCGCATAATGCTGATTTGTTGATTCACAAAATTAAAGCACCTCAAGTAGTAGCCGATTTATTAAAAGATGTTTACGTTGCAGAGAATATTTTTGAGGCAACTGAATTATTAAAGAATTTGTCTTCGCATGAGTCTGTAATTACTAAAGACGGAATTTGGTTAGCGAAAAATTGGCTTCGTGTTCGCGCTAAAACCGACTTAAAAGCAGGCGTGATTCGACGTGAGCGCGAATTGGCTGAATTGCAATCTGCATTGGCTTCACAAGAAATTATAGTTGAAGAGTGCAGCGCGGCGTTATCAGCGTCGCAAGAAAAATTGACGGAATTAGAAAAACAACGCGAAATGTCACAAAGGACACTGGCCTCCGTATCCGCACGTTATTCTGATCTCAACGCTCAATTAAAAGTTCAGCAAGCTGAATTAACTCAAACTGAACAGCGTAAAAACCAATTAATTCAAGAGTTTGATGAATTGACGCTTCAAAAAACGCAGGAAGAGGAAGCGCTCAAATCCGTTCGATCGCAATGGCAAGTGTTGATGGAAAATATGAATCAAGACGCGCTGACGCGTGAAACATTACAACAACAACGTGATTCACAACGTGAAGTAGTTTTAAAAGCACGTGAAGAACATCAGGCGCTTCAAAAAATCGCACATCAACAATCAACGCAATTGGAAGTGTTGCAAACACAATATCGTGCCAGCGAAGAAACGCAAATACGGCTACAACAGCAATTAAGTTCATTAACGGAAAAACAATCGCAATTAACTTCACAATTAGAAGAATCACAACAACCGGAGGAAGCGCTGACAGCAGAATTAAATACGCTATTAGAATCACAACAACAGGCTGAAAAAAATGCTCAATATAAACGCGAAGTTTTCTCCCAAATTGAAAGCCAATTACGTGACCACGAAAAAGCATTACAAGCCACAGAAATTGAGCGTGCGACGGTTCGTACACAATTAGAGCAACGTCGTTTAGATAATCAATCTTACGTTACACGCCTAAATGCATTAGCAGAGCAATTACAAGAAACCAATCAAACATTGGAAGATATTTTAGTAAATTTACCTCCTGAGGCGACTGAAATAGTCTGGGAAGCCAATTTAAATAAAGTCTTAAATCGTATTGAACGTTTGGGGCCAATTAATTTGGCAGCGATTTCCGAACTAGCCCAATCCTCTGAGCGTAAAATATATTTAGATCAGCAAAATGAAGATTTAGTGACGGCATTAACAACATTGGAAGATGCGATTCATAAAATCGATAAAGAAACGCGTTCTCGTTTCAGAGAAGTCTATGAAAAAGTAAACGGATTATTTGAAAAATTATTTCCGCGTATTTTTGGCGGTGGACAAGCATATTTAGAATTAACAGGCGAAGATTTATTGCAAACGGGTGTAAACGTTATTGCACGTCCACCGGGTAAGAAAAACTCAACCATTCATTTATTGTCGGGTGGTGAAAAAGCGTTGACGGCAATTGCGTTAGTCTTTTCGATTTTCCATTTGAATCCCGCGCCGTTTTGTATGTTGGATGAGGTTGATGCGCCATTAGATGACGCCAATATTGGTCGTTTTTGTGAGTTAGTAAAAGAAATGGCAAATTCAGTTCAGTTTATTTTCATTAGTCATAACAAATTAGCCATTGAAATGGCAGAGCAATTAATTGGTGTGACGATGAATGAGCCGGGCGTTTCACGATTAGTCGCAGTGGATGTGGCTAAAGCCATGGAAATGACTGAAGCATGAATTTGTCATTGATCATCATGGTTGTGATGATCGCGGCAGTGATTCCGTGGTTAACGATGCGCTTTTTGAAAGCACAGCCTAAAAAGCCGCCGGCGCTATTTGAGCAAAAATTCCATGATGTGTTAAAAAAACCGATTAAAGATCCTTATGCTATTTTGGATTGTTTGAGTTCTGATCTTGAACCCAAAGAAATTTTAGGCATTAAAAAATATGCCATTGCAGTGGTAGCAGAAGCAGATCAAGAGTTCAAAGGTTTTGATATTCTACAAGCGATGACCAGTGCTGGGTTAGCGTACGGTCAAGGAAAATTGTTTCATTATCATATAGCCAAGGAAATTATTTTCAGTGTGGCACCTCAAGCGGAACCCTATCATTTTGATTTAGATTCCATTGCAGAATTTAAAACGCGTGGATTGCATTTTATATTTGATGCGACAAAAACAGGTTATGAAGATTTAGCTAAGGAGGTTGCACTTCAATTGGCTGAAGAATTACAGGGAGAGGTACGTGAAACACTTCGCTGAGCAAATTCAAAAATTGCGCGATGAAATAAACGAGCATAATTATTTATATTACGTATTAGATGCGCCGAAGGTTCCCGATGCTGAATATGATCGTTTGTTTCATGAGCTCAGAGACCTTGAGCAAGAGCATCCTGAATTAATTGCGCCGGATTCTCCCACGCAACGTGTAGGCATAAAACCCGCTGGCCATTTTGCTGAAATTAAGCACTATATTCCTATGTTGTCTTTAGATAATGCTTTTGATGATAGTGATATTATTAATTTTAATAAGCGTATACAGGATAAATTAGAAATTGCTCAAGATATTAAATTTTGCTGTGAACCCAAGTTAGACGGTTTGGCGGTAAATTTATGTTATGAAAATGGTTATTTGAAGTGGGCCGCGACACGGGGCGATGGTTTTTTAGGCGAAGATATCACGCAAAATATTCGGGCCATCAAATCAGTACCATTAAAATTGCGGGGTGAAAATTTCCCAAAACTAATTGAAATTCGCGGAGAAGTATTTTTATGTAAAAAAGAGTTTGATAAGATTAACAGCGAAGCTGATAAAACGGGTGGAAAAACATTTGCGAATCCTCGAAATGCCGCAGCCGGAAGTTTACGCCAACTTGATCCTCAAGTAACAGCCAGTCGCAATTTAAGCATTTATTTCTACGGTATTGGCCAAATCGAGAAATTTCCTATCCCCAATTCGCACCACGAAGTATTAGAGCAGCTTAAAAAATGGGGATTTCCTGTTAATCCAGAAATAAAATTAGTGAATAATTACCACGGTTGTTTGGATTACTACAATACGATATTAAATAAACGCAATAAATTAGCCTATGAAATAGATGGCGTTGTTTATAAAGTCGATGATTTACTTCAACAGCGCGAATTGGGATTTGTCTCGCGTGCACCACGTTGGGCCATCGCACATAAATTTCCTGCACACGAAGAGATGACAGAATTACTCGATGTTGATTTTCAAGTAGGAAGAACAGGCGTGTTAACACCTGTTGCTAGACTCAAACCAGTAAATGTTTCCGGCGTCATGGTCAGTAATGCAACGTTACATAATATGGATGAAATAACTCGAAAAGATATTCAGATTGGCGATTGGGTGATTATTCGTCGAGCCGGTGATGTGATTCCCGAGATTGTCAGCGTTATTTTAGATAAGCGAAAAAATACGCATAAAATTAAAATGCCGCATAAATGTCCCGTATGTGATGCGCCAGTTGAAAGAATTGAAGGTCAGGCTGCTTATCGATGTTCCGGTGGATTAACGTGTCGCGCGCAGTTGATTGAAGGCATTAAGCATTTTGCGTCACGCCGTGCGATGGATATTAATGGTTTAGGTGATAAGTTAGTTGAGCAATTTGTTGCAGAAGGGTTAATCAAATCTGTTGCTGATTTATATGATCTTGAAGTCTCCCAATTAGTGAATCTTGAACGTCTTGCCGAAAAATCCGCTGAGAATTTAATTTCTGCACTAGAAAAAAGCAAATCAACAACGTTGGGAAGATTTATATTTGCATTAGGTATTCGCGATGTTGGTGAAACGACGGCAAACTTATTAGCCAAAAATATTGGCGATATTCATAAATTATTTACTGTTTCAGAAGAAGATTTGCAAAGTATTACCGATATAGGACCCGTCGTTGCGAAACATATTAGCGATTTTTTCTCCCAATCTAAACATCAGAAATTAATAGAGCGATTAATTAA
>JANRJR010000079.1:0-7695 GCA_033763845.1 Gammaproteobacteria bacterium | reverse complement strand
GAAAGATAAACCGCTTGAAGCAGCACGAATATAACGGTCAAACCCAACACCCCAAATAATTTAAAGTCGACCCACGTATTTGTGCTGAAATGATACGCGACATAAATATTCGCTAAACCCGACACAAAGAAAAATCCTACCCAACTGAAACTTAATTTTGACCACACGGCTTCAGGCAAATTCACTTGTGAACTCATCATGCGTTTAATCAATGGCTCTTTGCCAATATAGTGGCTTCCCAAAAACAATAGCGCTAACACCCAGTTAATAACCGTTGGCTTCCATTTGATAAAAATTTCGTTGTGCAACAATAACGTGGCGCCCCCTAAAAGGACTATCAATGCTAACGTCACCCATTGCATCATCTCGACTTTTTTGTAGCGAAACCATTCATAGCTGACCTGAATCACAGAAGTCACTATCGCCACACTCGTAGCAACATAAATTCCGCCAAATTTGTAGGCAACAAAAAATAAGACGATGGGGAAAAAATCGACCAGAAATTTCATGGAACCCTACTTGATGATGAAAATTGAGGCGCTTATGATAACCGTTCTCTCAGTGAGATACAAAATTATGACGACTTTTTTAACGATACACCCCATCAACCCACAAGCTCATTTGCTTAGCAAAGCGGTGGTATTAATTAAAGAAGGAAGCGTCTTCGTTTATCCTACAGATTCGGGTTATGCCTTGGCTTGCCGACTAGGAGACAAAAAGGCGCTTGAGCGAATTCGTCGTATTCGCAATCTTGATGAAAATCATCCCCTAACATTGGTGTGTCGCGATCTCTCTGAGCTTTCTACTTACGCTAGTGTCAGCAATCCGGTTTATCACATTTTAAAAACACATACACCGGGACCGTATACTTTTATATTGCCCGCTACACGTGAAGTACCACGTAAATTTATGCACCCCAAGCGTAAAACAATTGGCTTGCGCATTCCTGAAAATATTATTGCGCAAGAATTATTAGCCTTGTTAGATGCACCATTGATTAGCACAACCTTAACGTTACCCGATGCCGAAGTAGCCTTTTTAGAAGCAGAAACCATTCGTGATGTATTAGGCAATCAAGTCGACTTAATTATTGATGGTGGAAGTTGTGGATTAGAACCGACAACCATTGTAGATCTTTCGGGTGAAACGCCGAAAATTATTCGAAAGGGCAAAGGTGATATAGAGCCGTTCTTATGAGAATCAGATCCTTCGACTCGCTTCGCTCGCTCAGGATGACAATTTTGACGCTCCTCAGAATGACACCCTTTATTTTATTATCTGGCTGCACAGCAATTTCTGAACAAGCATCAGAATTATTAACGTCTCATTTGCAAACCATTAATTCAGAATCGGGATATCCATCATCACCAACAAGTCAGCCTTCACTCGCGACTTCTCCGCCAAGCGTTGATCTCACGTATTACAAATCTGTACATACGCGTCCTTTTCAGCAACCCAATATTGCAATCGCCGTCGCTGCGTCCGGCGGTGGATATCGCGCCGCAAATTTAACAGCCGGTGTATTGATGGGACTAGAACAAATTACCAATCCGCATTTACAAGGTAACTTATTACAATCTGTCGATTACTTTTCGACAGTCTCTGGTGGCGGATTCGGTGTCGGTTATTACATCGCAAGCTTAGAAGATTTCAATGAAACACACGATGTCGATGGTCCCTTTGCGCCACAATTTTCGTTTACGAATACCATGAACAGTTTGCCTGATGTAAATCCCCTTGATAAAGATTACAGCGCACATTTATTTTTTGGAGCGGATCGCGGACAACTGATTGAAGAAAGCTGGGCTAACAGTATTTTAAAAACAACCCACGGCACACTTACACTGGGTGATATTTTTGTTCCGCGTACTAGCACAACACAACCACGATTACCGTATTGGGTAACCAACAGCACAATTTACCAAAACGCTGCGCTTTTTCCATTCACACCCGATGTATTAGCAAAATACGGCATTAACACCTATCGTTATAATAATCAAACTAATACCATCCAAAATTATAATGCTATTCCCGTTGCGGTCGGCTTAGCGGCTAGCGCAAGCTTTCCGTTTGCATTAACACCTACTACATTAGGAAGTAGTGATTGTGTTGGTCAATCCGAATGTTATTTGCATTTAATTGACGGCGGTATTGCAGATAACTTAGGCGTTTACACCGCATTAAATTTATTACGCCAAGATCCTGCTAAAACAAAAATCCTCATTATTATTGATGCGTATGCAGGACACAGCCAACCTTTTTCCGAAGAGGAAGAAGCCCCTGAGGGGACAACTCTCTTTTGGCGCATTTTAGGTATGGGAACGGATGCGTTTCATCAAATTGTTAAACCCAATATCCGTAATCTTGCGCGCGCTGAGCTATGCCGCGGAAATACGCAAAATGTATTAGTGATTTACTTAGATCTCGGAAATTATGCAAAAGCCAAAGCAATTACGACCAGTTTATTCATCACGCAAGAACAGCAAAAACTACTGCTCAATGTAGGGCAATCGTTAGTCCACGATAACCCTCAATTTAATCAATTATTAAAACCACTGCTTAATGGTAATATGTCTATCGGACAGTGTTCACTGCACTAAACACAGGAGACTCTATTTTGGTCAATAACAACACCCCTTCTCGCATTTCATCAGGAATGCGTGTGACAGGCAAAATGCATTTAGGCCATTACCACGGTGCGTTAAAAAATTGGGCGAAATTACAATACGAATATGAATGTTTTTTCTTTGCGGCAGATTGGCATGCATTGACCACACATTATGATAACCCTTCTGTGATTACTGAAAATGTATGGGACATGTTAATCGATTGGTTAGGTGCAGGTATTAATCCTGGAAGCGCCAATATCTTTATTCAATCAGCCGTTCCTGAAGTTGCTGAATTGCATTTATTATTATCCATGTGCACGCCACTTTCTTGGCTTGAGCGTATTCCGACATACAAAGATCAGCAAGAAAATATTCAAGATAAAGATCTTTCGACGTACGGTTTTTTGGGTTACCCCATGTTACAAAGCGCTGATGTTTTATTATACAAAGCGAATTTTGTACCTGTCGGTGAAGATCAAGCATCTCATGTTGAATTAATTAGAGAAGTTGCGCGACGATTTAATTTTTTATACGGCCGTGAGCCGCATTTCGAAGAGAATGCTGAAAATTCTATTGCAAAAATGGGAAAAAAACACGCTAAACTTTATACGGAAAGTCGAAAAGCCTACCAAGAAACGGGTGATGAAGAAGCATTAGCAAGAGCAAAAGCGTTATTGGATACACAGCAGCAATTAAGTTACGGTGATCGGGAACGATTATTAGGGTATTTGGTGGGAATCAGCAAAACCATTTTACCTGAACCTCAAATTTTATTGACGGAAACATCAAAATTAGTCGGCCTAGATGGTCGTAAAATGTCGAAGTCTTATAACAATACGATTAGTCTTCGCGAAAAACCTGCTGAGATTGAGAAAAAAATTCGCACCATGCCAACGGATCCGGCTCGCATTAAACGCTCTGATGCGGGTGAACCTGAAAAATGTCCAGTATGGTCATTACATAAAGTATATTCCGATGACGGAACAAAAAAATGGGTGCAAACCGGATGTCGCAGTGCAGGCATTGGTTGTTTGGAGTGTAAACAGCCAATCATTGACGCCGTACAAAAAGAAGTCAGTGAAATTCGCGAACGCGCAAAAGAATACGAAGAAAATCCACAATTGGTAAAACACATCGTTGCGCAAGGCACCGAAAAAGCACGTGATGTTGCGCAAGAAACATTGAAAGAAGTAAAAGAGACAATGGGATTATCGTAGTTCCCTCACCCAACAAACATATCTGAGGAAAATTATGCTGCGCAAAGACAAGTTACACCCGTATTTTGTTTGGTTTTTAGGTGCGTTGTTCTTTCTAGTAGATTACATTATTCGCGTTTCACCCAGTGTTCTCACGCACGACCTTATGCGAACTTTTAATGTTAACGCCTTTGCAGTTGGATTATTTTCGGGTTATTTTTACTATGCTTACATCAGCATGCAAATTCCCGTTGGAATTCTAGTTGATAAGTTCGGGCCCAAACGATTATTAGTGGTCTCTGTTTTAATTTGCGCACTCAGCGTATTTATTTTTTCCAATACCAGTTCAATTACGATCGGCTATTTCAGTCGATTATTAATGGGCTTTGGTGCCGCATTTGCATTTGTAGGGACGCTCAAATTAATTTCGATTTGGTTTAGCGCAAAACGTTTTGCGTTATTAGCTGGCATTACGCAAGCGATGGGAATGTTGGGCGCAATGATTGGCCAAGGTCCGATGTCGCATTGGTATCAGATATTTGGCTGGCGCCAATGCATGCATAGTTTGGGCATATTTTTTATTTTATTATGCATATTTATTTATGTTTTCGTGAAAGATGAAAATCATTATTTAGACGATCATGATGTTAAAACTTCACATAACGTTAAAATTCTTCCTGCTTTAAAATCCGTATTAACCAACACGCAAAGCTGGCTGAATTGTTTATTTGTGGGATTAATGTATGCACCCAGCGCATGTTTTGGTGAGCAATGGGGCGCGCCGTTTTTAAGTGCTAGTCAAAATGTGTCGATTACGCATGCCGGACATGAAACAGGAATTATGTTTATTGGTTTAGCGATTGGTTGTCCTGTTTTAGGCTGGTTATCTGATTATTTCAAAACGCGCGTATTAATTATGCGCTGGAGCGTTGCGATTTGTTTAGCGTTATTAACCGCGGTAATTTATGGCAATCTCTCGCCGATGTGGGCAACTGTTTTATTGTTTATCTACGGCTTTTTTAATAGTGGAATAGTTGTATCTTATGCAATGGCATCGGAAATTAATTCACGCCAATTTACTGGCATTGCACTAGGCATTGCGAACATGGCATCAGTAATAATTGGCGCGATTATGATTCCTATTGTTGGTTGGTTATTGGATCATCTATGGAGCGGTGATATTCAAAATGGCATTCATATTTTTGCGCCGCATGAATATAAATTAGCGTTTATTGCCTTACCGATAGGATTTATTGCCGCGTTTGTGATTACGTTTTTTCAGCGGGATACCATCTCACTCAGAATCGGATAATTGCTCAAGTTTTTTTAAATATTTTTAAGGAAAATATAGTATGCAAGAATCTCTCGATTTAACCTCAAAAAAACTCTGCGATATTGCGCGAAGCATTTTTGGTGAAGGCACTGATTTTGATGAAGCCTATCAATTGGCAGAACAACATGCTGAAGCATTACGCGAGTGTATTTATGATAGTTCTTTTTTAAATCAACGTCATACCACACCTCTTCATATTGCGGCGCAAGAAATTTCGGATCCCGAAAAAAACGAAATCTTTCTGCTGTTTTATGATAAAAATGAGCCGTGGGTCCTATTGCAGCTGAATGAGGAAGGTTTGTCTGCACTCGATATTTTATGCAGGCAGGGAAATGAATGGCTGATTCGATTTTTACTTCCTGACACCTATAACTTTGATATCGATGGTCTTACTGATGAAGACATAGAAGACATGGATGATGATGACATTACGCTTTATGATATTTTGAATTTACGCTTTAAACATCATGTAAAACATGAAGACGGCGATGAAGAAAATAACGAATTCGGACTGCAATACACGCTAACACATAACCCACAAAGCCATCCTTTAGCTGAGTGCCTTCGAAGCAAAAATACTCATGTTTTTAAACTACTGATTGCTGCAAATTTCCCACTCGAAACAGAGGGCTTGGTCTCAGACATTGAAACTTCAGAAGATGTTAAAGATCTTACGAACTACATAAACAAAATTGATTCACGAATCAAAGCATTAGAGATCCATTGTGAAAATGATTTACTAACAAACTTACTTTACTATCCTGAAGAAACTGAAGCACTTGTGCTTTTACAGAGCTGCAATCTTTTTATCACTCTTTCACGAAAATCTGTTGAAAAAAATAAACTACACGAATTATGCCATCTTCTCGCTTTTTGCATACCCAATCTTTTAGCACGCAAAGAAGATGGCGAGAATTTTATTTTCGAGTTTCTTGCTTTTATTGAGACAAAGACTGAAGGTGACTCAACGGAGCTCTATCAAAACATACTAAAAACATTACTTATTGATCATGAAACGCCACAAATCAACGCTGTAATTTTCATTATTGACGCATTTGTAGCCTGTAGAAAACTTGATTGGTCAACGGACTGGACAGAAAATAAAGCGGATGAAATTCACGATGCCTATGTTGATGACATTACGAACGAGGAAGATCTTGATCCAAAACATCATGGAAGGCCTCAAACACCTGATAGCGATGACGACGACTATCTCCATGGTGGCCAGCCCCCAAAAACACAATATGTATACCCTCTCGAAGCCCAGTTAATAATTGAAAAACGTTGCAATATAAACAATATAAAAGAGGATTGTTTGAAGTTATGGAGTGATGATTTACTAAAAATGACTCTAGATAAGCCACATATTGTAAAAAAAATTCTTTTAGCCAGAGGTGCTGTATTCCCAGAAGAGATGCTTACCTCAGAAACATTTCCTTGCCCTACACTTTGCCGCGTAACAATTTGTTTGGGTGACTTAAATCTCGAGCATTTTATCTCTCTTGTCGACACTCTCAGCGACACCGAACTTGAAAATCTTTGCAAAGATATGTCCGCTCCACAGCTCAAAGAATATGTTGACCAATTATTTGATTTAAAAAGAGAATTTACACGCGGTGAAGAGAAACTTACACTTGAGACTCTCGCTAAAGAAGACCCTAATTATTTATTGAATATTACAGTCACATCACGACTCAGAGAAAGTGTGCTGCCTTACCTTTTTAAATTCATCAAAAGTAACGAGCGAGCAAGACTTTTTTTCAATGTTAATCATAACCTCGGCATACAATATATCGATGATTCTGAAGAAAACGTAATTTTTCATCATTTCTTCTCAATTTTTTTATCCAAAGATCCCGCATGTTTTTTCGGTTCGCTTATCACAGAAGAATCACCCGAAACTTTAATAGCTCTAACACAACTTATGCTCAAATCCCCTTCTGATAATGTTTCTCAGCAAATGATAAAAAATATGGTAACGCCTAAAAGATGCAAACCACTATTTCGTGCTGTTATAACTCGCATATTAAATGATGGTGAACTCAACCCTTACACAACTCAACTCTTAGAATTTATTTTACAAAAACCCGCGAGCAAAGCATGGCATGCAATTGAGAATGACAAAAATCTTTCTCCTCTGACTGAAGATTCTAACGATATGGATCTCGCATTAAAGCTTTACACGATACTGACAGACCGAAAAATACTTGCGAGAACAAGATTGATGCTTTGGTACACTGAATGGCGTTTTAGGCAAACAATGCAGCTACATGATGCGAATATCAGCCGCAGAATCGTTCAACTCACTTTCATAGCAGAAGCCAAAGATAAAATACCACCTGATCTTTCAAAAATCCCAGCTCGACCAAAGTAATGCTAATCACACGGAGAAAGAAAACAATTTTGCACATGATCATTCACCATCCCTACCGCTTGCATGTACGCATAACAAATCGTACTGCCGACAAAATTAAATCCTCTCTTTTTAAGATCTTTCGATAATTTGTCGGAGATTTCTGTGGTTGCAGAAATGTCTTTATGTGCTTTCCATTTATTG
>JANRJR010000078.1:0-22265 GCA_033763845.1 Gammaproteobacteria bacterium | reverse complement strand
GGTAATTGTTTATTGATTTTTAATTTATCAAAAACGACGAATTCAGCGCACGGAGTTGCATCTTTACGAATAAATCTTAGCGTAATAGGTTGGTTCACGGAGGCGTTTATTATTGCCGGTTGGTATACGCCATCTTTAACTTTAATTTCAATCGTACCCGAAATTGTTTTAGCGAGAGTGGTTTTTTTATACAACCAAAACCAACTTACGATAATAAAAATAAGTAATAAGCCGCTAATATTAATCAGAACGATGTTTGCATTCATGCTTTTTGCTCTCCAAGATTCAAAAACCGTAGTCGATTCGCATTCATAACAACGGTGACGGACGATAACGCCATGGCAAGACCTGCAATCATGGGGTTTAATAATAATCCTGTGAGCGGAAATAATATTCCCGCTGCTAATGGAATTCCAAGTACATTATAGATAAATGCGCCGAATAGATTTTGTTTCATATTGCGAACGGTATATTTTGAAATCAGCATTGCATCTGCGATACCTTGTAATGAACTTCTCATCAGCGTAATAGATGCACTTTCAATGGCCACGTCTGTTCCACTACCGATCGCAAAGCCCACGTCAGCACGGGCAAGAGCGGGAGCATCATTGATGCCATCGCCAACCATACCGACTTTTTTACCACCAGTTTGTAATCGTGCAATAACACTGGCTTTATCTGCCGGTGATACTTCTGCAATGACATCTTGAATGCCAACTTGTTTTGCTGTGAAATTTGCTGTCATTTTGTGATCGCCAGACAATAAAATAATTTTTAAGCCCATTTTTTTTAATTGCGCAATGGCTTTTGCTGAATCTGGTTTAACTTTATCTGAGACGGTAATAATTCCTGCAATTTTTTGATTTACCGCGAGATAAATTGGTGTTTGACCCTGTTGAGCAAATGATTCAGCTTGTTGGATGATGTTTTCAAGAGCAATGTGTTGTTGTTCCATAAGTGCTTGATTGCCGAGATATATTTTTTGATTGTTGATTACGGCAATCGCACCACGGCCTGGAAGTGTTTCAAACTGATTCGTAGGCAGCAGAGTAATATTACGTTCTTTCGCAGCTTCTACAATTGCTTCAGCTAAAGCGTGTTCAGAGCCTACTTCTACACTTGCTGCGAGTTGTAATAAAGCTTTTTCATCCCAAGATTTCATCGGATGAATTTCCGCCAAACTCGGTTTGCCAGTAGTGACAGTTCCGGTTTTATCGAGTACAAGAATTTGTAATTGACTGGCCTGTTGAAGCGCATCGCCATGACGAATGAGTATTCCATATTCTGCGGCTTTTCCTATTCCTACCATGACAGAAATAGGGACGGCCAATCCTAATGCACACGGACATGCAATAATTAATACAGACATGGCAGTCACTAATATATATGCAACGTTGGGTTCGGGTCCAAAATTAAACCAGATTAGGGCTGTTAAAATTGCGATAATCATCACAATAGGAACAAAGATAGCGGAGATTTGATCTGCAAGACGGGCTATTGCAGGTTTTGAGCTTTGTGCTTGTTGAACGATCCCAATGATTTTTGCTAAAACAGTATCCGAACCAATTTTTGTCGCTTTAAAAATAAAAGTTCCGGATTTATTTAATGTTGCTCCGGTGAGGATGCTGTTAACCGTTTTTTCAACAGGAAGTGGTTCGCCTGTGAGCATGGATTCATCCACGCTTGAATATCCTTCGATTAATATACCATCCACGGGAATTTTTTCGCCGGGTCGTACACGCAGCATATCGCCAATTTGAACAGTTTCAATGGGAATATCGAGTTCTTGATTATTTCTGATAACCCTTGCTGTTTTAGGCTGTAAGCCAATTAATCGTTTAATGGCGGAAGAGGTATTTTGGCGCGCGCGTAATTCTAATAATGCACCTAAGTTAATTAAAGTAATAATGACGGCTGCAGCTTCAAAATACATGTGCCTTGCTAGTGGAGGAAAATAATTTGGAAATAATACAACACTGGTCGAATATAGCCATGCGACACCTGTTCCTAAAGCAATTAACGTATCCATATTGGCTTGCTGAATACGTAGTGCATTCCATCCGCCTCTAAAGAAATGACCACCGGAATAAATTAGGATAATTAAAGTAAGCGTGGCAATAACAAGATTTGTATCATGACCAGTTGAGATGTTTAGCATTGCCATGACAAAAAGTGGTATCCCGATAGCTCCAGCAAAAAGTGTTTTGTGTAGCAAACTGCGAACGTAGCTATTTTCTTCATTTGCGGGCTTATCGCAGCTTGAGCAGATGGCGGCTGTCATAGTTTAGGTTCCATGTTGATATTTGTTGGGGAGCATTCTAAACTTTAACCTTAAGGTTAAGGTCAAGGAGCTTTTATGAGCACTACACATTATACGATAGGAACAGTGGCAAAGCGCTATGGCATTACGACTGTCACGTTGAGGCATTATCAAAAAATCGGCTTACTTCATCCCTCTTTTCGAGGCGAGAGTGGATATCGCGTTTATAAAGAAGAAGATCTTTCACGATTACATTTTATATTAAACACAAAAAATGCAGGATTTACATTAGAGGAAATAAAGGCACTATTTTTCATGATCGATAACGGCGAGCCCAACAAAGCTGTAAAAAATCTCATCCACGAGAAGTTAAAAAGCATACAAGAAAAAATACTACATTTACAAAAACTCACCATATTATTAGAAGATCTCGATAATGTTTGTCATAAACAAATGGCTGCGCGCGATTGTCCCATTATTAAACGATTAAGAGTGAATCCTTCTGCTATATCATAGCGCCCATCATTGTAATTCCAGCGGTGGGTGAATAATCGGTATATGTGTATTTACATATATATGAAAATACATATATAATTATCTCGGTTACAAAATTGTGGGTTCATTTCAATTTTGCACTACTTGAGATTCAGAGGAGATTAACCATGAAGGAATTGCGTAGCACTGTACTGAGCCTAAGAAAAGGACTGGGTACATTTAGTTCATTATCGCCAAAATACTTAACCAAAAAAAATCTAATGCAACGAACATATTCTCACCAAATTTCCCATGGAAAATCCATTGATGATCTGCCGTTTAATTCTATGAGGAGTCGTATTATGCAAGCACAAGATTTAGAGAAAGATGTTGAGATTAAAAAGAGTGTTCGAGAAGCGTATGCCAAAGTTGCGATAGCGGATAACGAAAGTGAGAGTTGCGGTACAGAAAAAAGTTGTTGTGGCACAGGACCTAGTAAAGGAGCGGAATATTCTACGCAGCTTGGATATTCTGAAGGCGATATTTCAAGTGTTCCTACAGGTGCAAATATGGGACTGGGTTGTGGAAATCCTACTGCAATTGCTGGATTAAAAGCCGGAGAAACTGTTCTCGATCTAGGCAGTGGTGGTGGATTTGATTGCTTCTTAGCGGCAAGACAGCTCGCGGGAACAGGCCGAGTAATTGGTGTAGATATGACGCATGAAATGCTAAATAAAGCACGATTAAATGCAAAAAAAGGCGGATATACAAACGTAGAATTTCGATTAGGTGAAATTGAACATCTGCCGGTAGAAAATAGCAGTGTTGATGTTATCATTTCTAATTGCGTTATTAATCTCTCTACTGATAAGCCTCAAGTTTTTAAAGAAGCTGCTCGAGTTTTAAAGCCGGGTGGCCGTTTAATTATTTCCGATCTTGTAGCAACAAGTCCTTTACCTGAAAATATTAAAAGAGATTTAGCTCTTTATAATGGATGTATGGCGGGTGCAACGCCGATTGAAGAACTTAGACAAGCATTAAAAGATGCGGGTTTAGAAAATATTAAAATTGACGTAAAAGAGGAAAGTCGTTCGTTTATCAAGGACTGGTCAACGAGCGGTGTCGAAAATTATGTTGCTTCAGCGGTCATTGAAGCGTATCGACCAAGCTTAGAGTTAAAACAAGCAGTCGAAAAAGGAAGTGTTTCACCTACATTAGGTCGTGGATTTTATGATTCAAGCAGTAAGCAACAAACACCCATTGTGCAAGGCCAAGAGTTGTCGAGTTGTAAACCTGGTTCCGGGTGTTGTCCAACAAAAAAATAAGTAATTGTTAAGCGTTTCTCCCAGCAGATGAGAGATTCGATGATTGAATACTTTTATTTGTTGGGAGGAGGATTATTATGGCGACAGCGAATTAACAGTGAGGATTAAGTGATGAAAATTTTATTTGTTTGTACGGGTAATGCGTGTCGCTCTCAAATTGCTGAAGGCTATGCAAAACGGTTTGGTGATGGATTTTGTGAAATTCAATCCGCAGGGTTAGTAGCGCACGGTGTTAATCCACGTGCTGTCCAAACAATGAAAGAGATCGGGATTGATATTTCTCAGCAACAATCGAAGGTGCTCACCAAGGAAATGTTGGAGTGGGCCGATCTTGTTATCACTTTGTGTGGTCATGCTGATGAACATTGTCCGGTGCTTCCTCCGAATAAACAAAAAAGACATTACCCCTTTGAAGATCCGGCAAAAGCTACCGGAGATGAGGCTCAAATTATGAAGACATTTGCCAAAGTGCGAGATGAGATAGGTAAGCATATTGCTACTCTAATGGATGAACTAAAGCCGACTAAGCAGTGGACACCTAAATTGTAAGAATAGGGTTATTTCAATTCTCCTAAACCTATAAATCAAAACTAAAAAGTGTTATAAATTTGAGCATGCTAAAATCCGAAACTTTTTTTACATTATTGTCAGACGAAACGCGTTTGCGGTGCCTTTTTTTGCTTCAGCAGAAAGGAGAGTTATGCGTTTGTGATCTTATGGATGCTTTAAAAATGATACAGCCAAAAATATCGAGGCATTTAGCTTTACTACGAAAGCACAAACTCGTGATTGCAACTCGTCGGGGTACTTGGATGTATTATCAAATTAACAGGGCGCTCCCATCTTGGATGATAAAAATCATTTCTTGTTTTGCAGAAATGAATCAACACAGCAAACCGTTTTCTTCTGACTTAAAAAGACTTAGTCAAAAGTGTTCTAGCTGTTAAGTAGAAAATATCGTTTTGTTCTTTGTTTAGGTAAGGTCATTTTCTTTTTCTGCGGCAACCCCCTTTTTTGATCATGAGAGCTTCCTCCTTGAGTTGGTGAATCTGTACAATTGTATAGTCTGGCCGTATTTTAATTGAGGAGGGTAATCAAATCGATATAAATAAAGAAATTTTAAATGATCCTGAGAATCTTGTTTGGGCTTTAAGAGGTGATCTTTACGAATTGCTTACAAAATATTCGTTCAAGCTAGGAGCCATAGGTCAAGGATTGCGACATCTCGATGAACAGCAAATAAGAGAACTTATTATTCGCTATTATTTAGGTGGAAAAAAGCGCACTCTTATTGAAGAGTTTCGCCTAAATATTTCGGTGCAAAAAATAGAGACTCTTTTCCCTATAATTTATATTGAGGATGAAATATGTCCTCGTTGTAATTCTCCAATGTATCGTGTGCCTAAGAGCACTGCGTGTATTCCCCGATCATCTCCGCCGATGTGTGTAAGTTGTCATCATATTACTCATAAAAGCTGTTTGTGTGCTGGTTGTACGAAAATAATTGAGCAGAAAAAACATGCCGAACTCGTTTTGATCAGGGCGAATTATAAAGACATAAAAAAAGATGCTGTATCTGAGAATAAAATCACATTGCGTGATCGTTTATATCTTGGTTCACTTCTTTCTACTTGTTTTTCAGAAGCGTACCAACTTATTTGGCCTTTAGATAATGTGGTAGAGGATCTTGCGCCGACCAGGGAATATACAGAAATGATACTGCATCATCTTCATGAAAATAAATTTATTGTTTACAGTGCGCATAATCCGTCGGATATTTTTAAAATAGGTGTTGATGGTATAAAAATTTCAAATTATTTTAAAACGATCTGGGAGTTAAATATTAAATCGATTTCATCTGAGGAGCATCAGCATATTGATCCTCTTGTTAGTGAACTGAGTGATCCTAAAAATCTAACTGCCGTTGAAGACATTGATGAATGTGTGGAGCTTTGGAAAGAAGTTAGTCTTTTTGAATGTTTAAAGCAGCTGGAACATATGTTGGCATATTATCGTCTATATGCACCATATCTTTGGGCTTCCACACGTCTCGGAAATGCCACGCGTCGAAGTTTAAACTATGCACTTCAGGACTGTAGCATGTGTGAGATCAGATATATTCTGGGGATCACGTTAAAAAGACTTATTGCTAATCAAAGGGCATGGAACTGCTCGTTTGTAACAGTACTCAAATCCTTGCCAAAGAAATTCAGGGAGTATGTAGATAGATTCCATACGGAGGTTTGGCCTGTTGAAAAAAGGGGGCGCGATGTTGATTTAACTCCCGTGAGTAAATTTTTTTATAAGTATTTTCTAAATGTAAGCGAAGATAAGGTGTTCAATCTCAAGGTGAAAGCTAGCTCATTAATTGACATGTGAAACAGAAATGTAAGGCTAAAAGCTATTTTTTATTCTTTCTAACGCAAAAACACGATACGCCTTTCTTCGCCGTAGGCGGAGATACTGCAATGCTGAATCTGGGAAGAAGTTGTTCAGGTGTTTTTTCTTGAGATTTTGCTCTTTCAACTTTTTTCTGTTGAAGCACAACTTCTTTGCTATTTTCTACTGCAATGTTCAGATCAGTCTCACGTATGTGGTTTTTTAAAGAGCTTTCACTGATGAGATTGCACTCTTCAATGAGATCGACTGCATTATAAAGATTCCCACTTATAGCAACCTTGGATTTATTTGCGGTAAACCCTATCGTAAAGTGTCGTTTGCCTAGATCAATATCAGCTACTCTTTTTGTACCAGATAAGATTTTCGTAAATTCTTCAGCATCTTTAGTATTGTTAAACATTAGATGCAATTGAGTTGCGTTATCTATTATTGCGCCCGTTATTTCAAATGGCTGAAGTGCTTTAAGTGTGGACTCTTTCATTCTTTATTCCTCATCATTTACAACAACATTTGGATACATTTTGCCGGTCATTAACATTGTTATCGATGGTTTGTAGGTTTACTACATTGTGTTCCCACATTATTTCTTCCTTACTTTTAAGCGCTATACTTGCCAACGGATCACGTGGTGGTATACCTTTTTCGTATCGATAACTAATATATTCACAATTGGTAATGTATTTTTCCTGTTTTTCTTCTGTGTAGGGCGGCCGTTTTCCAGGAGGTATATTTGCCAAAATGAGTGCTTTATTTATTTCGCTAATTATAAATTTCCAGCCCCTTTTGTCTTCTACGTCTTCTACATTTCGGTTATCAGCATCAACATAGACTGTTATATCTTTTCCTTCTTGCCCTTGTTTAGAGGACATAAGTTTTCCGCGTTTTATGAATTTAAAATTAGCTGCGTCATAAAGTGTCAATATATCAACGACTATCTGCCAGCCTTGCCTATAGATCTTAGGATCCTCTTCAGGTAGACAAATATGCAATTTAAGTTCATGGATATTAAAAATATCAATTTCTTCGTTTTTGCCTTCAATTCGCTCAGGAAGCTCTTCTTTAAGGATAAATTGAATAAAATCCTTGCTGCTAAACGAATACCGAATTACATATTTGCTGTCGGTATCGATGTACGGACTTCCTTTTTCGCCAGCACGTTTTGTTTCTTCATAAGCCTCAAAAAAATCACAAATTTTGTCATAGTCATACACTGATTTTTTTTCAGCCAATTCTTCTTGGACTTCTTTTAGTTGTTCCATTATTTGCTTACCCCAGGGTTCTTATGTTTTCACCTTAGTGTTCTGTTTGGAGATTATACCCTAAATGCTGTGTTTTATGCTGAAAATCATTCAAAAAGCCGTGAAAATTCATAGGTAAGGTATTAAAATCTAGGTTTCCAATGCAGGGCTTGGGAGGTATGGCAAGATGATAATGCGTGGTTTTTTCTATGCTGGTGGGGCAGTTTCGAGGGGTCAAGTGGAGGAAGCGTTGGACTTTTTCTTTTCGTTAGAGCCAACGTCAGATGTGTCGCCTTTAGAGCATATAGAATATTATGAAAATAATTGTATTAAATATGCAAAAGAAATAGAGATGGCTGAACAAGCTATAAAAACTTATGGCGAACAAATCGAGCCAAAAACGTTCGAAAACATGCAAAAAAAATTTCGCGATATAGTAGATTCAAACATTCATTACCGATTAATGAGTTCTGTTATTGAGAGCGCATGGGATGGAATTGGCCCTTGGTAACTTTAATTATTGATAAATTCTTTTTTCGATTTTTTGAATCGTCGGGTCGGATAAAGAACATATACTTTTGGCCATAGCTGTTTCCCAGTTTAATTGTTGTTCTTCAGCAATATCAATCCAAGGTTGGACCGCTGCTAATATTTGAGGGGTTCGAGCAACGGTTGAAAAGAAATCTTCTTTTGATTTCCAGTCTGCTTGTTTGTAAAACAGAATGAACCATTCCAGTTTATCGTAGATGTAGCCAATTAACTTTATTAATTCTGATTTTGTGTTTTCGAAATAAGCCGCTTCCTCACTCAAACTTTGCGCATAAGATTGAAGGAGTTGAGAATTGCAACTTTTAAATCCATTTTTTATGGTTGAATTTATTTTTTTCAGGGAGGTGTTTATTTGTGCTAAAAGTGCTTCATCAACGAATTCACAATAGGGCTCAATGCGTGGGAAAAGAGCCATCAAATCAAAAAGAATAGGAAGTTGATCAGCATAGCTTGTAAGATTTTGATGAGCGAATGATTGTTGAGATTTTTTTTCTTCAATGAGGTTTTTGAGAATCGTAAACTCATTTTTTGCTAACGTAGAATTTTTATTGATATAGAAAAGTGCGGTTTGAAAATGGAAAAAAGAAATTCCCATATTTTCTTGTGTTATGTTTTCGTCATTCATGTTAAACATCCTTGTATTAATAAATATTAACTTCGTTTTTGGTGATTTTTATTTTTAATCCATTTGATGGCTTTGAATTTTACAAATCCTCGGTTGGAGTCAAAAAATTCCTTTACAAATCGTTTGTTATTGTTAAATATTTTTGCCCTCCAAAACCTTCTTTTTTTCGCTTTAATTCGCAAGATTTCAATGTGAAATCCATTGATAAAAATTTTCATTATTCCAGTTTCAGTTCTCATGACATCCTTCTAGTAAAAATTATTGGAAAAAACATATACTGGTACACCTGTGTTCTTGTTGGTTAATTCCAATAAAAGCTATCGCATTATTAGAAATCCGGTTAACCCACAAAAGCAGGTGTACCAGTAGATATTCTTTTCTTTAAGTCATTGGTTTTTGTTGGGAACTCACAAGATGCGGTAGCCATCGCATTAACATCTCCTGCATAGATTCCATTAAAAGAGGCTTGACGTAAAAATCGTCGAATCCAGATGTGAGGCAATCTTGTAACTCGGAGCTATCTGAAGTTAAAGCAATGAGGATGTTACGTTTGCAGCCTGCTTCTTTTTCGTACTGCCTTATGGCTTTTGCTATTTCTTTCCCGTTTTTATCAGGCAGGCCAATGTCACTTAAAATAAGGTCATAGTCATCAATGAACATTTCTAATGCCATCGTTGCATTTGGTGCAAGCTTAGAATTACAGCCAATGGATTCCAGGCTCATCATATTAAGTTTTTGAATCATAAGGCTGTCTTCAATCACCAATATTTTAGGGGGCCGAATGAACGTCTTCTTTTTAAGATGATTTTTATTATTAGATTTTTTGTTAACAATGTTTTTTGAGCGCTTATCACAGAAAAAGTTTATGTGATTTATTTGCATATTCGGCATCCTTTCTGAAAAATATAAAATACAGTTACTGAGTTGATGTCTTCCTTTCACAGATTTTTTTATAAATATCTAATCGGTTAACAGGAATAGCTTTGGGGGCGTTAATAGTGAGTGCGACTTGATTTCCGCTTACTTCCATAATGGTCAGTGTTATGTTGTCACCAATCATAATAGACTCATGAATACGACGAGTTAAAGTAAGATTACCGTTTTGACTTAGCTTGTCGGAAGGTTTTGACGCAGGTAGATATGACTTTGTAGTGATACTACCTTGTGTGCTTCCGTTCTGTACTGCGTTGTTTACGACTTCCATGTTCCTTCTCCTAGTGTGGATTTTTATCTCGTGAACCCTTGTAGGTCACGGAGCATATATAAACACACTAGAAAAAGTCTTAAAATGCCATTTTTTGCCTAAATAATCGTCATGGATTTTCGAGGTAAAAAATTATCTAAGCCCAGTCATGCGGCGGCTTTTTCCGGTTCGCTTTGAGTGGAACCAAAACATTTTGAGAGATACTGGCTGTGATAATGAGCGCCGTTAGAATTTTCTATTACCCAACTTAGGTCACTAAAATTACTGTGATTGTTAGGAGTGAGTTTTAGCCACTCACTTGCAACAAATTTTTGGCATTCTGGATGCAACATTATTCGTCCAGTTATTTTATCGTTAATAAGCTGAGGGAGAGTTGCAACAGCTTGAATGACTCCTGCCAATAGTAGCCCTCTTGTTAGCTGGATTTTTTCAGGGCTCGCGGATTCACCTGTGTCATCAAAGTTGATGGGAAAGCCACCTTTTAAAATTGTTATATTTTTTCCATTTGGAAGTTTGAGATTTACATCGTTCAATGGATTTTGATTTTTTTTATTGCTAGGAAATTTCGATATATTTTTGAGTAAATTCAAAAATTCTTTATCTTCCGAGGTACAACTGAGAAATGTTTTGTCTTCATCAATTAATTCAAGTATTTTTAAGTCTGAAGTCAGGTCTCTTCCTGTACATCCGAAAATAAAGTTTGATCTTTGAAATATATCCTGAAGATTGTTGCATAAAATAAAAGGAGGTTCTGAGAAATTAATTTTTGACATATTATTGTTGTCGTACCCGTAAACCTTATACCCAAGGGAGAGAAGTTTTTTTGCAACAGCTTTTCCAATAGTGCCTAGCCCGACAACGCCACATCGTATTGTTCCTTTTTTTGCCGCTAATTTATTTTTTATTTTGGATAGAAGGGCATCTGCGATGGAATCAGGTTCTAAATGGATTTTTGCTGCACATGTTGCGATATCAATAAATGGAATTAAAGAATTAAAGTTTTCATGATTAAAAAGGCCAGCAGTAGTTTGTTCAATGCCAATGATAGGTATTTTCGAGATGCTATCTTCAGCTAATCGCTCTAAACATCTGCCACCATCATCTAATACAACAATACAATCAATATTGTTTTGATGGGTTTGGATATGTCCTTGAACACGATGCCACATATTTGATACATCTTGTTTAAAAACCGAAGTATATTCACCAAAGTCGGCGAGGGGTGTTAATGGTTGTAATTGAATTCCCATGCTTTTTAATTTAAAAGCAACATCTTCACATAAAGAATAATGTTTACCCATTAGGAATATATTGTCAGGATTTGTACCTAATTGGATAAGCTTTTCAAACAGAGTAGTTGACGTGTAAAGTAAATGTTGCACGCACACAAACAGAACCTTCCCCAATGAAGGTGCACCTGCTCTTTTGACAGCATTACATACAGCATTTAGTACGGGTAGATTACTCCCCGTAATTGAAGTGTTACCCATCATGTTAATTCTCACCGGATATGAGTTACAGATTGGTTTTTATTAGCTAGGGCTCACCGTCCTAGCACAGCTATAGATAAAACTTTAATCTGAATTTCTTGTGACTCTAATGCACCCCCATAAAAAATGGCCCTTTGTATGGAAATATTTTTCCATCAAATCGAGCTGTACATTCAACTAAATTTGAATCTCCGTTTGTTATATCTTTGCTATCGCCAATTTCTTTGAATTGATCTTCTTCTGTATGGAAATACTCAAAGTGAGTTTTTTTAATGTATTGATATGTTAAGTCACCATGCTGCTTTAAGACTGTTTCCAATGTTTGCATTAACATTTTTGTGTCTCTTAATTCTGAAATAATGCTGAGTGCATGACGAATGGCAGGCGTACTTTCCAGCATGGTGGGGTAAGCGAGAGAGTAATATACCGTATGATGTTTTTCTTGTGCGCCCAGTCGCCAAGGAGCCATGATGATGGGGGCGTATTCTTTTAATCCATAAATATTTTGATAAGCTTCTTCTACTGATCGTGACGGTAAAAGAAGTTGACTAGTATCAACGGGAATAAAACCTGGAATTGCACCATTAGCCAAAAATATATTGTGCATAATTGTACCGAGAATATAAGGCCCCGGTTTTAAATTCCGAGTTCGAATAGCAGATGCGAAAGCTTCCCACATAATGCTGAGTTCACTTTTACTACGCATATATTTTGACTGATTCCAGCTTTGCTTAAGAAGATAATAATGAAAGCCTAACCATCCTAAATCGTCTTCGCGTTCTTCGAGCCAATCTTTTGTGAAGAGAAGCAGCTTGCATGTCCATGGCGAATCTTCATTGTTATGATTGCCAATCATTTTTATGGTGTGCCATTCATCCATTAATTTTTTAGGTGGTTCTTGACGTACGCCGTAGGTTTCTCTTAATTTGCGCTGACCAATTGAATTAGAAACTGTTGCTCCCATAAAAACAGAACGCGCCCCTGCGGTTACACTCCAGCAAGGAGCAATTGGGCAATTCGTTAAAGGCATAATCGCTTCAAATAACCCATATAAATCTCCGGGTGTAAAAATATTCAACGGTACGATTCGCTCACCGGTATCTACAAACACTTCGGCTGTTTTGGTAAGTTGAAGAATAAGTGGGGTGGGGCAGTAACCTAGTTGCTCGCGATATTTTTCTGGCAATGTAGGATCATCTAGTCGGACAGTTCGTCCGTTTTTATCGGGAAGGCATATTGTTCCCATATCCGTGATTTTTTCTCCATATACGTAAGTTACTTCTAGTAACTTATATTTATTGCTAGGGCTTATCTTTTCTATAATTTCAAATAATTTGGGATTAACCTTTTTAACATCATGGCGAAAATCTTCCCAAGTTCCTTCTTTAACTGAACAGGCGGGGTGTGATTTTTTTAGAGTTACCATTTTTGCATTACTCCTTTACACCTACCAAGAGGCTTTATTTCCGTCGTATCGTATAAAACTACCGCTGTCTTCAAGACGGACAGACGCTAATACTTTTCTAATTCCTTTAACACTTTCTTCAGGAGTAAGAAGCGCACCTGTACCACCCATATCTGTTTTTACCCACCCGGGGTGCAATGAAATAACAGTGACGCCATCATTTTTTAAATCCACTGATAACGTTTTTGTAACCATGTTTAATGCAGCTTTGCTAGAACGATAAACATAATCGCCCCCACTTGTATTTTCGTTAATGCTTCCCATGGTGCTGCTCATGTTGGCAATAATCTTTAATTTACTTTTGGCAATTTGTGGCAAGAGAGTTTGGGCAATCAGAAGTGGTGCAATTGTATTAACTTTGAATGCCTTTAACCAAGATTCACAATCGATGGAACCTACATTTTGTTCCGACGGTCCCCATACCCCAGCATTATTTATTAAAATATCGATCGATAAATCTTTGATGACTCCGCTTAATTTTTTAATGTCCTCGGGTTGAGTCACATCAATTTCTAAAATCTGCAGTCTTTCATCTTTGTGTTCAAGTTGATCGGGTTTTCGAGTACAAGCGATGACGTACCAACCTTCTTGATGATACTGCTCGACCATTTCACGACCAATGCCTTTATTGGCACCTGTAATTAGCACAGTATTCATTCAGGCTCCCCACGTTAGGTTCAACACGCAAAGCATAGCTTAGAACCACAGTGGCATCTACTCAAACCACGCTTCTCCTACAACTTTGCGAAGCAATGTATAGATGCGCTTTTAGACAGTCGGGGGTGGATGGGAGCACAACAAACGATAGTTTGTGTAAGTGCGCCTTTGGACGGGTTGAGGTTTCGGTTGGTGAAAGTTATGTTTTTTAAAATCTTTTGAGACAAGAAAAAGTGAAATAAGTGATATAAGTGATTTTGAGTTCTAATGAATTCTTGTCTCAAAAAAAAATCAAAAATCTTCGAATCGTCCAAAGGCGCACTTACATGTTGCGTCACAACTTTGTGCTTTTAGGTTCTGGTTGATCCCAATAATCAGGTCTTCCCAGTTTTACTTATATCACTTATTTCACTTTTTCTTGTTAGATGACCAGTCCAAAAATTTAAAGCTTACCCCTTAAAAATTTCAAACCGTCTAAGAGCGCACTTATACAAACTTCGTTTATTGTGCGAACTAAGCCCATGGTTCGGGCTTAGTTCTTGAAAGATCTGGCGGCAGGTTTAATGAAGTACTTCGGTTTGTTCTTTGGACAAAGCTATGGGATGAACGTAGTAAACTGTCGTAGGTTTACGAGTCGGAAGTTTGAGAGGAGCGCTGATAAGATTTCTATTTCTTAAAACCTGGAGTGCTTTATTAAGACGTTCATTTCTTCCAAGTTTTTTGTTTCGAGTTCGCTTTAATAATTCTGTTTTGCCAAATGACGATTCGCCTTTCGTCAAAATCCATTCCCAGATCCATTTGGCATCTTCAGTGGCTTCGTCCATTGCCATCAATCCGAAAGCAGCAAGTGTATGAGGAATGAGCAGTTCTGAAATCGCAATTGCGCGGTTCATGGTTTGAGAATTAATTTCAGCGAGTCGTGTTCCGTGTTCGGCAATATGAAGCAGTCCTGCGATTCGAAGTGTGAACCCACAAATCTTTCCGCCCCATCCTTGGCAGTTTCCTAATTTACCATCAGGTCGAAGTTCAATTTCTATTTCGTGCTGAAATTGCTTCCAGGCGTTTTTTGCATCTGGGGTGAGGGTGAATATCTTCTCAGCTGAGATCTCGTCAAGGAACGCTTTAATCTTCGCACAATAGGTTGATCGAAGTTCTTTTGTCAGTGCGGGTTTGTCATGCGTGCGATAACCCAGTTTGCTATGAGGTAGTACATACAAAAATCGTTCGACCATTCCGTTGCCTGTGTAAGCTTGTTTGGAAATTAAATTTTGGATAATGATTGGCTGAACCGCTAACACCATTGTTAAATATGGATTAAGAGAAATATTTTTGTCTTTACGTCGCACACGAATTTCTCCGCCATCAATTCCCTTCAATAAAATATCTACGTTTGCTGCGCCATTACTGTAAAGCCCGCCTAATGTTTCTAATACACCGCCTTCATCAGAAAATATTGCGAGCCGTCCGTTTTGTTCACTCAAGATTGTTGTGAGTGATTCGGGTGTAACATCGTTTACAAATAATTGTGGAGCAACCGGCGTTTCTTCTAACGCAGATTCTTTTGAAGTTATTTCATGGATTAATCTTTGTTGTTCATTTAAATCTTCTATTTTTGATGCTTTAGTTCTCAATCCTTCAATAATTTTCTCCTGAGTTTTACGCTCCGAAATATATTGTTTTATTTTGCTGCGAAATACTTTTTCCTGTTCTTGTTCCCACTCTACTAAAGGTTCTTTGCAGCGAGCGAGCACAATACTTTTATGGTTTGCCGGAGGGAGAGCAATTAACGTGTAAATATTAACGGGCTCTTCCCAACCCTCGAAGGGTGAGACTTTGCAGAATTTAGAGGTCACAGATGAAATAATGCCTAAGACAGCCATCACACATAATGCTTCGGGAACCTCCACCGACTCAGCTAATGCTTGAGCAAAGTCATGAAACACGCCAGGCAATAAACATGCGGGAATATCAGGTGTATCGTATTCATTAAAAAATATAGGGTCATCCCAAGCATCAGCATGGGCGATTGATGGTAATTCTATTATTCCTGTTTTCATAAGAGTTCTCCAAATTTAAGAAGCGTTAATTAGGATGACGAGGACTTTAGCACTACCGGCTTGCTGAACTTGTCTTGCGAAGTGCATAGCAGATTCCAAGTATTTCGTATCTGAATACAACACCCAGATTTCCTGTTGATAGCAAAACGAAAGCGCTCGTAGTTCGCGGTGGAATAAACAAGCGCTTTTATGTCGTTTGAAATAGTTAAAGCTATCCCAGTCGATAGCGATAAAAATGAGTTTTGATTTCATGGTTATCGAGCTGCGCGAGTGCCGTGAAAACTTTGTGCTGTGCTGACAAATCGTCCGTCAGCATTCAACCAAAAATCCAAATCCTCTTTGAAATAAAATACGCGGCCACGTTTGATGAATTTAGGACCTACACCTTTGCTACGCATCATTGCTAGAGTCTTTTCTTTCAAACCTAAATAATTCGCAGCATTGTGAACGTCCAATCGTTCATCGGGAAACATATAGACAGGTGCAGATGCAATCGGGTTTGTATGTAATGTCATTAGTAATAACCTCCAAGATTTATGATTAAAACAACTAAAATATACATCACGAAAATCCTAGAGCAGTAAATTTGCAAAAGCAAATTATTTCGTATCAAAAAACAGCGTGCGTGTTTTTAAGAGAACTTCCGAGAACTTTGTGAGTCTAAAATAAACCACTATGAACTAATACCAGTCCGTATTAATTAGTACAATTCGATGTAAAAAGATTTTTTTAAATATTATGATAGGATCATCTAAATTATTTAAGGAGACGACCCAATGATTAAATTCACAAAGCTAACCAGAGTGAACATCCGTAAACTCCAGTGCACAAAGAGAATTAGCGAGCACGGTATTATTTTTAGAAGATTAAAGAATGGGGATGGAAAGTATCTCATCAATATTATGGTTGATGGTCAGCGAATACATCGGTTAGTGGGAAAAGAATCCCAAGGAGTAGGTCGCCAAGAAGCTGAGCAGCTTATCTCTAAGTTACGTGAGGATGCTAGGCAAAATAGATTCAATCTTCCTAAAGGCCGAAAAATTATTTTAGGTTTTCGGCAAGCTGCCGAAAAATATATTCAAAAATTAAGAGAGAGTGATGGAAAAGATATCGATAGAAAAGAGGTTCGTTTTAAATTATATCTTTGTCCATTTTTTGAAAATAAACTACTTGCTCAAATTAGTAGTTTTGATATTGAGCGTTACAAAAAAGCTCGCGCGGAAACAAAAACTAAAAATTCAACAATTAATCGAGAATTGGCTGGGCTTTCGCATTTTTTAAACAAAGCAGTAGAGTGGAAGTGGCTAGAACATAAGCCATGCTTAATTAAAAAATTCAAAGAAGATAACGGTCGAATAGTTTATTTAACAATTGAACAGACGGGCGACATTCTTGAATCAGCAAAAAAAGATGAGTGCGCATATATTTATCCGTTTTTCATGATTGGTTTAGCGACAAGTATGCGGCGCATGGAAATTCTCTCTATCAAAATTGAGCATATTGATTTTGAAAAACGTATTATTTTTATTCCAGTTGCTAAAGCTGGAAAAAGAGAGCAGCCGATGACAGAAAATTTGGCAATTTTTTTGAAAAATTATCTTAAAGACATTTCTCCAGAACAAACTTGGTTGTTTCCTGCAAAGCGTTCTTCCACTGGTCATGCAATGAGTATTGAAAAAGCATTTAGACGAGTTGTAGTGCGAGCAGGTTTAGATCCGAAGGAAGTTGTGCGACATACATTACGACATACTGCAATTACTCACTTAGTTCAGGCTGGCGTTGATCTTCCTACTGTTCAAAGAATTTCGGGCCATAAAACATTACAAATGGTGGTTCGATATGCTCATCAAAATGGTGCGCATATTCAAGCGGCGATGGACAAGCTCGAGAAGAGATATCAGTTTGAAGAGGCGGCTTAATTAAATATATTTTTCGGAGAAAAACTTATGACAATCGTTCCCATTAAGCTATCAAATGATAATCCGCGAGACTTTTATATGAAGTATGTTCTGCGATCATATAAAGCTTATCAACAAGCAAGAAATGAAAATAATGAGGAGGATATTTTTTATTGTGGAACTATTGCTTCTCTCATGGCGCATAGTATGGCGGATCACATAAAAAATCATTTTGAAATAGCAATTAAAAATCCATCTCATATGTTGCCTAATACAAATATTATCAGGATTGCTGTTACACAAAATTACATTTCTGATTTAAAAAATTATTGGCCCGCTTTTAAGCTTAATAGCCTCATTGCTGAATCGCTTAAACATAGAAAGTGCATGAAGCTTGAAAAACGTAAAGAGTGGCTACAAGGAGGTTTTGATCCTGAAGTATCGCTTGGATCAGTTTGTATTGCTGTCGGAGGCAAAGGATTGTACGACTTAATCCTTCCTGAAAATCAAAATGTTTCAGAAGCTTTAAGCGAGCTTGTGCATGGGTGGGAGTTTATTCTTAAGCAGATATAGCGTTAAACTTTATTGTTAAGTATTTTTTATTTGTATCATTATTAAATTCTCTAAATTTTAATTAGGCCATACCGAAATAAAAATTTTCTTATAATGAAATAAAGGCGGTATCCATTAAATATTTCATTGCGCTTTATGAATCTAATTTTTTCGCCTTTGCTTTTGTTGGTTGAATAGTGAGTGTTATATATCACAGTGCTAAGAGTGCAGATTCGCATTTCGCCTCGATTATGATTTCTTGGCAGGATGGAAGTTTGCGATTGGTATTTGGAGGCACTATAAGGTTTTGTTGAACAGCTCCATGGGTTCCGATGCCCTCAATGAAAATAGTTGGTTTGATGGAGTCATCATTGCTGCTAAGATTTTCTAACTTGAGCAAAGCTCCATCACCCTTGAAAATTGCTTTATGAATAATAATACGATTCCGATTTTTGTATTTATTTAAAAAATCAAAATAAAGATTTGGAAGATAGAGAATTCCGCCGAAAATACCAAAAAAATTAATGATCTTTCCCAGGTAAGTCGTCCAGATATATTGTGTTTCATACAATAAATATTGTATTCCATGAAACATATTGAATTCTTGCTCCCTAGTCGCTAAAAATATCTACATACCTTCGATAAACAAAAGACCGCCCATAAGTTTTATGTTCATCTTTTAATTCTAAAATCCCTAAATTAACGAAACGATCTATTGTTTTTTGGGCGCCTTGGCGCGTGTATTTAGTCCATGTTTGTATATTATTTATGTTGACGATGGGTAATTTATAAAGCTCACATAAAATTAAGGCTGTGCTTTTAGCGGCAGGTCTTCCCAGAGCATGAATTTTTTTCATGTCTTCTTCACGAAGGATGGTAATTTTTTTAACAGTTTTAATCGCCTCTTGTGCGGTATCTATTATTCCTTCCAAAAAGAAATCGAGCCAGTTTTCTGCTTTGTTATTATGGTAGTCATCAAGGCGAGCATAATACGTTTTTTGATGCTTTTTGAAGTAAGAAGATAAAAAAAGTACAGGGCGTTCTAGTAGTTTTTCCAACCATATAAAAAGTGTAATCAACATTCTTCCCGTTCGCCCATTGCCATCTAAAAAGGGATGTATCGTTTCAAATTGAGCGTGAATTATTCCTGCTTTTATAATCGGCAAGATATCATCTTTTGTATGGAAGAATTTTTCTAGATCTCCCATGGCACGAAGCATTTCATGCGCTGGAGGTGGTACAAATAGGGCATCTTTTGGTGAAACACCACTGATCCAATTTTGGGTTCGTCGAAAATTTCCTGGGTCTGAAAAATGAGTTGCTCTGGCATCCACCATCAATTCTTTGTGTACTTCTTTGATGACACGAAGACTTAAGGGGAAGTCTTTTAATCGCTCAAGGCCATAATTGAGCGCATGAATGTAGTGTGAAATATCATTGACATCTTCTGGTAAGTTTTCGGATGTTTTCGATACTGCTTCAATAGCATCGATCATTGTAGCTCGTGTTCCTTCAATTTGACTTGATGATGCGGCATCTTTGCAGAGATACATAAAAAGAAAAAAATCTACGTCTGGTAACAGTTGGGTTATTCCGTCTAGTTTTCCTAAAAGCAGGGTGGCCTGACTTGCTTTTTGGATGATCTTGGTAGAAAAGGAGGATTCTTCCGTAGGAGGAAATGGAGCGGGTATAAATGCCTCATAGCCTTCAGGTTGCTTGATGTGGCGGCCAATATTCATGTCACCTCTCTGTTTACAAGATCAAGAACATGTAAACAGTTTACCACATTTCGTTTACATCTTCAATAAGATGTAAACAGAAAGCAGGGCTCAAATGGAAGAAACGCCTGGCACAATTACACACAGATTACACACAGCCTAAAAGTGACGGAAGGTAGAATGACTCTAAGTGCTTGATAAATATGGTGGGCCCACCAGGACTCGAACCTGGGACCAAGAGATTATGAGTCTCCTGCTCTAACCAACTGAGCTATAGGCCCAAATAAAAAGATCTTTTTTCTTCTAAAGCCCTCTCCCTCTTGGGTGAGGGAGAAAATTACTCTTGCTTCTCTCCATCCAAGAAACTCTTTAACTGCTCCGCACGACTTGGATGACGTAATTTACGCAACGCTTTCGCTTCAATCTGACGAATACGTTCACGGGTCACATCAAATTGTTTGCCAACTTCTTCTAGGGTGTGATCTGTGTTCATTCCAATACCAAATCGCATGCGTAATACTTTTGCTTCACGTGCTGTTAATGTCGATAAAATATCTTGCATCGATTCGCGTAAACCTTCCGCTGTCGCGGCATCGACGGGCGAAATCATGGAAGTATCTTCTACGAAATCCCCTAAATGGGAGTCTTCGTCATCACCAATCGGTGTTTCCAATGAGATAGGTTCTTTTGCGATTTTTAATACCTTGCGAACTTTATCTTCCGGCATGGCTAATTTTGTCGCTAATTCTTCCGGTGTTGGCTCTAATCCTGTTTTTTGTAAAATTTCACGGGAAGCACGATTAATTTTATTAATCGTTTCAATCATGTGAACCGGAATACGAATCGTTCGCGCTTGATCGGCAATCGATCGCGTAATCGCTTGTCGAATCCACCAGGTTGCATAAGTCGAAAATTTATAACCGCGACGATATTCAAATTTATCTACGGCTTTCATCAAGCCAATATTGCCTTCTTGAATTAAATCCAAAAATTGTAAGCCTCTGTTTGTATATTTTTTAGCAATGGAAATGACTAAACGTAAGTTGGCTTCAACCATTTCTTTTTTCGCACGACGAGCTTGATTTTCACCGGTGAGAATATTGCGGTTGATGGCTTTGATTTCAGCGACGGTTAATTTTTTATCGTGTTCTAAGCGTGATAATTTTTCTTGCGTGTGACGAATTTCCATTTCGTGATCTTTTAAGCCTTTAGCGTAAGCTGCTTTTTTATGAAGTAACTTATCTAACCATTTCGGATCGGTTTCATGGCCTTGAAATGCGGCAATAAATTCATCGCGAGGTACTCGGGCTTTCATCACACAAACTTGCATCAGGTGGCGTTCATGTTTTCGCACTTGATCTAACATGTCGCGCACACGACGTGTTAGTTTTTCCAACTCTTTGGGCGAGAATTTAAATTGATGAAAAGCTTCTGCCATGTGCTCAATGTGTTTTAATGTTGATTTATGTTGCGCGCCGTTTTTCTTTATCGACGCTACAACTTTTTTGTGTAATTCGCGCAAAGCACCAAAACGTTCTGCGGCTAAAATTGGATCGGGGCCTGTGTCAGTTTCTGATTCTTCACCGCCTTCGCCGCTTTCTTCCTCTTCTGTTTCAGGTTCTGCTGCTTCAAAACTGTCGTCCGCTAATTCGCCATCTGGGTTAATCGGAATTTCTTCGGCAGTATCGGTGTAACCCACAATAATATCGCTGAGTCGTGCTTGTCCTGCAGCAACACGATCATAATCATCGAGCAGGGAAACAATCACTTCAGGGTAGTGTGCTAATGCATTTAACACTTGTTTAACACCGGCTTCGATGCGTTTTGCAATCGTAATTTCGCCTTCTCGTGTTAATAATTCGACAGCGCCCATTTCACGCATGTACATACGAACCGGATCGGTTGTGCGTCCTGCTTCAGTTTGAACGGCAGCTAAAACGGCAACGGCTTCTTCTTCAACTTCTTCATCAGGTGTAGCAGGGGCTTTGTCGCCCATCGCGAGTAAAATCGCATCCGCTTCAGGTGGGGTATCGCAAACGACGATGCCCAGCTCGTTGAGCATGGCAATAATTTCATCGACTTGTTCAGCGTCGATATTGTCGGGAAGAACGTCGTTAATTTCAGCGCGGGTCAAATAACCCTGTTCCTTGCCGTGTTCAATCAATAATTTACGCTGTTCGAGAGTGCTCATTCTTTAACGTTCTCGCCAATAGTTAGAAGGGGTGCTGAAAAAAGCCGTTAATTATAATGATTTTGAGGCGAGATCGTCCAGATAATCTTTAACGCCAGAGGCAACATTTTTAAAGGTATGGGTGCATCCGACTTTTTCAAGTAAGCTCATGTCCGCTTCAGT
>JANRJR010000077.1:0-3088 GCA_033763845.1 Gammaproteobacteria bacterium | reverse complement strand
CTTGCTGCGGTACAGCAAGAGTTAAAAATATATTCGGGCATTGCAGATGCCGAAGATAAATCTTTAAAGATTTTTGAACTCATTGAGCAATATATATCAATGCACGCCTTAAAAATCACACCTCGTGAAAAAGCGTGTCTTGTCTATCTTTTTCAAGGGAATGTCCCGAAACAAATTGCAACTTTAATGGGTATTTCTATTCGTACGGTTGAGACGCACTTAGAAAATATTAAGCTAAAATTTGGCTGTAGAAATACACTTCAATTGATTAGCAAGATCAGCGCGTTGTCTTAAATTCGTTTTTAATTGTTTCTCCGTATTTTTCCGGATTATCTGAAGTATTTTTATTTTTTACTATGTCCTTGCGTTTATGATAAATCCGAAAGATAAGGGGGCGTTATGAAAGAATATTTAGATGCAGGTACTACGATTGTTGGTGGGTTTATTTCCCTCGGCGAGAAAATTTTTTCTGTGACAGGGATCGACACATTGGGAGCAGCAATTTTGTCTCGAGGAAAAAAAGTAGTAATTTATTTTGCAGGGGGTGAACCCGATGTTGAAATAAAGAAAATGATCGCGGAGCAACCTCATGTTGATGAAGCCAAGTTAGATCAATTTGTGAGTTGGGGGCTCATTGAAATTTCACCTGAAAAAGCTAAATGGATAAAGGAAATGTATTTGGCATATGTTTATCATACCTATCCCAAAGCGGTTAAGGAAAAAGTAATAGGTGCAGGGGAAGGGATAAAAGAATATTTAGAAGAGTTAGATTCTCATTCATTACCTGTTGATAAAGCGACAGCAACCATTGTTCATATGCGAAAAAGAGAAGGTGATATGTGTGCGGTATTGTGGCATGCGTTTTTAATCTCTCATAAATTATTTGAGCCGACTCAAAAATTTGTGGAGGCTTATGTAAAAGCTATTAAGAATGGAGATTTGGACGCTTCAGTAACGCTCAAGAAGGCATTTGTTGATGCGCTCCTTGAAAAAGGACCTGTGTATGTTGCAATAAAAGAAGAGGAGGATTTAAAGGAGGAAAAGCGAAAGGCAAAGAAAGAACTTGAAGAAAAAGAGAGAGCGCTTGAGCATAACATTGCTATTTCTGCGATTGACTCTCGCCAAAAAGTCGCATCAAAAAACACAGAAGTACATACCGCTGAAATGAATGAGCAAGCGGAGTTGAAATTAGCTTATATCAAACATAAGAAAGAGAAAAGAGAGAAAGAGTGGAAGGGAGAAGATTCCTCTACTGCTAAGAAGCAAGCAGGTGATAAATCTGCAAAAGTGGATGTTGGTGGGAAGTCTCAATTGTTTCTTTTGGCGCCGCCGAAATCTGGGAAAAAGAGTGCTGGAAAGGTTCGGCAATTGCCATCTTCTCCCGAGAGGCATGGTCAAAGTAAGTGAAGAAAGTGTAGGGGCGCCGTTTACGGCGCCCTTTTTTTAGCAGTATCATTTCTTTTTGAAGACAGTTTTCGAACGTGTCGTTTTTTTAGAACTAGTTTTCGAAGCGCTAGCAGGAGGGGGCGCGGCAGGAGCTGGTGCTGGGGTAAGTCCCAGTTTCGCGATTGCTTTTGCAGCACTTTTAGTTGAAGCAGGAGGTAAAATGGCTGGTGCGGGAGGAGCTAAATTATACTTTGCGATTAAATTATGTCGCTGCTGAGCGGTGATAAGTTTATTTGTTACATGCAAATCAAGACCCTTTGCTAAAGCGCTTTTGTTTCCATCAGTGATAATCCCGGCTTTTTGGTATTCCTCAATGTTAATGTCAATTGCGTCGTAATATTTTCCTTGCGCAAAAAACTTTTCTTGGCGCGCTCGAAACTCCACGACTTCTTTTCTAGAGCCTGTCGTAATGAATTTACGGTGAACCTGATATTTTAAATTTAGAGAAACCATCTGTGTCTCAGAAAGATTTTTTATATGAGCATCTTTCGCCATTTTATAGACTGATTTTGGTGGAAAATGATCACTCTCAATTATTTTTTTCTTTGAATAGTGCAGCATATCGCCATAAAGTCCCGCCATAGTAGTAACTTCTTCAATGATTTGCTCGTGAATAATATTGTCTGGCGCTCCCTTATTAGCAGCTTGCTTTTCTTTAAAAAGGCGATCGTATTCTCTGCCAATATCAAATTCATGAAAATCCATTGCTCCAAATTGAAAATGTTTACTGGGATCGTAGTCCACCAGATCTTTTAAGGCGTCTTCTAAGAAATATCCCGTGACAATACCGGTCGATATACTGTTGGTTAAGCTCATGGCTACGCGTGCCAGATCGTCGGTAGGATCAGCAGCTATCGTCCCAAGTAAGTCAGCTCCCTCTAGATCATCCGCGTTCATTGTTGCTGCTTTATGTAATGAATCGAGTCTTTTCATTACTAAAGCAACATGTGGTTTAAAATCATCTCTTAAAGCGCTAAGCACATTATCTTTTGAAAAATTTGAGAAATTTAATTCACCTTCGTCAGTAAAAATATCCGCATTGCGGAGATCATCCCAAATAAGATTTCGATAATCACCATGGGGATATTTCTCAAGAGCATTGTTAAGACCATCAGAATAAAAATACCCACGTTTGATTACTGCCATCTCACGAACAGAATTAGCAAAATCTTCGCACATCCGTGTATTATGATCTTCTGTGGTTTTTGCATTTTTAAGCTGAAAAAATAGTTTTTGTACAGCGCTATCAAAATTATCAACAGGATCAAAAGTTTCTGAAGCTAAAAAACCAATGATCGTAGGTTTATAAGAATTAGTGGCAGTATCAAGCTTTAGTATAAATACAGGCCCACCTGACATTCCTTTTACAGCGGTGCCATCTATTTTAAAACTTCGCTTTCCAGATGAAATATCTTCTTCAATTGCTGAAACGGTTCCCTTGTGAATGTGAGGTGTTCTGGCGGAAAAAGGATAACCGCCATAGTAAACGGTATCGCCCAGCTCAACGTCATTAGCATTTCCATAATTAAATTTTGCGGGGTCATAACCCAAATTGTCTGCAGCTGTTAATATCGCAAAATCAAAAGTCTCGTTGATTTTCGGGCCGAATTTAGCCTCTTGAAGCGAAGGCGTTGTATTGAGA
>JANRJR010000076.1:0-68556 GCA_033763845.1 Gammaproteobacteria bacterium | reverse complement strand
AGATCAAATTTTTTGCCATCACCCAACGCATCGCGAATCTGATCTGCTAAATAAGAAATATTAATGACAACGTCTTTGATGCCAATCGCAGATAATTTTTCGAGATGATAAACAATTAACGGTTTGCCATTAACGGGGACTAATGGTTTGGGAATGGCGTCGGTCAGTGGACGTAATCGTTCACCGCGTCCTGCTGAAAGTAAAATTGCGCGCGTCATAAAATTTGTTGAAGTGCTTCGATAGGGTGTAGTCGAATTTCAACAACAGCACCCATTGCTTGTGCTGCACGCTTAATGCTTTTCATTGTAAGATTTTTTCCAGAAGACTCCATGCGTTGATAGCTTTGATAAGGGACATGCATGGCTTTTGCAACTTCAGCGAGCGAAAAACGAGTGTTTTTTCGAAGCAAATGAAGTAACACAGGAGCGGAAACATCAGGACTTGGCATAATAGGGATTTCATTTTTGCGCAAAGAAGTTGGTTTAGGGACTTCATCACCTTTTTCAATGCGATCCAATAACATTAAGTCCAGCACTTCACGTGCATTAAAAATTGCTTCTTCAAATGTTTCGCCATCCGTGAATGCATTTTCGATGTCTCGAAAGGTTACAAGATAGCCTTTTCCGTCATGTTTAATTTTTGCGCCATACATAAGCTGAATTGTTTTTTTCATTTCGTTTTATTTCCCAAAAGTTTAACGCCCGTTTGCTTTTCTATTGCTTTGATAAGGCCGATGCCCAAATCTCTTTTGCCATGAACTGGCACTGGAACTGAGCGATGATGTTTCTTTTCCATTTTGTAATGGCTGTCTCGTGTGTGAGTGTGTTTCCAGCCTGCTTCCTCAAGTAATCTTATTATCTCTTTTCCATTCATATCTTGGCCTTATTAGATAAATTACTATAAAGTGTTTCGGTTTTAATTACAACATAGATATTGTGTTATTTCCCCTATGAAATTATGAAAATCCTTTAATTCTGTATAATTATTGCTTACGTTGACTACATAATTCAACGTTCGCGGAATATCTTTCAAGTAATGATCTACGTTATCGCGATGATGTTTACGTGCAAAAATAAAACTCGCTTTTAAATGGCGTTGAATGCCCATTAAATCTAAATACCGTAAAAATTCTTCTTCGCTGGGTAATTTCGATTTCAAAAATTCTTGATGGAAAAACAATGCCCACGTTCTTACCGAATCCGGCGGCCAATCAATGTAACAATCCCGAATTAACGAGACTACATCGTAAGTGATGGGTCCGTGCATCGCATCTTGGAAATCTAAAATGCCAATCTGATTGTTGGCCAAGACCATTAAATTACGTGAGTGATAATCCCGGTGAATCGAACACTGTGGCTGTTGTGTTGCTGAGTGTAATAATAAATCAAACGCTTTTTGGATAAGTTTTTTTGTGACGGGCGTAAATTTGATATTAAGATGCTTGTCTAATAACCAGTCTTCGAAATTTTTTAATTCTATCCCCATAAAATGAGCATCGAAATGCGGCAAGTCCAGTGAGCAAGTTTGAATTTTACCCAGCTCTATTAAAGCTTTTTTATAATAAGTATCTGAATTTTCAGGTGAGAGTTTTTGGAATAAGACTTCATCGCCAAAATCAGATAATAATAAAAGTCCCTGTTGAAGATCGTGAGCATAAACTTTTGGAACACATAATCCTAATGCCAAATACGCTTGAGATACTTTAATAAAAGCCTCGTTGTTTTCGGTTTCGGGTGGTGATGTGACGGCGACATACGTTTCTGTTGGAGTGACCACTCTGAAGTAACGGCGAAAACTTGCATCGCCTTTCAGAGGATGCAGTGTTAATTCCGTATGAGGCAGTTGTGTTTTAAGCCAGTCGAGTAATAATTGCATTTTTGTTTGGTCGCCGATTGAATCAAACACGATTGTATGCGATTTTACTGTTTTTTTGAACGGGATATATTCGGATTATTGATGAAGAGTAAAACCAGATCCTTCGCTGCGCTCAGGATGACAAAAATTCCTCTCAGGATGACAATTTTAACTGTAATATTAACAGGAATAAGCAGCGCTGCGCTTGCCCGTTCGCAAATGGATGACGCGAAAGCATTGGGTTGGATTCCTTCAGATAATGTCTGCGGTGGAACTTTTTCGGAAAAAGCGTTACCTGCTGTAAAAGATTCTCAAGCATCCTTGCGATCGCAACCCGTTACCATTACCGCTAATGCCGGTGAATTAAAATATAACGGTGTTTCAACGCTTTCAGGCCCCGTGACTGTTCAACAACCGGGTCGAATTATTCACGCCAATCAAGTCAGCTTAACAACCGTCAATGGTGACTATAGAACAGCTACTCTAAAAGGCAATGTCATGATTCGCGAAAAAAATAAAATCGCCATTGGAAAGGAAGCGGATTTGGATTTAAAAAATAACCAGTATAGTTTCTCGAATATGATTTACCGTATTTTAATTGGTAAATGGTTAAGCGCCTGGGGCAGTGCATCCAAAGCAACACAACCGCCTGATGGTATTACGGTATTAAAAAACGTGACGTATTCTACATGTCCACCACAAAGTCGTGCGTGGGAAATGTATGCAAATACCATGTATTTAAATCAAGATTCTGGACGTGGAACGGCGTATAACACGGTATTCATAACGCATCATGTTCCAGTTTTTTATATTCCCTACATGGGATTTCCGATTAATGATGAACGACAATCCGGATTTTTATACCCGCAATTAAGTTTTGGTGGAACATCAGGGTTCGGAATAGGCTTACCATTTTATTGGAATATGGCGCCGAATTATGATGATACGATTACGCCCTATTATTATGCGAAGCGGGGATTTTTAATTAATAACTATTTTCAATATTTAACGCCAAGTAGTAAAGGCAATATTAATATCAATGTTTTGCCTAACGATTGGGAATTTCGACAATTTCAAAGCGGAGAAGGATTGGATGCTCCTCCGGGTACGCCAGGTTTAGCCTATTTGCCGCAATACAGTTCAACCCGAACGTCTTTTGCATGGCAAGATTCAACGCAGTGGAATAAACAATGGGGTGGGAGTCTTAATTATTCACGCGTGAGCGACGATTATTTTTTAAACGATATTGGTGGAGTTCCAGGGGTTGCTCAAAATCAATTATTACAACAAGGACAAGTGACGTATAAAGCGCAGACGTGGCAATTTTTAGCGAACCTTCAAGCGTATCAAACCTTGCACCCGGTTGACCAAGCCTTAGTGCTGAATCAATACAGTATGTTGCCTCAATTGTTATTTACCAGTTATTTACCCCAAGATGCCAATACTTTATCACCGTCATGGTTAGTGGAATTTGTAAATTTTACGGAATTACCAAATCCGGGTTCGACAATGATTCCACCCTCCGGAAAACGATTTAATTTTTTACCAGGATTGAAATTACCGTTAGTCGACAGCAAAGGATATTTTACGCCATCCATTCAATTTGAAATGACGCGATATGATATTGGCGATCAATCTCCAGGATTTGAAAATCAAATTACCCGAACGGTTCCGATTGTAGATATTGATACGGGTTTAATGTTTGAGCGAAATGCGCATTTATTCGGTTCAGATTATAACCAAACATTAGAGCCGCGTTTATTTTATTTATATGTACCGTATCGTGATCAACATGAAATTCCTATTTTTGATAGCAGTATTCAACCGTTTACGTTTAATCAATTATTTTTGACAAATCGATTTAGTGGCAGCGATCGTATTGGCGATGCGAATCAATTAAGTTTGGCGTTGTCAACGCACTTTTATAATAAAAAAACAGGGCAAGAAAAATTTACAGCGGGCGTGGGTATTATTAAATATTTTGAAAATCGTCAGGTGACATTATGTCAAACCAGTGGATGTACGGATCCGGCCTATTCAGTCGGAAGTACATCACCGACCGCTTCGACGTCACCGTTGGTTGGACAAGCTACGTATCATTTTAATCCGACTTGGAATGCATCGGTAGGTGCGGCGTGGGATCCTAATGTTGCGCAAGCGCAAAATACGTTAGTGAATTTTCAATATAACCCTGCTCAAAATCACGTGGTAAATGTGGGTTACAGTTATGTGCGTTACGGTGATTTCTTTTTATTGCCCGGACAGACTTCTCAAATAAATCTTCCCGCTTCAGCGTTAAGCAGTAAATATAATTTAAGTGAACCGACAGCTTCGATCGTGTGGCCATTATCTGAGCATTTGAATTTTGTTGGAAGCTGGAGTTACAGTTGGAATCAAAATCATTCACTCTCGTATTTTTCCGGCGTACAATACGACAGTTGTTGTTGGGCCATTCAGACGGTTTTGGCAAGAAATTATGATGGATTAGATTCGTTTGGTAACCCACAATTTACGACAGGTGTTTACATTCAGTTAGTGTTTAAAGGATTAGCAAAGGTTGCAACGAATGATCCGACAGGATTAATCACCGGAAATATTCCAGGCTATAAAAATAACTTCGCGCAATTATAGATTCTTGAAAGGAAAACGTATGAAAGTATGGTTAGTTGCACTTTTCAGCTTATTGCTAGTTTCATGTTCACGATCAAATATGACCAATTTTCAATCTATTCAACTGCCATCTTATCCCAATTATTACTTGGTGTGTCCGGATAAGTTTTGTAATGTATTGCCAAATGCATATTCGCCTGTTTTTCCCGCATCTGCTGAAGATTTATTTAATGCCTTTAATCAAATTGTCTCGACGCAACCGACAGTGCGTTTTGTTAACAGTATTCCTGAACAAGGACAATTTTTTTTAGAAGAACGTCCGATTTTTTTCAATTTACCGACAGATATTATGGTTCAATTTGTAGCGTTGTCGGATACAACATCAACATTGGTTGTGTATAGTCGATCACGTTATGGATTTTACGATTTTGGTGCAAACAAACGCTTAGTCACAGATTGGTTTGTTCAATTGAATCAGATGCTAGCCAAAAATAATAATGGTACCGAGGGTCGGAATCGAACCGACACGATGTCGCCATCACCGGATTTTGAGTCCGGCGCGTCTACCAGTTCCGCCACCCCGGCATCTTAAAGATGCGCGAGTATAGCAGAGAGCTTTATGATGAATAAACTGTTTAGGTGGATTCTTTTTCCACTGGTTTTTGTGTGGCTATCATCGTGTGCAACGGTTTCGACGTTTCATCCGGTCAATCCCAAAGCGTCAGAACATTGGAGAGCGCAAGGTAAGATTTTAGTTCGTTATCAAGATAAAATTGAAACAGCGTCGATGGATTGGCAACAAGAAGCCGGGCAATTTGATGTTCGTCTTTATGGGCCACTGGGTTTAGGAGCGACAGAATTAAAAGGTCGTTCGACAGACAGATTGGTTTCCAAACAAATCTTGGGCGATTATTCACTGCCGGTGAGCCAACTGATTGATTGGCTGAAGGGTATAAAAACCAAATCTGTTCCGGGTTGGGCAGTCCAATACCAGTCTTATCATCAAGATGGCATGCCAAAATTAATGACGGTAGCGCATCAAAATCTTTATCTTCGGATTTTTATTGATAAGTGGCAGTTTTTTTGATTGAATACCGCTCCAGTCTTCATCCATTGGGGTGTCGCCAAGTGGTAAGGCACCGGGTTTTGATCCCGGCATTCCTAGGTTCGAATCCTAGCACCCCAGCCATTGATTCTTATGCTTTGCTTAGGAACTTACTGTGTCCAACATGATGATCTTTAGTGGTAATGCGAATTTGCCTTTAGCAGAGAAAGTCGCTGAGTTTTTAAAAATCCCTTTAGGAAAAGCAACAGTAAGTCGTTTCAGTGATGGCGAAACGATGGTAGAAATTTTGGAAAATGTTCGTGGTCGCGATGTTTTTATTATTCAACCTACGTGTGCACCGACTAATGATCATTTAATGGAATTAATTATTATGGCGGATGCATTACGTCGTGCGTCGGCCGCAAGAATTACTGCAGTGGTTCCGTATTTTGGTTATGCAAGACAAGACCGACGTGTACGTTCTGCGCGTGTTCCCATTACGGCAAAAGTCGTTGCAGACATGATGTCTAAAGTGGGCATTAATCGATTATTAACGGTTGATTTACATGCGGATCAGGTTCAAGGATTTTTCTATATTCCCGTTGACAACGTTTATGCAACATCTTCAATGCTCGCCGATATTCGTCAACGCAAATATAAAAATTTAATTGTGGTATCACCGGATGTGGGTGGTGTGGTTCGTGCGCGTGCCATTGCAAAATTATTAAACGAAGCGGATTTAGCGATCATTGATAAACGTCGTCCGCGTGCTAATCATGCTGAAGTCATGAATATCATTGGTGATGTAAAAGACCGAACGTGTTTATTAATGGATGATATTGTGGATACGGCAGGAACATTATGCGCCGCTGCAAAAGTATTGAAAAAAGAAGGTGCAAGTTCAGTAAAAGCCTATTGTACACATGCCGTTTTGTCAGGTGATGCCATAAAAAATATAGAAGAATCAGAATTAGATGAAGTTGTTGTGACAGATACGATTCCGTTATCTGCCGCTGCGAAAAAATCCAAAAAAATTCGTCAATTAACCATTGGCGAAATGTTAGCGCAGATTATTCGTCGAGTTAATGAAGAAGAATCTGTGAGTTCTATGTTTTTGGAGTAATAATTATTAGGCTTTAATCTTGCTATACATCATCGCCCATCCGCTTAATATGAAAAATACAGCGGCAGTTGAAATAGGTAAGCTTGCTGAATGATTTGCAAGGCATGCGCCACCGAAGCCCGCTATCGCAAAGGCACCTGACCCAATCGCATTGGTAATTCCCATCACCCAACCTTGAGAATTCTCATCCACTTGATTTGAAAATACCGCAATCATCATGGAATACGGGACTGAAACAGTCATGCCGATTAAAATCGCAATAGGCCACATTATCCAGGGTTGTGTAGACAACGCGATGATAAAACTGATGATCCCGCAAAGTAATAATGCAGAAATAATGGTCTGCTTTGTTGAAAGATGGTGAACAATCCAGTTCACAATAAAACCAAATCCTGCCCAAAAACCTAGCGCCAACAGCACCATAAAAATATTGACCTGAGCAGGACTAAAGAAAAGTTGTTTCGTTAAAAAAAGCGATATAAAAGAATAGAAACATCCCCAGCCGAGTAACATTAATAAAAATACAAATGATAAATATCTGACTTTATGATTTCGAAAAGCCGAAATAAAAATCCCAATCGCGCGGTGAAATTTTAAATGCATTTTCGCACGCGTTTTAAAGGTTTCTTTGAATAGCCAGAATAATAATGCCGCATTGAGTAATGAAATCAGTGCAGCAAAATATAATGGCGTCGATAGCGTGAATCCCGAATAAATTTCTGTGCTAGAGAAAAATCCACCGCACATGGGGCCAAACACAAAACCTAATGAAGCAAACATTAAAATTAAACCAATGTTGCGTGCTTTCATATCAGGTTCGCTGATATCAATGATGGCTGCTTGTGCAATCGCTTGACTACCCGCCGTAAATCCTGCAATGACTCGCCCTATAATTAAAAATAATAAGCTGTGTAAACCCACAGCGACCGCTGAAACAAAATAACCTAAGAAAGCACCGAATAGCGCTATCATTAATGATTTTTTTCGCCCAACAGCATCGGATAAATCACCTAAATAAGCGGCACCGAAAAACCATGCAAGCATAAATATGCTTAACGTGAAGCCAAATAAAAGATTGCGTGTCTGTGTCGAATAATCTGCCGGTAAGAAATTACTGTGAGGGCCCACAAATAATGTGTTTAAAATAGGGAATAATAATCCCAATCCCATCCCGTCAATAAAAATAGCTAAAAATAAAGGCGATGCTTTTGCAAAAAAGTGTGAAGTTCTAGGCATGTTGAAATACTCGTTTGTAAACGGAAATAGCGCGATTGCGTGTAGCGGACAAATCGACTATAGGTTTGCGGTAATTTTTTGTCAACGCCTCAGGACAATATTTTTTGATGAATAACAATTCAGGATCGAATTTTTCGGTTTGTGATTCAGGATTAAATACACGGAAATACGGAACTGCATCAGTGCCTGTTGACGCTGCCCATTGCCAACCACCGTTATTGGCAGCTAAATCACCGTCGATTAAATGCTGCATGAAATATTTTTCACCCCAACGCCAGTCGATGAGTAAATTTTTGGTGAGAAACATAGCAACAATCATGCGTAAACGGTTATGCATCCAGCCCGTTTGATTGAGTTGACGCATAGCAGCATCAATAATAGGAATACCAGTGTTGCCATTTTTCCAAGCGTCAAAATGTTCTAGATTATTTTCCCACGGAATTCTTTCTGTAATTAATTTGAGGGGCTTGTGCATGCACACGCGAGGAAAAAGTTTCATGACATGCTTATAAAATTCTCGCCAGATTAATTCTGATATCCATGTTTCATGATTTGAATGTTCAAGGGCTTTTTTAAAGCAAGTTCGAATAGAAATTATTCCTGAGGTTAAATAGGGCGACAATTGGCTTGTGCCATCTAAGCTCGGAAAATCCCTGTCTATTTTATAGTTTTCTATTTTGTTTTTTATAAAAGTCGCGAGGCGAGAAGTCGCTTCTTTTTCACCGGCAGGCCATAACGGATTATCAGGAGTGCTTGGAATTTTATTAATTTTAATATTGATTAAATTAGATTGCTTTTTTGGAAGCGAGTGGATGTGAAGAGTATGACCAGATAATTTTTTTAAAAATTGGTTTTTAAATGGCGTAAATACCGTAAAGTATTTTTTTTGCTGTGTTAATACTTCGCCAGGTGCAAAAATAACTTGATCGGTATAGGTTTCGACGGAAATTTTATTTTTCTCAAAGAGCTGTTTGATGATGGTATCTCGTCTCAGCTCGTTTAATTCGTACTGGTTGTTGAAGTATAGTTTTTGGATGTTATGAGTTTGGGCAAATTGTAATAAAAAATCAGGAATGGCTTTTTTATCGTGAATGGTTTCAATTATTAAGGGTATGTGCAGTTCAGCTAATTCTGTTTGAAGTAAATGCAGTTGGCGCAATATAAAGTTTTGTCTAATAGGCGCCATATCATAATCTTGCCATTCTTGTGGCGAAATCAAAAAAATGCCAATCAGCCCATCAGCTGTTTGGCTGGCGTGATAAAGTGAAGTATTGTCGCGAATGCGTAAATCAGCTTCACGAAACCAATGTAGATTTGGCATAAAAATCCTTTTCGCCTTTCGGCCTAGTTTTGAATCGTTTGTATTGCCATAAATATTGTTCGGGGAATTCTCGGATTTGATTTTCTAGAAAATGATTAATGTGCAGTGTATCTTGGTATTCATCCTGGCTGGGGAAATTATCCAGTGGTTGCTGAAATTCAATATCAATGCCCGTTTTGTCTGTTCGTCGATGATAGCGAACTTCAATTACCGCGCAGCCGGTTAATGCTGCGAAACGCGATGTTGCTGTAACAGTGGAAGCCAGAATATTAAAAAAAGGCACGAATAACCCTTTGGGGCCTGCATCAACATCGGGTGTATATAATACCGCTTTGTTTTCTTTCAAGGCTCGAATTAGTGCGCGCGCATCATCGCGGGGAATAGCGCGATCATAACAATGAGGTAATGCACGCTCGGTAATTTTTCTAAAAACATTATTTTTAGGCGGAAAATACATTACGCTGAAAGGATGCTCAAGATTTAATAGTCGCCCAGCGAAATGTACCGATGTAAAGTGCGGGCCAAAAACAATTACGCCATTTTTATTTTTTAAGGCTTCTTTGATATAGGATAAATTTTTAATATGAATTAATTTTTTTAGCCGTTTCGGTGAGCCCCAAAAACCTAATAACGTTTCGAGAGTGCCTTGGCCTGCAGAAATGAAATTTTCTCGGATTAATTTTTTTCGTGTCTTCGCATCCAGCTCAGGAAAACATTTTTGAAGATTAATATCCGCGTTATGGTATTCACGTTTCGCAAAATAATAACCCATTAACCCTAAATATTTTCCAATATATAATTGGATTCGATAAGGCAATTGGACAATGAGCCATAATATTCCTGCGACTAGCCATACTAGAAAATTAGAAATGTTCATCTTTTTGGGCCCAGACCTGATTTAAAAATTGCTGAAACTGTTTGCGATAATTTAAATCTTTTTCATAATCACCGCGTAACTCTTTTGTTAGGGGAATTTCGCGAACGATGACTGAAATTTTTTGATATTTTCCGCGGCAAAAATTCCAAAATGTAGGTTTCACTTCAGGGTAAATAATCGTTGTATCTAATAGCGTATTGATTTTGTCGCCCATGCATTCCAATGCAATGGCCATGCCTCCCGCTTTGGGTTTTAGTAAGTGTTTATAGGGGGAGCGTTGTGTTTTGTGTTTTTGAGGTGTAAATCGCGTGCCCTCTGCGAAAATCATCAAACTGCCAGGATCTTTTTTGAAGCGCTCACAGGCTTTTCGTGTCGATGCGATATCGCGTTGAGTCGATCCTTTTCGGTATAAGAAGGGAAATCCATAGATCCAACAGGTTTGCCCTACCAAGGGGACCCATCGTAATTGCTGCTTGAGAAAGAACTTCAGTAGGGGGATTCGACCTGAAAAGGTATTAAATAGGACAATAATATCTGTCCAGGTTTGATGATTTGCTGTTACCAGGTAGTACTTTTTAGTGCTTAGTCCCTCGGGAAGCTGCAGATTTAGCTGGGTTTTTGTGGTTAACTGCAAAATCAGACGGTTTACTTGAGTCCATGCGCGTGGCATGGCAAGCAGTAGCCGTTTTGCCGGAGGAAGCATGAGCGAAAAGGGAAGAATAATAAGCACGAGAGTGAAAGATATCAAAAGGTTAAGTGTATACAGCAAAAGACCCAGCATGCGTTACGTTTCTCTCTTCAATTGCGCTATAATCCGCAGTCTAACACGAACCGAGAGCACTTATGACATCCTCAAATGAGGCGATTCATCAACTGATGGACCAAGAATACCAGCACGGTTTCGTGACGGATATCGAATCGGATACGTTTCCGCCTGGATTAAATGAAGACGTCATTCGTGCCATTTCAGCGAAAAAAAATGAACCCGAATTTATGACGGAGTGGCGTCTAAAAGCATACCGCCACTGGTTGACGATGACAGAACCTGAATGGGCGCATGTGCATTATCCTAAAATTGATTTTCAAGCCATCAGTTATTATTCCGCGCCCAAATTAAAAAATCGTCCTAAAAGTTTAGATGAAGTTGATCCTGAATTATTGAAGACCTATGAAAAATTAGGTATCCCGTTGAAAGAGCAAGAAATGTTAGCCGGTGTTGCAGTTGATGCGGTATTTGATAGTGTTTCTGTTGCGACGACATTTAAAGATAAATTAAATAGCATGGGGATTATTTTTTGTGCTTTTTCTGAAGCGGTTCAAACACACCCTGAATTAATTCAAGAGTATTTAGGCACGGTTGTTCCCCATACGGATAATTATTATGCCTGCTTAAATTCCGCTGTGTTTAGTGATGGATCGTTTTGTTACATTCCGAAGGGTGTCAGATGCCCGATGGAATTGTCGACGTATTTCAGAATTAATTCAGCGATGACGGGCCAGTTTGAAAGAACATTAATTATTGCCGAAGAAGGCAGTTATGTGAGTTATTTAGAAGGTTGTACAGCACCACGCCGAGATGAAAATCAATTACATGCAGCTGTGGTTGAGTTAGTTGCGTTGAAAAATGCCCATATTAAATATTCTACCGTACAGAATTGGTATCCGGGTGATAAAGAAGGCAAGGGCGGGATTTATAATTTTGTCACGAAGCGTGGCGATTGCCGTGAAGAAAACAGCAAAATTTCATGGACACAGGTCGAAACGGGTTCAGCCATTACATGGAAATATCCCAGTGTGCTATTGCGTGGAGATAATAGCATCGGTGAATTTTATTCTGTGGCATTAACCAATAATTACCAACAAGCGGATACTGGGACGAAAATGATTCATATTGGAAAAAATACCAAGAGTACCATTATCTCAAAAGGTATTTCCGCAGGGCGTGGACAGAATAGTTATCGCGGATTGGTGAAAGTATTAAAAAGTGCAGAGAATGCACGAAATTATACGCAATGTGATTCTCTATTATTGGGCTCACACTGCGGTGCGCATACGTTTCCGTATATGGAAGTCAAAAATGCGACAGCAAAAGTGGAGCATGAGGCAACGACCTCTAAAATTGGTGAAGATCAATTATTTTATTGTCAGCAGCGAGGATTATCCGAAGAAGACGCAGTGTCGTTAATTGTGAACGGATTTTGTAAACAAGTGTTTCGTGAGTTACCGATGGAGTTTGCGGTGGAAGCACAAAAATTATTAGGTATCAGTTTAGAAGGGGCTGTAGGTTAATCATGATAGAAATCAAAAATCTTTTTGCGAGTGTCGATAACAAAGAAATTTTGCGTGGCATTAATTTAGTTATTAATCCTGGTGAAGTACACGCGATTATGGGGCCCAATGGTTCAGGAAAAAGCACATTAGCCAATATTTTAGCCGGTCGTTCGGGTTATCAAATATCACAAGGCGAAGTTTTATTTCAGGGAAAAAATATCTTAGACCTTTCGCCTGAAGAGCGTTCTCATGCAGGATTATTTTTAGGTTTCCAATATCCGGTTGAAATCCCGGGTGTCAGTAATGTTAATTTTCTTAAAACCGCATTAAATGCACAGCGTAAATCTCGACAGTTACCCGAAGTCGATGCCATGGATTTTTTAAATCTGGTCAAAGAAAAAATGAAATTACTTGAAATGGATGAGGATATGATTTACCGCTCATTAAACGAAGGTTTTTCAGGCGGTGAGAAAAAGCGCAATGAAATCCTACAAATGTTAGTGCTGGATCCTAAATTGGCTTTATTAGATGAAACAGATTCTGGATTAGACATTGATGCGTTACGTATTATTGCATTAGGTATTAATGGCCTACGAAATAAGGATCATTCTATATTGTTAATTACGCATTATCAGCGATTATTAAATTATATTAAGCCAGATAAAGTACATGTCTTAACAGACGGTAAAATTGTGTTGTCGGGTGATGCGCAATTAGCACTTGAATTAGAATCAAAAGGTTATAGTTGGGTGGAAGAATGACATTAGATGAAATCCTCAAAAATGGATTTCCCACGACACGGGAAGAAAACTGGAAATATACCAGTGTGTCGGTATTGTCGACGAAACCCGTTTTATTTTCTTCGAATAAAGCGGTTGCGTTTAATAACCATCAGCAACCTGGAATAAAGATTTCCTCAGAAAATACCTCATTAAAGACAAACGCTGATGTATTTGAAAATTTAAATCAATATTTCAATACTGAGAGTTATAGTATTACCATTACCGAAAATCTTGCTCAGCCATTGGAAATCATTTACGAAAGTAAAGACACTCAATGGGTTCAGCCGAAAATAACCATTAAATTAGCCAAAAATGTTTCAGCATCTGTTATAGAAATATTTCAGGGAACCGTTTCTCATGTCATGAATGTTGTGACTGATATTCAAGTCTGTGATGGGGGGAAATTGCAGTATTACAAAATTCAGTCTCATGATCTCAATACTATTCATATTGGTCGAACACATATTGATATCCATAAAAATGCGTTTGCACAAACATTTACCTTGTCAAAGGGTTCACAATTAGCACGCAGTGACATTAATGTGAAATTTATAGGTGAACACGCGCGATGTGAATTATATGGGTTATCCTATTCTAAGCATCGCCAACATTTGGATCAGCATACGGTTATTGATCATGCTGTTGGGCATTGTACTAGCAACGAATTTTATCGCAGTGTATTAGACGATAAATCTCGCGTCGTATTTAATGGCAAAGTGATTGTGCGTGAAAATGCGCATCATTCAGAAGCGAATCAAGCAAACCATACTATTTTATTATCATCAGATGCCGAAGTAGATACAAAGCCCGAATTGGAAATCTATTACGATGATGTGAAATGTACACACGGCGCTACGATTGGACAATTAGATGACGAAGCGATGTTTTATTTGCGTTCGCGCGGACTCAGTGAAGACGCTGCGCGTAAATTATTAATTGACGCGTTTGGAAATAAAGTTATCCAGTCTATTTCGGATGAAAAAATGCGAGAGAGATTATGCCAGTATTAAGCTCAGCAGATATTCAAAAAATTCGCCAAGATTTTCCTATTTTGCAGACAAAGGTTAATGCCAAGCCATTGATTTATTTTGATAATGCAGCAAGCACACAAAAACCTAAAGTTGTCATTGACGCGGTTTCTTCGTGTTATGAAAAAAATTATTCAAATGTTCATAGGGGTGTGCATTACTTGAGTGCAAAAGCGACAGAGTTGTTTGAGTCTGCCCGTGATACGGTCCAAAATTTTATTAATGCTAAACACCGTGAAGAAATTATATTTGTGCGTGGCACGACAGAGGCGATTAATTTAGTTGCGCAAACGTATGGTAGAGCAAATATTAAATCGGGTGATGAAATTATTATTTCTACGATGGAGCATCATTCCAATATTGTCCCATGGCAAATGTTGTGTGAACAAACCGGTGCTGTATTAAAAGTCGCGCCGATTAATCAACAAGGCGAAATTATTTTTGAAGAATTTGAGAAATTGTTAAATAACAAGACTAAATTAGTCGCGGTAAGTTATGTGTCTAATACCTTGGGAACCATTAATCCAGTTGAAAAAATTATTACATCTGCGCATGAAAAAGATATTCCAGTTTTATTAGATGCCGCTCAAGCAGTATCTCACATGACAGTAGATGTGCAGAAATTAGACTGTGATTTTTTAGTTTTCTCAGGTCATAAATTATACGGGCCAACGGGTATTGGAATTTTATATGGTAAAAAAGAATATTTAGAAAAAATGCCGCCATACCAGGGTGGTGGTGAAATGATTTCACAAGTGACTTTTGAAAAAACCACTTACAATGTAATACCCCATAAATTTGAAGCTGGTACGCCGGATGTGTCGGGTGCCATTGGATTGGCCTCAGCCATACATTATGTTAAATCCATTGGGCTTAATAATATTCACGCGTATGAAAATCAATTGTTACAGTACATTTCTGATGAAATAGCCAAATACTCAGACATTAAGATTATTGGTACGGCAAAACATAAAACCAGCATTGTCAGTTTTGTATTTGATAGCATCCATGCACATGATGTCGGAACTATTTTAGATCAAGAAGGTGTTGCCATCAGAACAGGGCATCATTGTACGATGCCATTAATGCATTTTTATAAAGTACCGGCGACATCGCGTGCGTCCCTCGCATTTTATAATACGCCAGAAGAAGTCGATGTTTTCATAAAATCATTAAGTAAAGTAAGGCAGGTGTTTGATGTCTGATTTACGCGAGCTTTATCAAGAAGTGATTATTGATCATAACCGTAAACCACGGAATTTTTGCAAATTAGAAAACTGCACGCATGAAGCGGAAGGATTTAATCCGTTATGTGGTGACAAGGTTAAGCTTTATCTCGACATTAAAAATAATATAATTAATAAAATTAGCTTTGAAGGTGCGGGGTGTGCGATTTCTACAGCATCTGCGTCGTTAATGACAGAATTTCTCATGGGAAAGACAGTTGAAGACGCTGAAAAAGCTTTTCACTTGTTTCATGAGCTTATGACGGCGCCTGCGGTTAGCTCGGATCATGAAATAGGTAAATTAAAAGTTTTGGCGGGCGTGCGTGAATATCCTATGCGCGTAAAATGCGCGACGTTAGCGTGGCATGCTTTAGAAGCAGCGCTTCAACAAGATAAAGGTTCAGTGACCACGGAGTAGTTTTGAATGACGTACGGCAAAAAAGAAATCGCCAAGATTCATGATGACATCATTGCGATGCTAAAAACTATTTACGATCCTGAGATTCCTGTAAATATTTATGATTTGGGTTTAATTTACGGCGTGGAAGTGGATACGTTGGGAAATGTCGATGTCAAAATGACGTTAACGGCGCCCGGATGTCCGGTGGCACAAACATTTCCGGGTACAGTAGAAGACGCCGTTAAAAGTGTGTTGGGTGTAAATGATGCAAAAGTCGAATTGGTGTGGGATCCGCCGTGGACACAAGACAGAATGTCGGATGCGGCGAAATTGCAATTGGGTTTACTCTAGGGTATCTTTACGGCTGTTCTAACAGGGAGTGAAGGAGACATTATGTTCAATCTGCCAACAAACATTAACAAGCGTGATCGTATGGTGCGTGGTATTTTAGGTGGTTTATTAATCGTTGCTGCAATGATTAGCCCTGTATTAGTAATGTTAGTCGGAATTCTTTTGATTGTTGAAGCCGTGATCAGTTATTGCGGTGTTGTTGATCTTATTGAGCGTTTCAAATTAGACGCGGATAAGCCGGGTAAATAAAATTATTTTGTGTCATCCTGAGCGTAGCGAAGGATCTAAGGCGGATCACTGATCCGCCTATTTTTTCTGCTTCATCACCCTTATTTCATCCCTCAGCTCGGCGGCTTTCTCGAATTCCAAATTCTGTGCATAAAAATGCATTTCGGCTTCTAGTTCTTTAATGGTCTTTCCGTCTGATAAAAACTTTTTACTTTGAGGAAGTATGCTGGGCGCAGCCTCTAAAATATCATGAATGGCTTTCTTGATACTTTTTGGGGTAATTCCGTGAGAAGTATTGTAATCCACTTGCTTTTTGCGTCGTCTGTCTGTTTCGCTTATTGCGCGCTTCATCGAGTCAGTAATTTTATCTGCATATAAAATAGCTTTGCCGTTGATGTTTCGAGCAGCTCGGCCTATGGTTTGTATAAGCGATCTTTCTGATCGTAAAAAACCTTCTTTGTCAGCATCTAAAATAGCAACTAAAGAAACTTCAGGTAAATCTAGACCTTCTCGAAGTAAATTAATTCCCACTAAAACATCGCATTTACCTTTGCGTAAATCGCGAATGATTTCCATTCTTTCTACGGTATCGATATCTGAGTGCAAATATTTGACGTTAATTTTTTTGCTTTGCAAGTAGTCTGTCAGATCTTCGGACAATCGTTTGGTGAGGGTTGTAACCAAAACGCGCTCGTTTTTTTCAACGCGAGATTTAATTTCGCCTAATAAATCTTCGACTTGAGTCGACACCGGTCGAATTTCGACTTGCGGATCGACCAGTCCCGTTGGACGTACTACCTGTTCTATAATTGCACCCGAATGCTGTAATTCATATGAGCCGGGAGTAGCGGAAATATATACAGTCTGGGGAGATAAATTTAAAAATTCTTCAAATTTTAACGGCCTGTTATCTAATGCACACGGTAATCTAAAACCATAATTCACTAAATTTTCTTTGCGTGCTCTATCGCCGCGATACATGCCGCCTAATTGCGGAACCGTGACGTGAGATTCATCAATAAATAACACGGCATCTTTGGGTAAATATTCAAATAGGGTTGGAGGCGGTTCGCCAATATTTCGACCAGATAAATACCGTGAATAATTTTCAATGCCTGAGCAGTAACCTAACTCATACATCATTTCGATGTCGTAGGTTGTGCGTTCTTTGAGACGCTGTGCTTCAAGTAATTTATTTTCTTTGTAAAAATAGTCTAATCTATCTGCAAGTTCTATTTTAATTTTATCAATTGCATCTAATATTTTTTCTCGGGGTGTTACGTAATGCGTTTTCGGGTAAAGGGTATAACGCGCGATACGAGAAGTGATCTCACCTGTAAGTGGATTAAAAAAACTTAAATTATCAATCTCATCACCAAATAATTCTATCCTGACCGCATCGCTGTCTGCTTCAATAGGATAAATATCTATTACATCGCCGCGTACTCTATATGTTCCGCGGTCAAAACTGATTTCATTGCGCGTGTACTGTAATTCAGCGAGCCTGAGTAAAATTTGGCGTTGATTAACAATATCGCCTTTTTTTAAAATTAAAATCATTCCCAAATATGATTGCGGATCACCCAAACCGTAAATTGCAGAAACCGTTGCAACAATAATGACATCTTTGCGTTCCATCAGATTTTTAGTTGCAGATAATCTCATTTGTTCGATTTGTTCATTAATCGACGCGTCTTTTTCAATGAACGTGTCGGACGCAGGAACATACGCTTCGGGTTGATAGTAGTCATAGTAAGACACAAAGTACTCAACCGCATTCTTGGGAAAAAAGGCTTTCATTTCGCCATACAACTGGGCGGCCAATGTTTTATTGGGGGCTAAAACAATAGCGGGGCGTTGGATTTCTTGGATTACATGGGCGCAAGTGAACGTCTTCCCTGAGCCGGTGACGCCCAGTAGTGTTTGATGTGCTAAGCCAGCATCAAGTCCTTCGACGAGACCTTTAATAGCATAGGGTTGATCGCCTGTTGGTTTGAAAGGGGATTCAATGACAAATTTCTTCATAAGGCAGAATAATATCATGTAGAATACACGTTTGGCTGTAATTATGAGGATAGGACCATGACTCTTTCGCTGCGTGCTCAAAAAATCAAACCCTCCCCAACCATGGCAATTGGAAATCGTGCAAAACAATTACAAGCCGAAGGCAAAGATTTGATTAATTTGACTGTCGGTGAACCGGATTTTGATACGCCTGAATTTATCAAAGAAGCTGCACGCGACGCACTCAAAAAAGGCTATACCAAATATACCCCCGTGGATGGTATTGCCGAATTAAAACAGGCTGTTATTCATAAATTCGAACGTGATAACCAATTAAATTATCTGCCTAAAGAAATCAGTGCCGGTGCGGGATGCAAGCAGTCTGTGTACAACACAATCCAAGCATTAATTAGCGCAGGCGACGAAGTGATTATTCCGGCGCCGTATTGGGTTTCTTATCCCGATATGGTTTTATTAGCTGATGGTAAGAATGTTTTTATCGAAACAACATCTGAACAACACTTTAAAATTACGCCGGAACAATTATCTAAAGCGATTACGCCCAAAACAAAATTATTAATTTTAAATAGCCCATCAAATCCCACTGGAATTTGTTATTCCCGCAAAGAATTAGAAAAACTAGCTGAGATATTATTAAAATATCCGAATATTTATATTCTCAGCGATGATATGTATGAGCATATTATTTGGGGTGAAAAATTCTGTAATATCGTCATGGCGTGTCCAGAATTAAAGTCACGAACGGTTATATGTCACGGTGTGGCAAAGTCTTATGCAATGACAGGATGGCGAATTGGTTATGCCGCAGGACCAGCGGAAATTATTACAGCCATGAATAATATTCAGTCGCAATCAACTTCAAATCCCAATTCAATTGCGCAATATGCAGCCGTTGCTGCATTGAATGGTGATCAAACATGTGTGCATGAAATGACAGCGGCATATAAACGCCGACATCAAATTGTTTTTGAAGGGTTGTCTAAAATTAAAAATATTACTGTTTTGCCCGCAACCGGGACGTTTTATAGTTTCCCTGATATTTCTAAAGCCATGAAAAATTATAAAAATGATATAGAATTATGCGAAGCATTATTAGTTGAAGCGGGCGTTGTGGTTGTGCCGGGGAGTGCATTTGGATCTGGAAAAGGCTTTAGAATTGCGTATGCCACATCAGAAGAATTGTTGCATAAAGCGATGGAACGATTGCAGAAATGGTGGTAAATTCATAGGTTAAATTACAGAGGATCATATAATGGGTATTGTGACATTAACACTGTTAGTCGGTGTGTTTTATTTATTATTGTGGTATCCGCAATATCGTCGTTCTAAAAACCATCGTGAATTAATGAACGGTCTTCAGAAAGGCGATGAAATTATTACCGTTGGTGGGCTGTTGGGCAAAATTGCGAAAATCGAAGATGATTTTATTACCCTTACTATTTCTCCGAATGTAGATATTTCCATTCAAAGAGATTCTGTCACCGCCACTATTCCTAAGGGAACGTTGAAATGAACCGCTATCCCCTTTGGAAAAATATTTTATTGTGTGTGATAGTTATTCTCGGAATGATTTACGCATCGCCTAATTTATTTGGCGAAGATGCGTCTGTACAGATTTCTGGCAAACATGGTGCGTTAATAAATTCCAGTGTTTTAACACAAATCGAAAACGTATTAAGCGAGCAAAAATTGGTTTATAAATCGGCTAGTTTAGATAGTCAAAATATTTTAGTGCGATTTAATGATACGGATACACAATTAAAAGCCAGTGATTATATTAAAGCGACACTCGGCGATGATTATACGGTTGCATTAAGTTTAGCGCCGGCAACACCCGCATGGTTAACCGCTATTGGTGCAACACCCATGAAGTTGGGATTGGATTTGCGTGGCGGGGTACACTTCTTATTAAACGTTGATGTGGATTCTGTTATTTCGCATCGACAACAAGGGGTGATTACTAATATTACCGCTGATTTACGTGATAAACGTATCCGATATTCCAATATTGTTTTGCAAAACGATAACAGTATTTTATTAACGTTTCGTGAAGCGGATCAAAAAGATGCCGCGTTAAGTTACATGCGCGATGAATTCCCTGATTTAACCGTGACAGATACTTCAGCGGGAAATGTGTTGTCTCTTTCTGCAGCCTTAAATCAAATGGGATTGCAGAAAGTCCGTGAAAATACCCTTGATCAAACCATGACAACGTTGCGTAATCGTGTGAATGAATTAGGTGTGAGTGAAGCGATTGTCCAACAACAAGGTAACGACAGAGTTTCTGTCGATCTTCCGGGTATTCAAGATACTGCTCATGCAAAAGATATTTTAGGTGGTACTGCTACTGTGGAATTTCGCATGGTAGATACTGCGCGTGTAGCGTCTATGGGCCCAGGTGGATTTGCGCCTCCTGGAACAACAGCGTATCAGTTCGAAGGTAGGACGGTTTTGTTAAATAACCAAGTATTATTAACGGGGTCATCCATTACAGATGCTTCTTCTAGTTTTGACGATTCAGGTCGACCGTCGGTTAATATTCATTTAGGAGGCGGTGGGGAAGGATTATTTAATCGCACGACTGCACAAAATATTGGTAATCCGATGGCGACTGTATTTATTGAAACGACATTTGATACACAAATGGTGAATGGTAAGCCGACAAAGGTGCCGAAAAAAACCGAAAAGATTATTAATATCGCGACAATTCAAAGCGCATTAGGAAATAATTTCCAAGTCACCGGGTTGGGCTCATCACGTGAAGCGAAGAATTTAGCACTGCTACTTCGTGCGGGAGCGCTGCCTGCTGCTATTAATTATGAAGAAGAACGAACCGTCGGTCCAACATTAGGACAAGAAAATATTCATAAGGGTGTGTTGTCGATTGAAGTGGCGATGGGCATCATTATCGTTTTTATGGCGCTTTATTATCAAGTGTTTGGCGTTATTGCGGATATTGGATTATTACTAAATTTAGTCTTGCTTGTCTCACTACTATCATTGTTGGGGATGACTTTAACATTGCCGGGAATGGCGGGTATTGTGTTAACCGTTGGTTTGGCGGTTGACGCAAACGTGTTAATTTTTGAGCGTATTCGTGAAGAATTACGAAATGGTGTGTCTCCGCAAGCTAGTATCCTTCATGGTTATGAACGTGCGTTTGTGACGATTGTAGATGCAAACGTAACAACATTAATTGTTGCGATGGTTTTATTTGGTATTGGAACAGATGCTGTAAAAGGTTTTGCGGTAACACTAACGTTGGGTGTATTAACGTCTATGATTACAGGCATTATGTTTACACGCGCCATGGTCAATGCGATTTATGGTTCTCGAACGGTTCAGAAACTTTCGATAGGAATTTAGTGCGATGGAATTTTTCAAAAAGAAAACTGAAATTGATTTTATGGGTCTACGAAAGTGGACAGCATTATTGTCGATTATTTTATTTTCCTGTGCCTTGTTGTCTTTGTTTACAAAGGGTTTAAATTGGGGGTTGGATTTTACGGGCGGTACGCAAATTCAAATTTCGTATCCTCAGCCTGCGAATTTAATTCAAGTGCGTCAACAATTAAATCAGGCGGGTTTTCAAGAGGCCATTGTTCAAAGTTATGGGACGTCAAAACAAGCCTTAATCAGTATTGCGCCACATGCCAATCTAACTCAGCAACAAATTAAATCGACATTAACATCGGCATTAACGGGTGCGACCATTGAGCGTATGGAATATGTCGGTCCACAAGTTGGAAAAGAAATGGAAACGAAAGGATTTTTAGCCATATTAGTCGCGTTGTTAGGTACTATGATTTATATTGCCATTCGATTTGAATATCGTTTTGCGATTGGTTCAGCTGTCGCGTTGATTCACGATCCCGTTTTAATTTTAGGGTTATTTTCATTTTTTCATTGGGAGTTTAATTTAACTGTATTAGCTGCAGTATTAGCGGTAATCGGATATTCGTTGAATGACACCATCGTTATTTTTGACCGGATCCGTGAAAATTTTCGAAAGATTCGAAAGGGCACGCCTATTGAGGTGGTGAATTTATCGATTAATCAAACATTGTCTCGAACGATCATGACATCGGCAACGACATTGGTTGTTGTGCTGGCCTTATTTATTTACGGCGGAAGCATGATTCATGGATTTGCCCTTGCGATGATGATTGGTATTATCGTAGGAACGTATTCGTCAATTTATGTCGCAGGTGCCTTGTCAGTTGCGTTAGGATTAGATCGCGAAGACTTGTTGCCTACGCCGAAAGAAGTTATGGATGATAGGCCTTAAGTAACTCGCCCATCAATTTCGGATTAGCTGCAACTAAATTTCCGGATTGTAAATAATCCGCTTTTCCATTGGGTTCTTGAATTAATCCACCGGCTTCGGTAACGAGTAAACATCCTGCTGCAATATCCCACGGTTTTGCGCCCATGTTGTAATAACCATCGAGTCTTCCTGCGGCGATATATGCTAAATCCAATGCCATTGATCCCATGTTGCGTGTGGCAAATGCAGCGTTGCACGGTGCACTTGCGGCGACCAATGCATTTGTCATCGAGATGCAGTTGCTAACGCGAATTCGATATTGATTTAATTTTGCGCCTTGGCCGTACGATGCCGTAAATAATTCTTGGCGAAGTGGATCGTAAATTACAGCATGTTCGATGCGGCCTTTTTGTATCACTGCAATCGACACACAAAAATGTGGAAAGCCGTGGTAAAAATTAGTAGTACCGTCTAAAGGATCGATAATCCATAGCGTATCATCAGAGCCTTTTTGTTCGCCCATTTCTTCACCCAAGATGGAGTGTTCGGGGTGTGCTTTGCGAATGATTTGGATAATTTCGGCTTCAGCTTTATGGTCGATTTCCGTCGCGAAATCTTTGGGGCCTTTGGGTGTGACTTTAACGCCTTCGAGTCTGTCGAGGGCGCGCGTGATAATGGTCCCGGCTTTGCGGGCAGCTTGGATTGCGACGTTTAATAAGGGATGATTAGACATCCGGCTAGTGTAGCAATTAAAACCTGATTCGGGAATGTGAAAGATGGCTGATTTCATCGAAAAAAGTGAAAAATCTGAAAACGTTGTGATTCTGCATGGATTGGGCAAAAGCGCTCGCCATATGGCGAAGCTTGCGCGTTATTTGGAGGCGCAGGGTTATAAAGTTCACAACTTGGATTATCCGTCTCGGCATTTTGCGGTGGACAGGTTATGTGAGTTTATTCATCAAAAAATTACGCATTTGATTGCGCCTGATGAACAAATTCATTTTGTGGGGTTTTCGTTGGGAGGATTATTGGTTCGCTTATTTTTATCAAGTCCAAAATATCGTCCGAAAAATTTAGGTCGGGCAGTGCAATTAGCTTCGCCGAATCAAGGAACAAATGTAGCCGATTTTTTAAAAAATAGATTTTGGTATAAAAAATTTTTTGGCCCTGCAGGTCAGCAAGTGGTTACAGATCAAACTGCAATTGAACATTTATTTTCGCCGATTGATTATGAGCTAGGTATTATTGCCGGTACTACTTCGTATGGTCCTTTGTCGACATGGATATTTAAGGGAAAAAGCGACGGCATTGTCTCCGTGGAACAAACTAAAGTCGAAGGCATGAAAGAACATATTGAAGTTAAGGGCACACATGCTTTTTTCCCAAAGAATAAAAAAGTGATTGAGTTAACAGCGAGATTTTTGAAGACGGGGACGTTTAATTCATGATAGGAAGCCACCCTGGTATTCTTAGGATTATTCTCCTCGACCAATTGAGCTCCAACATCAGCAGCTTAAGGAATTTTGATCCTGCATCGGATTGTATATTAATGTTCGAAACACTCGAAGACTGTACTTATGTTAAGCACCATAAAAAAAAGTTGGTGCTGATTTTATCTGCGATGCGGCATTTTGCGCAGGAACTCAGAGACAAACGCTATCCATTAGAATATATTTATTTAGATGACGCAGAAAATTCTGGAAGCCTAATAGGAGAAATAACCCGTTTTGTTAAAAAAAGAAGTTTTTCAAAAATAATAATTACATGGCCGGGAGAGTATCGAGTTTTAGAAAAATTACGCTTACTTCAAAAAAAGATAAAAATTCCTCTTGAAATTCTTGAGGATGATCGTTTTCTGGCATCTCGAGATATGTTTGCAGAGTGGGCTAAAAATCATAAGACGCTTCGCATGGAGTTTTTTTATCGCGTATTACGTCAGAAATATCAAATCTTGATGAAAGATAATCAGCCGGAGGGAGGGCAATGGAATTATGATGCTGAAAATCGGAAATTTCCCACCAAAAAATTAAACGTTCCTAAACCCTATCAGATTACTATTGATAGCATAACGCAAGAAGTTATTGATACGGTGTCTCAAAAATTTGCTGACCATTTCGGTGATGTTTTACCCTTTCATTTCGCAGTAACCCGCCAAGACGCATTAGAAATTCTAGATGATTTTATTCGTGCGCGGTTACCCCATTTTGGGGATTATCAAGACGCGATGATTCAAGATGAACCGTGGATGTATCATTCGCATATCAGTTTTTATATCAATCTCGGTTTGCTGGAGCCGCTCGAATGTATCAACGCTGCCCAAAACGCTTATTATAAAAATAAGGCTTCGTTGAATTCTGTCGAAGGATTCATCCGCCAAATTTTAGGATGGCGTGAATATGTGCGTGGTTTGTACTGGTTAAAAATGCCCGAATATAAAAAATTAAATTATTTTGATGCTAGTCGAAAATTGCCTTGGTTTTATTGGGATGCCAATACAAACATGAATTGCATTAACCAATGCGTAAGCCAAACCAAACAACATGCTTATGCTCATCATATTCAGCGTTTAATGGTGTTGGGAAATTTCGCCTTGTTGACGGGCATCCATCCTGATGAAGTAAATGAATGGTATCTAATCGTATATGCAGATGCATATGAATGGGTAGAGCTTCCTAATGTTACAGGCATGATTTTATTTGCAGATGGCGGATATTTAGGAAGTAAACCTTATGCCGCCAGCGGAGCGTATATCAATAAAATGTCGAATTACTGCCAAAATTGCCATTATGATGTAAAGCAAAAAACAGGCGAAAAAGCCTGCCCCTTTAATTATCTTTACTGGAATTTTCTCGAAGAACACAAAGATAGATTGCAAAAAAATCCCAGGTTAAAAATGATTTATTCGACACTTGAGAGAATGGATAAAAATAAAAAAAACGAAATACGCAGTGATTCCAAAAATTTTTTAAGCACTCTTGAATAAAAATTCGATAAAGTTTTTTGCAACTGGAGAAAGTTTTTTATCTTTGAGGTATACAATATACCAGGGGTGTTTTACAGGAAAATGTTTGATATTAAGTATGCTCAGTTTTTTTAACGCTAATTCTTGCTTAAGGCTCATTTTTGAGAGCATTGAAATCCCAAATCCTGCCATAACGGCTTGTTTAATCGAACTGCTGCTGCCTAATTCCATTGTGATATGTGGATTAATGTGATGTTTATGAAAAAATTTTTCCATCGCCATGCGTGTTCCCGATCCAGCCTCTCGAACAATAAAGTGTTCTTTTTCTAAAAGTTTAAGATCAACGATTTTTTTTAATGCGAGAGGATGATCAGGTGAGGCAGCAATCACTAAGCTGTCTTCAAGAAACGGTTGTCCGATAATGGCAATTTTTTTCGGAAGTTGGCTTAAAATAACCATGTCATCTTGGTTTTGTTCTAATCGATGTATAATTTCTTGTCGGTTGGCTACTACCAGTTGAACATCTATCTTGGGATGGTTTTTATGGAAAGCACCTAACAGCGCGGGGATAAAATATTTTGCTGTAGAGACTACGGCGACTTGAAGTTTTCCCTGAAGGGATCCTTTTAAATCGGCAATATCACTTTTGAGATTATCGAGTTCATGCGAAACTTTTTTGTAGCTGTCGTAAACTTTTTTTCCTGCTTCAGTCAAATAAATTTTTTTCCCGATTATATTAATAAGCGAGATTCCGTAGTGCTCCTCTAATTGTTTAAGTTGTATAGAAACAGCAGGCTGAGTCATGTGTAATTTTTTAGCTGCAGCCGTAATGCTTTTATATTCGGTGACAGCAGAAAATACTTTGAGTCGGTGCAGTGTCATGTATTAACTCCAGTTTATGGTTTTAATAAAAAACATTAATTTTTAATTTTAAAATTTTCTGCGTATTCTGTCTATATTATTTATCTCAAGGAGAGCAAGAATGGCCCAGAAAACCCCTATTACGGTAGCATTTGGAGATGGTATAGGTCCTGAGATTATGGATGCGACATTACGCGTTTTGTATCAAGCGGGTGCAGAGATCGCTATTGAGGCGGTACAGATTGGTGAGCAAGTCTATGACATGGGTTATAGCTCCGGCATAGAGCCAAACACATGGGATATTATCAGAAAAAATAAAGTTTTTTTAAAAGCCCCAATTACTACCCCTCAAGGTGGTGGTTTTAAAAGCCTAAATGTAACTGTGCGAAAAACGTTAGGGTTATTTTCTAACGTAAGGCCGTGTGTATCATATGCACCGTTTGTGAAAACAAAGCATCCGGTCATGGATGTTGTAATTATTCGGGAAAACGAGGAAGACTTATATGCTGGCATAGAGCATCGTCAAACAGAAGAAGTTTATCAATGTTTAAAATTAATCACGGTTCCGGGTTGTGAGCGTATTATTCGATATGCCTTTGAATACGCAAAACAAAATAATCGTAAAAAAGTCACGTGTTTTACCAAAGATAATATTATGAAGTTAACGGATGGTTTATTTCACAAAACTTTTGATCGCATTGCCTTGGAGTATCCCGACATTACTGCTGAACATTGGATAGTTGACATTGGTGCGGCAAAATTAGCAGATTCACCCGAAAATTTTGATGTTATTGTTATGCCGAATTTATACGGTGATATTTTATCAGACGTTGCGGCTCAAATTACAGGTTCAGTTGGGTTAGCGGGTTCAGCCAATATTGGTGAACACTGTGCAATGTTTGAAGCCATTCACGGTTCTGCACCTAAGCATGCCGGCAAAAATACGGCAAATCCATCAGGATTATTATTAGCTGCAGTGATGATGCTCGTGCATATCGGTCAACCTAAAGTGGCTGAGAAAATTCACAATGCATGGCTATCAACAATCGAAGAGGGTATTCATACTCAAGATATTTACAAAGAAGGGATTAGTCATCAAAAAGTGGGCACAAAAGAATTTGCTGAAGCTGTTGTGCAGCGATTAGGGAAATTGCCACAGCACTTAAATCCTGTTGTCTATAAATCAGAAATTAAATCGATTGTTTCAAGTTATACAAGAAAAAATCCTGCTAAGCGCGAACTAGTTGGTGTAGATATTTTTTTAAATCATATTGCGGATAAGCCAGTTCAGCATCTGGCGAAACAACTTCAAGCAGCTGCAGGTAATGAATTTGAATTGAAATTAATTACTAATAGAGGCGTTAAAGTTTGGCCAGAAGGAATACCTGAAACATTTTGTACAGATCACTGGCGTTGTCGCTTCAAATTAAGTGATCCCAAAAGGGGTGATCATAATTCTATTATTAAATTATTAGAAAAAATGGTAGATGAAAAATTAGATTTTATAAAAACAGAACATTTATATAATTTTGACGAGAAGCCGGGGTATTCTTTGGGGCAAGGAGAATAATCATGAGGTATCAATATCAGACTGGAAAAGAATGCCCTTCTTGTCATTTTCGCGGATTCGATTGTATGGAGTGTGAAACGGGTTTGCCTTGTGAAGAATGTGGAACGCCTACAGAATTTGTTCAATATGAAATTTACGGCTGTTCGAAGTGTGAGCATAGGGAAAAAGCAATACCAGCGGCAGGATTACTTTTTGCTAACTCTAGGTATTGTGGGTATTGTAACCTTTGGTAAATTGCTTAATTAAGGGCGATGAATTTTATGTTGCAGATTTATTTTTACGTTCCCGAAAGTCATCTTGAAATAGTTAAAAATGCCATGTTTGAAGCGGGTGCCGGGAAAATAGGCAATTATGGCCATTGTTCTTGGCAGGTTTTGGGGCAAGGACAGTTTAAACCTTTAGAAGGCAGTGAGTATTTTATTGGTGAAATGGGTAAAGTGGGAAAAATCCCTGAGTATAAAGTTGAAATGGTTTGTGATCACGATCATATTGGTGCTGTAATTGATGCATTAAAGAAAGCTCATCCGTACGAAGAGCCTGCGTATCAGGTAATAAGATTAGGCATGGCCTAATAAATCCCTACTGTCCCAGTAGATATCTTGATGGTGGGTTTGTAGGGGCCAGGCCATGCCTGGTCCGGTCATAATCCGACTAGACTTTTCCCGCTCCCTGGCCGATCATAGGCACCCTTGGTTTATTCTATATATATAAGGTATAAGACTTAGCTCAATGACAGCGCTATCACACATCCGAAACTTTTCGATTATTGCTCATATTGACCACGGTAAGTCGACACTCTCTGACCGCTTGATTCAATTCTGTGGTGGATTGTCCGAGCGCGAAATGCAAGCACAAGTATTGGATTCAATGGACCTCGAAAGAGAACGCGGAATTACCATCAAAGCGCAAAGCGTGACCCTGAAATATAAAGCCAAAAATGGCGAAGATTACCAATTAAATTTTATTGATACGCCGGGCCATGTAGATTTTTCGTATGAAGTTTCAAGATCTTTATATGCATGCGAAGGTGCGTTATTAGTTGTCGATGCGGCACAAAGCGTCGAAGCGCAAACCGTTGCGGTATGTTACACCGCACTTGAACAAAATCTCGAAGTCGTTCCTGTTTTAAATAAGATTGATTTGCCACAAGCAGAACCTGAAAGAGTGATTCAAGATATTGAAGATATTATTGGAATTGATGCAAAAGAAGCGATAAACGTTAGTGCCAAGCAAGGAATTGGAATCGAAGAATTATTGGAAAATATTATTGCTAAAATTCCTGCGCCGACCGGTGATAGAGATGCACCACTCGAAGCGTTAATTATTGATTCATGGTTCGACAGTTATTTAGGTGTTGTATCTTTGGTGCGTGTAAAGCAAGGGACGTTAAAAGCCGGTGAAAAAATTCGCGTGATGTCTACAGGTAAAGATTATATTGCAGACAGGGTTGGAATATTTACTCCCAAAAAACAAGATCAAGATAAATTAGCCGCGGGTGAAGTAGGTTATGTTATTGCAGGGATTAAAGAAATTAATGGCGCACCGGTAGGTGATACGCTAACACAGGCTTCGCGCCCCGCTGAAAAACCACTGCCAGGGTTTAAAAAAATTCATCCGCAAGTGTATGCGGGATTGTTTCCCGTCAATGCAGAAGATTACGAAATGTTTCGCGATGCACTCGCGAAATTACGTTTAAATGACGCGTCATTATTTTATGAACCAGAAGTATCTGATGCATTAGGATTTGGTTTCCGTTGTGGATTTTTAGGATTGCTACACATGGAAATTGTGCAAGAACGTTTAGAGCGCGAATATCAATTAAATTTAATTACGACAGCGCCAACCGTAGTGTATGAAATTGTTTCAACAAAAGGCGAAACATTACGCGTAGATAATCCGTCTGATTTACCGGATCCCGCCGAAATTGAAGAAATGCGTGAACCCATTGTCGAAGCGCATATTTTAGTCCCGCAAAATTTTGTCGGTAGTGTGATTACTTTGTGTGTGGAAAGACGCGGCGTGCAAACTAAGATGTTGTACGTTGGACGACAAGTGGCGTTGTCGTATGATTTGCCCATGAATGAAGTTGTATTAGATTTCTTTGATAAATTGAAATCGACTAGCCGAGGCTATGCGTCATTGGATTATCAATTTGTGCGATTCCAAAACGCAGACTTGGTAAAGTTGGATGTCATGATTAATGGTGATAAAGTAGACGCTCTAGCGTTAATTACACACCGTGAACAAGCGCAATTCCGTGGTCGTCAGTTAGTTGAAAAATTGCGTGAGTTAATTCCAAGGCAAATGTTTGATGTTGCCATTCAAGCTGCAATCGGCGCACATATTATTGCGCGCGAAACCGTAAAAGCACTTCGTAAAAATGTATTGGCGAAATGTTACGGAGGGGACGTTACTCGAAAGAAAAAATTATTAGAAAAACAAAAGGAAGGTAAAAAACGCATGAAGCAAGTCGGTAATGTTGAAATTCCACAAGAGGCTTTTTTAGCCGTGCTAAAGGTAGAGAAAAAGTAATGGATTTTGATTTCGAATTATTTTTGACGGTAGCGACATTATTTACGGGCACTGTGGCATTGATTGATGTTTTGTTTTTTGCGCGACATCGCACAGGTGAGATGTCGAGAGTAGTGGACTACAGCCATTCTTTTTTTCCTGTGTTACTTGTGGTATTGGTCTTGCGATCGTTTATTGTCGAGCCGTTTCGTATTCCAACGGGATCGCTAATTCCAACGTTATTGCCCGGTGATTTTATTGCGGTGAATAAATTTGCCTATGGAATGCGATTGCCCGTGGTTCACACTAAAATTTTTTCTGATGAAGAACCTCAAGAAGGCGATATTGCTGTCTTTCGCTGGCCGTTGCATCCTCATACTGATTTAATTAAGCGCATTGTAGGTGTGCCTGGCGATAAAGTCAGTTATGTCGATAAAGTGCTATCGATCAATGGTGTCGTCCAACCGCAAAAAGATATGGGGCCTGCTGTTGATAATTATGAAGGTGACCCGATTCAAGTTGAGCGTTATCAAGAAACCATCAATGGCGTGACGCATTATATTTTTGTTAATCCTAAAGTTCCTGCTCAAAATTTTTCTGTTACGGTTCCGCCGAACAGTTATTTTGCGATGGGTGATAATCGAGACAACAGCTATGACAGTCGCGGTTGGGGATTTGTGCCTGAAGAAAATTTGTTAGGTAAAGCGTTTGTGATTTGGTTTAGTTGGGACAGTGAAAATCATACGGTGCGTTGGCGTCGTATCGGAAAATTAATTTATCACCCTACGTTATGAAAAAATTGATGCAGAAAATTGGTTACCAGTTTCAGTCGCCTGCTTTGTTAGAAATAGCATTGACGCATCGCAGTGCCAGCGCAAAAAATAATGAACGCATAGAATTTTTAGGTGATGCTGTATTAAGTTTTATCATGGCGACTCAGTTATTTCATCAATATTCCCATGCAGATGAAGGTGAATTAAGCCGTTTACGGGCCAATTTAGTCAATGAGACCGTATTGGCCGAAATGGGAACAGAATTTGAGTTAGGCGACCATATTCATCTGGGATCCGGTGAGTTGAAAAGTGGTGGCGCAAGACGAAAATCTATTTTGGCAGATGCATTAGAAGCGTTAATCGGCGCTATTTATTTGGATTCTGATATTACGATTTGTCAGCAGGTTATTTTAAAATGGTTTGAGACAAGATTAAAAAATCCTGAAGCGTTAGTGAATCTCAAAGATCCTAAATCATTATTGCAAGAACATTTACAGGCAAAAAAAATGCCGCTTCCGGATTATCAATTAATTTCTATGTCGGGTGATGCGCATGCACAACATTTTCATGTCAGTTGCCAGGTCGCAGGCTTGAAACATATAACAGAGGGTGTCGGTTCAACCCGACGTGGTGCAGAACAAATGGCAGCGCAGGAGTATTTCAAATGGCTACTCGAAAAACCAAAAAAGAAAACATAAGCACACGATCAGGTTATGTTGCCATCATCGGTCGTCCAAATGTAGGAAAATCTACACTTCTCAATAGTTTTCTGGGGAAAAAACTCAGCATTACTTCACGTAAACCGCAAACAACTCGTCATCGTATTTTAGGCGTTAAAACAACAGGGCAGTCTCAGCTGATTTTTGTGGATACACCTGGACTGCATATCAATGAAAATAAGCCCATGAATAAATATCTCAATAAATCCGCTTTGTCAGTTTTATCTGAAGTGGATTGTGTGTTGTGGTTATTGGATGCAACGCAGTGGAACGAAAATGATGAGTGGGTTGCTCAAAAATTAACCCATTGCAAAGCTGAAATATTATTAGTCATCAATAAAATTGATAAATTAGAACGAGCTGATGATGTTATTCCGCTTGTGGAAGCTATGAGTAAAAAATTGCCTAATTTGGTTATTATTCCCGTTTCAGCTAAGAAACAATTTAATTTGAATAGATTACAGCAATTAATTGAAGAGCGATTGACACAAGGACCGTTTTATTTTGGCGAAGATCAGGTGACTGATCGCCCAGAAGTTTTTGTTGCTGCTGAATTTATTCGTGAAAAAGTAGTACGATTTTTGGGAGACGAATTACCTTACGCTACAATGGTATCGATTAAACAATTTAAGCGAGACGGAAAATTGCTCCGTATTGAAGCCATTATTTGGGTAGAAAAAGACAGTCAAAAGGGAATTGTGATTGGTAGAAATGGCGAAATGCTGAAAAAAATTGGACAAAAATCTCGACTTGCGATGGAAAAATATTTTGGCCAAAAAATCTTTTTGCAAACGTGGGTGAAAGTCAAAGATCATTGGACAGAAGACGAAGATCTATTGCGTGAGGCGTTAACGTGAAATGGAGCCGCGAAGAATCGCAAGCGGTGTATGTGTTGCATACTCGACCGTATCGTGAATCGAGTTTGTTGGTCGATTGTTTTTCGAAAAATTTCGGCCGAGTCAGTTTAATTGCAAAAGGTGTTCGACAAGCAAAGTCACGTCGCGTAGGTTTGCTTCAGCCGTTTATTCCCTTATTGATTTCGTGGGTCGGGCGCACTGATCTTTATACATTATGTCACCTTGAGGCGTTATGTGCGCAGCGATTATTTTCTGGCGAGCAACTGTTGTGTGGGTTATATATCAACGAATTATTAATGCGTTTGTTGCAACGTGAAGATCCGCATCCCGAATTATTTGAAGCGTATGAACGGTTATTAATCGAATTGGTGCAGGCTTCGCATTGTGAACGAGCCTTGAGAATATTTGAAAAAAACCTTTTGGTTACATTGGGCTATGCGTTTTCTTTTGAAGAGATTCAAGAAAATAGTCATTACCGATTTGAAGGTGCCAGTGGATTTATTCAAACAGACTTGAGCTCGCATGAAACATTTTCAGGCGAAAGTTTGTTGGCACTGAATGCAGAAAATTTAGGCGACCACCATCTTAAAGAAATAAAAAAATTAATGCGTCAGGCGTTATTTTTTTTGCTCAATGATAAACCACTAAAAACACGGGAGCTATTTGTATGACATTGTTGGGTGTCAATATTGATCATGTGGCAACGGTACGCCAATTACGCGGAACGCCGTATCCCGATATTCTAAAAGCTGCACACGAAGCAGAAGATGGCGGAGCTGATGGTATTACCGTTCATTTGCGCGAAGACAGACGGCATATTCAATTAGACGATGTTGAGATGCTCAAAGCCAATATTCGAACGCGTTTAAATTTGGAAATGGCAGCCACGGATGAAATGGTCAAAATTGCACGACGAATCAAACCTGACTATTGCTGTATCGTCCCTGAAAAAAGACAAGAATTAACGACGGAGGGAGGATTGGATGTTTTGCGAGATGAATCCTATATCAAAAAAACTTGTGCACAATTACAAGACGTCGGAATAAAAGTCTCGTTATTTATTGATGCAGATATAAAACAAATTGATGCAGCGGTGAGAGTGGGGGCGCCCGTGATTGAAATTCATACGGGTGAATATAATCTCGCCAAAATAAAATTGGCTTCTGTGTATGCGCAACAAAAGGGTTTAGTTGTTAATGCAGGTCATGGATTAAATTATGATAATGTTCAGACCATTGCTGAAATTCCCGGATTGTATGAATTAAATATTGGACATGCTATTGTTGCCGAAGCAATTTTTTGTGGATTAAAAAATGCAGTGCAAAAAATGAAAAGATTAGTTAACATTTCTTCAAAATAGAAGTACACTCTCTTTTTTTGAATTTGCCGAAACGGAAAGGAAGGATATGCGACGATATTGGCCGTGCCTTTTATTAAGTGCGGGAATATTTTTGAGTGCTTGCGCATCTTCTGATTGCTGTTCTTCTGCAATGGGTGCAAAAGCAAGCATATCTGCTAGTTGTCAACAAAAGCATCGTCAGCAAGAATTAGCTCAGCGACTTCGCGGCGAAAATGTTCAAGTTGTTCAAGTGGGCGAAGAAACAACTTTGGTATTTCAGACCAACGATTTTTTTAATTCCAATTCTAACAACATGTCAGGAGGCACTGGCGTGCTCGATGATGTTGTCGATTTTATTAATGCCTACAAAACAGAAAATGTTGAGGTCACGGGTTACCCCGATAAAAAAGGAAGTGCAGTGAGAAATTTAGCGTTGTCTCGCGCACAAGCTCAAGAAATTGCGCATTATTTACAGGATCACGGATTAAATACGCGATTAATTTCCGCGGATGTGAAACGTACATTCTCTGAAGTTCCGCGGATTGAAGTTTTTTTCCGATTACCAGCACCCGTAAACATCTTTCATTGATTCGGAGTTAAGGTTAATATGGTCGGAATGGTTATTCATAATGTGAAGGCTAGAAAGTTTTTTTATCGTAATTTGTATCGCAAAGAATTAGTATTGCTCGTTATCCTTACAATAACAGCTGCAATCTGGACTGGATTAATCATGGTAGTTGCTATCGACCATATGCGTACGGTGCCTTATTTTTATGCATCGAGCAGTGATGGAATATTAACGCCACTGAAAGCAATGCCGGCGCCAAATAATACCTCTAAAGCACTGTTGGAATAGTTGTGACTCATCACGGAGTAGTGTAATGGCCCATGATGCACAAGATGCAATTGAAATAGTTCGACACCGTCATGAATTCCAGCGCGATGGACATCGTCGCGTTCTGTTGGCGTTACTTGCGTCAATTATTTTAAATGCGATGTTAGGAATTTCATTTGGTTATTTAGTGACGCATCCACCGGCGCCTCAATATTTCGCGACCACAATTAATGGGCGAATAACACCCCTTATTCCATTAGATCAGCCTAATATGCCACCTTCAACGCTGCTGCAGTGGGCGAATTCCGCGGCGATTGCGGCTTACACGTATAATTTCGTTAATTATCGTCAAGAATTACAATCCGCGTCTGAATTTTTTACGCCAGATGGGTGGAATCAATTTATTGGCGCGTTAAATTCATCCAACAATTTAAAATCAGTCATTGATAAAAAATTGGTTGTTTCGGCGGTTGCTACAGGTGCACCGGTGATCACAGATCAAGGTGTTATTAATGGAACATATACGTGGTCAGTTCAGATGCCGATGTTAGTGACGTATCAGAGTGCCAGCCAAACTGTTCGGCAAAATATTCTTGTAAGAATAGTGGTACAGCGTATTTCGACGCTGAATTCTGCTCGAGGAATTGGTATTTCTTCATTTGTGGCGTCATAGGATTTAGAGAAAGGAAAGATCGACGATGGGGTTTTCTCCAAATGTGAAAAAAGTATTATTGATCGGTACAATACTTTTATTCAGTTGTGATGTAACAATGCTTTTTGCGGCACCTGGCGAAGCTCCTTCTTCGTCTCCAGCATTGGGTTCCGCTATGCCTTCGCAGGATCAAATTCAGTCTCAAATTCAAGATCAAATTAAAGCATTACAAACAGGGCAAAATCCTGTTCCCACAACACCCGCTGCTGCAGCCCCAGTTGCGCCAAAAAATGATTCATTACCGCCGACACCATTTAATCCACCGGCTGGATTGCAAACACTTGATCAGCAAAATTTTGTCCCGCCAACATCAGCGCCAGATGGTTCGCAAGTTTCACCTCAACTTGCGGCAGAAGTGAATGCGGTTGTAGCGCAGCAAACTGGACAGCAAACACCTGCGTTGGGCGTGACGCAAGATGATATTAATGATGCGGCATTTCATTCAATGGTTCAAAATGCATTACCAATGTCGCCGCAACAAATTCAAAAATTGCGTTCTATGTATATGGCGTCTCAGTTTGCAGCATCTAGTACACCGAATACACCTCCTAGGCCAACTGCAACATCCACATTTGTAGATTTATCTCCAGGTGCAACACCGCCTGTTATTCGTTTGTCTCAGGGATTTATTACGTCGTTAGTGTTTGTAGATTCCACAGGAGCCCCATGGCCAATTGAGTCGTATGATATTGGAAATCCTTCCGCGTTTAATATTCAGTGGGATAAAACAAGCAATACCCTAATGATTCAGTCGACTGTTTTATATACGTATGGAAATCTTGCGGTGAAATTACGCGGTTTAGATACGCCAGTCATGATTACATTAATTCCGGGGCAAAAAGCTGTTGATTATCGTGTAGATATGCGCGTTCAAGGTTTTGGTCCGAATGCAAAATCATTTACCGGAAGCACATTGCCAGAGTCCACGAGCTCTGATCTGTTAAATGTTCTTGACGGTGTTCCGCCAGCGAATAGCCGTAATTTGACAGTTGATGGTGGTGACTGTCAGGCATGGATGGCAGGTGGAAAAATGTATGTGCGAACTCGCTTGACAGTACTTTCTCCTGGATGGACTTCGACGTTATCTAGTGCAGATGGAATGCACGCATATGAAATGCAACCTGCGCCGATGTTATTGGTGTCGCAAAATGGACAGGTTTCTCAGCTTAAAGTAAAAGGATTCTGATTGCTTATGGCCAACGAACGTATGAAAAATATTGCGGGTTTATTTAAAGATACGCGTACTCGCACAATTCTGCTCACGACACTTTTTATTTTGTTAGTTGCTGTTGTGATTGGCGTTTTATCAATGCGTGGTCGAGTAAAAGGTGTTGAAGCTGGTGCAGGAGTTACTTCTGCGCCTGGTGGTATTCAGTCTGTTCCCTTTAGCGCCCCTAATGAAGAGTATGCCCGATTACAGGAGAAACAAAATAAAGAATCTGCGCAAAAAGCGACTGAAGTAGGTGGTAGTGCAATTCCAACGATTGTGCGTGCGACTGATAACAAAGAACCTGTTGCCGTAGTGTCCGATACTGGTTTAGGTTTTCAGGGATTAAGCCGTGAACAAAGTGATGCAGGAACATTTAACGCAAAAGAATTTGGTACGGGTGCTAAAAATTGTCCTATTTCTTCATCAAGTTCTCCATTAGGAACTCCCGTTTATGATAAAAACGGGCGATTAATTGGATATGCTGGTGCCGATGGAAAAGTCAGAGATATTAATGGAAAAGTCATTGGGAGTGTAGGACCGGATGGTACAGCTCGTGATGTGAATGGAAACGTGATTGGTCAAACCAGCCGTATTGCAGCAGGTACACCGATTTATGATTCCAAAAATTGTTCTATGATTGGCCGTGTTGGTGAAGATGGGCAAGTCAGAGATGCTTCAGGAAAAGTGCCGGGTATTTTAGGTACGGATGGTGTTTTACGTGATGCCGATGGTAAAACATTGGGGCAAGCAGGTAATCCTGCGTATACCGCGGAAGGAAGATTGATCGGTTTTTCGTGTACTGATGGAAAAGTGCGCGATGAAAATGGAAATATTATTGGGAGTGTTGGGCCTGATGGAGTTGTCCGAGATTTAAATGGAAATATTGTTGGACGAGTTGGTGCTATTTCTCCCGGCACCGAAATTTATGGTCCTGATGGAAAAGTGATTGGTACTGTTGGACCTGATGGAAAAGTGCGTGATGTAAATGGCAATATTATTGGCGCGATGGGTGTAGATGGTGTTGTCCGTGATGCAAATGGAAATATTCTTGGAAGTGTTGCAAAGCCTGATTTAGAAAAAGCAGTGTATGGAGCTGATGGAAAAATAATTGGTTATGTCGGTGCTGATGGCAAAGTGCGTGATGTGAGTGGAAATATTGTTGGTACTGTTGGTGCTGATGGAAAAGTGCGTGATGCAGCCGGAAATATTATTGGGCGAGTCGGGTCTATTGCTTCTGGTACCCCGATTTATGGTCCAGATGGAAAGATCATTGGTTACGTAGGACCTGATGGAAAAGTGCGTGACGCGAATGGCAATATTATTGGCACTGTCGGTCCGGATGGACTTGTGCGTGATGCTAATGGAAATGTTATTGGTTCGGCGCAAAATCCACAGTCAGGAAATGCGACAGGGAGATCTCGCATTGCGATAGGCAGTGATCAACCTGTTTCGCAACAAGTTGCACAAGCGCAGCAATCAATGGCGTCTCAAGCAAATCAATTACTTGCTGCATGGGCTCCACCGTCTCAACAAATGGTGAAAGGTGAAGTGCCACAAGTTGAAAATGCCGATGGAGGTGCTACTGCGAATGGTAGTACTGCTTCCGGAGGTAATAGTGGGCCTGCAGCAAATACAAGCCCTCCGTTCATTAAAGCGGGAACGGTATTTTATGGTGTGATTGAAACAGCGGTGAACAGTGATGAGCCCGGGCCTGTGATGGCTACTATTATCAGTGGGCCCTATAAAGGTGGGCGATTACTGGGATCCTTAACGTATCAGAAAGATGCGGTGATGCTGAGTTTTAATGCGCTGTCACTGAAAAATTTTCCGAAGAGTATTCCGGTTAATGTGGTTGCAATTGATCAAAATACAGCGCGAACGGGATTGTCTACAGAAACCGATCACCATTATTTATATCGCTATGGTTCTGTGTTTGCTTCAGCCTTTATTCAAGGTTATGGTCAAGCGTTCCAAACGTCGGGTTCAACAATTAGCTCGAATGGTTTATCAACGCAGACGTCAACGCCACAATTAAATCCGACGGATAAATTTTTTATTGCATTGGGTAACGTGGGGCAACAATTCAGTACGTCGGCTCAAACCGCGTTTAATACGCCGCCAACAGTTTATGTTGCATCAGGAACTGCAGTTGGGTTGTTATTTTTGGCGGATGCGCAATTACCGAATTAACTTATTTATAGACATTTTTGAAGGAGGAATCGGACAATGGGTAATGATCCGGTTAATAAATCGAACGAAGAAGAATATCAATTCATCGACAGCGAGAGTGAACATTCGAGTAATTTTGAGTCAATGACTCAAAAAAGTTCACCTGCTTCTGTCAACCAAGCGCCTAGCGAGGGGAAGAAAAAGATCTTTTTAGCCATTGGTGCAGTAGTTGCGATATTTTGTTTGTATAAATTAGTCGATGTATTTAGCGCATCTCCTGCAAAACCGAAAACTGTAATGCCTGTTGTAGCTGAAAAGCCTGCACAAGCACAGGCTGCTGTTGCAGAACCTAAATCTGTTGCTACTACTGAGCCGGTTGCTAGCTCCGAACCTGCTGTTGCGTCAGCATCTGCAAATTCGTTGCAAGATAAAGTAGGAACATTAGAGCGGGTAGTTTCAAAGGTCAGTGAATCAAACGCAAACTTGCAATATCAAATGGCAGGTGTAGCGATGTCTATTGCAGATATTCAAAATAATTTATCAAATTTGTCACAACAAATTTCTGATTTGTCAAAAGCAAAAGAAAAACCAGCAGAGCCAGTCAAGATAGAAAAGAAAAAAACAGCTCCAGCGGCGAAAAAATCAAAAACTAAAACAAAATCAACAACGATTGGAGCGGTAAGCAAAAAAGTAAAAGTCGTAGAATCAAATAAAGCCAGCTATTATGTTAAAGCAATGATACAAGGTCGCGCATGGTTGATGACTTCAGATGGTGCGAGTAAAACGGTAGCTGTCGGAGATAATTTGCCTGGTTACGGTGTCGTCAGTAGTATTGATGTTAACAATAGTGAGGTATTTACAAGTTCTGGAACGGTAATTAAACATAACTCGGATGACCGATGAAACGTAAATTAAGTTTTTTAATTGGATTACAATTTTTTCCTGCGTTGTTGTTAGCTCAGTCCGCGCCGCCTTCTTCGACAGGCGGAAATGCGGCAACAACGATGGATGCGCTAAGTATGTTGGCGAATTTATCGAAGAGCTATCCTGCATTAACATTCATGGTAACGGGTTTGTGTTATGTCATTGGCATGGCGCTTATGATTCGTGCAGTTTATTATTTAAAAGTGTACGGTGAATTACGAACAATGATGAGTACGCAATCCAGTCTTAAAATTCCGATGACTTATATAGTTTCAGGGGCTGTGTTTTTATTTATTCCTACCGCATTTCAAACAATGACGATGACCATATTCGGTACATCGTCTGCGCTAGGCTATGATAATTTCGATTCGTCTATTAATCCTATTGTGTTGAAAGCGGTGGGTGGGTTTGTTCAATTACTGGGGTTGGTGTCCTTTATTCGAGGCTGGATGATACTAGTCTCCAATGCGCAATCACCGGGTGGAGGTGGCGCATCGTTTGGGAAAGGATTAACACATATTCTTGGTGGGCTATTGCTCGTTAATATTTATGGTGTAGCATCTGTAGTGTGGAATACCTTCGGGTTATCATTTTAAGTCTGATTTTAAATGCAAAGGAGAGTACGTTATGAAGTTAAGTCGTGTGGTTAAATGTGTTTTGATGTTGGGTGCATATGGATTGTTTTTCTATGGTGCTAATGCGTTTGCTCAACAGCAAGATGTGGGTCAAATTGCACAAAATATTACAAAAACATTCGGAAGTCTTGCCCAATTAGTCACGGCGATTGCGTATGTTGCAGGAATGGGATTTGGTATGGCGGCGATTTTGAAATTCAAAGCGCACAAAGATAACCCAACCCAAATTCCGATTGGTACGCCAATTGCGTTGTTGTTTGTTGCCGCTGCATTGTTATTCTTGCCGACATTATTCGGTGTTGCAGGTCAAACGATTTTCGGCGCAAGCAAAACAGCGGGTAGTGTATCCGGCGTGTCGTCGTTCTAAAAAAATAAAATGTATCCGTTGAAATTGGCAATTATTCCGGGCGCGTGGCGTTTGTTTATTCGACGTAAAAGCGATCCTGCGTTTAATAAATTCGCAGAAAAAATATGGAAGCGAGATAATTATTCGTGTCAATTTTGTGGATTTCAGGCGCAAGATTTTCAGGAAGTTGTTAACCTGGATGGGAATTACGCTAATAATAAACAATCCAATCTTGTGACGTCTTGTTGTTTTTGTGCGCAATGTTTTTTTCTGGAAAGTGTTAGTGTTGGTCGATACGGCGGAGGAACCTTGGTGTACCTCCCCGAAATCGATCAGGCGAGTGTGAATAGTTTTTGTCATGTGTTGTTTTGTGCTGTGGCAAATGACACGGGTTACAAGAGCAGTGCTCAGTCAATTTATCGTAGTTTAAAGTTAAGAGCACAAGCGGTGGAAGATGAATTAGGTGAAGGGTGCAGTAATCCTGCTGTCTTGGGCGAATTATATTTAGATGTTGTGGGTAATAATCCTGCGCAACTGGAACGCATGTTGAAAAATGTTCGATTATTACCGTCTCGCGGTGGGTTTAAAACACAAGTGGATCATTGGGCTGCAACTGCGCTCAAAGAACTGGCTTCTGAACTTTGACAGGGTTGTTGGAGAATTATGACTCAAATAGTCGAAAGCGTTTTAGATACCGTTGATTCTTTTCTTGCCTGGTTAGGAGCCTCGCTTCGTCAAACGACAGAGTCGTATTGTGATATTGAAACCGCTGATAGTCCGACAGTGTTAGTTGCGCATGATGGGTCATTGCTCAGTGTAATTAAAATTGATGGCGTCACTACTTTATTAGGTACTCCTGAATTTAATCGTTTATGGGAAGGGTTATCGTTGGCATTGCAGTCTGCAATGACACGAAAAGGCCATGCTTTTCAAGTGTTGTTTAATTATAACCGTGAAGCAGAGGTGGTTCAGGCGGAAGTTGCTGAAATTTTTGGACCTGCGCGTGAAACGTCTAAACGTCTAGGATTGGATTTGGATGACTTACTCGAAGAACGTATTCGTTATATTTCTCGTTATTGCGGAAAAGAAAGTGTGTTCTTTGTGTTGTGGACACGCCCCACGTTATTAAGTGGCGAGCAATTGGATCGCGCGAATAAAGAAAAATTAAAAGTGATTCGCGAAGCTAAATTACCAAATCCTAAACGTGCGCAAAATATTTTAGCGCCGATTCCTGATTTGCGGGATACGCATGATTCATTTGTGCGATCTATGATCAATGATTTCCAAAATTTAAGTGTGCGCGCGAATTTATTAGAAGTACATGAAGCTATTCATGAGATGCGCATGACAGTCGATCCTGATTTTACGGATAAAAGTTGGAAACCTGTATTGCCTGGAGACAAAATTCCTCGTAAACATTATGAGCGCTTTACAGGAGAAATAACGGATTTCTTATGGCCATCGATTAGCAAACAAATTTTACCCCGTGATGCAGAAAATTTGGACATGCGCACTGTGAGAATTGGCGATAAGATTTACGCGTCCGTTTTTATTGATTTATTTCCTAAAGACATTAAAAACTTTACGTTTTTATTACGTCGAACACTGGCTGCTGGTATTCCGTGGCGAATTTCATTTTTAACGGAAAGTGATGGATTATCGACGATTAAGTTAAAATCACTAATTGCTGCGATATTAAGTTTCTCGTCAGCTCAAAATCGCTTATTAGCAGATTCGAAAAAAGCATTAGAAAGCATTGAAATTAATACAGATAATGCCGTGGTTAGACTACGTGTTGCTGCATCTACGTGGGCACCGGAAGGAAATGTTCCGTTGTTGCGTACGCGTATGTCTGAATTGGCGAAAGCCATTGAAGGCTGGGGAACGTGCGAAGTGTCTGAAATGAGTGGCGATCCGTTTGCGGGCGCTGTCTCTAGCATGTTGGGTGTGACATTAAATAGTGTTGCGAATGCATCTGTCGCGCCGTTATCTGAGGTCGTTTATATGTTGCCGATTACACGACCCGCATCTCCGTGGAAACAAGGCGCGTTATTATTCCGTACGCCGGATGGAAAACCGTGGCCCTTCCAACCGGGTTCAAGTGAGCAGACAACGTGGATCGATTTAATTTTTGCACGTCCGGGTTCGGGTAAATCTGTTTTATCCAATGCAATTAATTTAGCGTTATGTTTATCTGCGGGATTGCAACGATTGCCACGTATTTCTGTTATTGATATTGGTCCTTCCAGTAGTGGATTAATTTCATTATTGAAAGAAGCATTACCGCAAAATCAACGACATTATGTGGCGTACCATCGATTGCGCATGACGCCGGATTATTCCATTAATCCGTTTGATACGCAGTTGGGATGTCGTTTCCCAACACCGCAAGAACGTGGGTTTTTAGTGAATTTTATTACACTTTTGACGACACCAGTTGGTGCATCACTTCCATATGACGGTATTTCCGATATGGCGGGTATGGTAGTCGATGAGTTATATAAAAATTTAGCGGATAGCGGAAATCCGTATCAATACACGCCCGGCATCGAACCGCTGGTCGATGGAATTTTAGAAGAAATTGGATTTGTGCAAGATCAAAAAACCACATGGTGGGAAGTGGTTGATGCATTATTTATTGCAGGATTTTCACATGAAGCAACGTTAGCGCAACGTTATGCAATGCCATTGGTGGCTGACGCGGCATCGATTTGTCGTTCACAAAACGTAGAAGATTTATACGGAAAAATTATTGCGCCTACTGGCGAAACATTAATTAATGCATTTGCACGTATGATTTCCAGTGCTGTGCGTGAATATCCTGTGTTATCTCGTGTGACGACATTTGATTTAGGCGATGCCAAAGTTGTTTCGTTGGATTTAGATGAAGTTGCTAAAGGTGGTGGTGATGCAGCAGATAGACAAACAGCAGTCATGTATATGTTGTCGCGTTATATTCTAGGAAAAAATTATTATTTAACTGAAGATAATGTTACGGATATGCCAGAACAATATCGCGAATATCATCGTAAACGTATTGGCGAAATTCGTGAAGATCCCAAACGTTTAGTGATGGACGAATTCCATCGTACGTCGAAAGCGCGAGCCGTGCGTGATCAAGTTATTATTGATATGCGTGAAGGCCGTAAATGGAAGGTGCACATTGCATTAATTTCACAATCGTTAGATGACTTCGATGAAACGATGGTGGAATTCGCAACGGGTATTTATATTATGGATGCGGGCCCTCAACAGTCCATCGAAAAATCTGCGAAAATATTTGGTTTATCTGAAACAGCGCAAGTTGCATTGCGTACTCGCGTACATGGCCCTCGAGAAGGTGGTGGTACTTTCTTAGTGCAATATGCAACGAAGAGCGGAATTAATTTGCAATTGGTTACGAATACTCTGGGTCCGATTGAATTATGGTCATTCAGCACAACGGTTGAAGATGCATTATTGCGTAATCAATTATATAAACGTATTGGACCCAAAGAAGCACGACGTGTATTGGCTACACTTTTCCCATCAGGCAGTGTTGCAAAGTTGGTAGAGTCACGTTTGAATAATATGCGTGAGCATCAGCAAGGGTTGATTGCAGAGACGGCGAATTTGGGTGTGGTGGATGAATTAGCCGAGCAAATTTTAGCGGCGTACCGAGAAGATCCTAACGTTAAATTTTTGCCCAACAAGGACTAATTAAAAGAAGCGTAGCATGGCACGTTCAAAAAGCAGTCAACGATGGTTAAAAGAACATTTTTCTGATCCGTATGTCAAATCCGCGCAGCAAAAAGGTTATCGTTCGCGTGCCGTATTTAAACTCATTGAAATTCAAGAGAAGGATAAAATTATTCAACCGGGGATGACGGTGGTGGATTTAGGTGCAGCACCCGGTGGTTGGTCGCAAATTGCACGAGAATGGATTGGCAAAAATGGCAAAATTATTGCCTTGGATATTTTGCCTATCGATGAGTTATCTGGTGTGGATTTTATTCAAGGCGATTTTCGTGAAGCGGAAATTTTTGAAAAAATTCTTTTATTAGTAGAAAAAGATAAAGTTGATGTCGTGTTATCTGATATGGCACCCAATACCAGTGGGCAGACAAGTGTGGATCAACCACGTGCAATGTATTTGGCAGAATTGAGTTTAGAGCTGGCCAAAAAAGTGTTAAAAAAACAGGGCAGTTTAGTGGTAAAGATTTTTCAGGGCGAAGGAAGCGACGCTTTCATTAAAGCTCTAAAAAGTGCGTTTAAACAGGTTTTTGTGAGAAAACCAGACGCTTCACGCTCTCGTTCGCGTGAAACCTATCTGGTCGCAAAAGGGTTTATGCTATAGTACGGAAGTTAAACCATAAAGGAGAATAGTCACTTGAGTAATATGCTAAAAAACCTGATTTTATGGCTCATTATTGGATTTATTTTAGTTTCGCTTTTCAGTAATTTTCAGCCGCGTGAAGCAGGTGAATCGCGTTTAAATTATTCTGATTTTTTACATCAGGTTGATCAGGGGTCGGTAAAATCCGTTGTGGTGGATGGCCAAAATATTTCTGGTGTGCTGCAAAACAATAAAACGTTTAGTACCTATATGCCAGTTCAAGATGAGTATTTACTTACGGATTTAATGAAAAAAAATATTACGGTGAGTGGTAAGCCTCCTCAAGAAGAAAGTTTATTTACTCGAATTTTAATCAGCTGGTTTCCTACTCTATTATTAATTGGGATTTGGATTTATTTTTTACGTCAAATGCAAGGTGGTGGAAAAGGTGGTGCTTTTTCGTTTGGTCGTAGTCGTGCAAGATTGTTGGGTGAAGATCAGGTTAAAGTGACGTTTCAAGATGTGGCTGGATGTGATGAGGCGAAAGAAGAAGTCAAAGAACTAGTGGATTTCTTAAAAGATCCCCAAAAATTCCAAAAATTAGGCGGGAAAATACCGCGTGGAGTTTTATTAGTTGGTCAACCAGGAACGGGTAAAACATTATTAGCAAAAGCGGTTGCTGGTGAAGCAAAAGTGCCATTTTTTACAATATCGGGTTCAGATTTTGTGGAAATGTTTGTGGGTGTTGGTGCATCACGTGTGCGAGATATGTTTGAACAAGCCAAAAAACAAGCGCCATGTATTATTTTTATTGATGAAATTGATGCCGTCGGTCGACGTCGTGGTGCAGGATTGGGTGGTGGTCACGATGAACGCGAACAAACCTTAAATCAATTATTAGTTGAAATGGATGGATTCGAAGGCAGTGAAGGTGTAATTGTTATGGCGGCAACAAACCGTCCTGATGTTTTAGATCCGGCATTATTACGTCCGGGTAGATTTGATAGGCAAGTAGTTGTTGGTCTTCCAGATATTCGTGGTCGTGAACAAATTCTCAAAGTGCATATGCGTAAATTACCGTTAGCGGATGATGTAAAACCGCAAGTGATTGCAAGAGGAACGCCTGGTTTTTCAGGTGCAGATTTAGCAAATCTTGTGAACGAAGCTGCATTATTTGCGGCACGTTTAAATAAGCCAACAGTAACGATGGCGCAATTTGAAAAAGCCAAAGATAAAATTATGATGGGTGCAGAACGTAAATCTATGGTGATGAGCGAAAAAGAAAAGAAATTAACAGCCTATCATGAAAGTGGTCACGCAATTGTTGGACGATTAGTGCCTGAACATGATCCAGTTTATAAAGTGACTATTATTCCCCGCGGTAGAGCATTGGGTGTCACGATGTTTTTGCCTGAAGAAGATCGCTACAGTTACACACGTCAGCGTTTGGAAAGTCAATTATCCAGTTTATTTGGTGGAAGATTAGCCGAAGAAATCATTTTTGGACCAGAATATGTGACGACGGGGGCATCGAATGATATTCAACGCGCAACAGAAATTGCGCGAAATATGGTTACGAAATGGGGTTTATCTGAAAAATTAGGTCCGTTAACGTATGGTGAAGAACAAGGTGAAGTTTTCTTAGGTCATACCGTGACGCAGCGAAAAGAAATTTCTGAAAAAACGTCAGATGATATTGATAAAGAAGTACGTAAAATTATTGATCGTAATTATGAGCGTGCACGAAAAATCCTTAACGATAATATGGAAAAATTGCATTTAATGGCGGATGCTTTGATTAAGTATGAAACGATTGATACGCCACAAATCGACGACATCATGGAAGGCAAAGTGCCGCGTGAGCCTGATGGTTGGACAGTAGCATGATTGCACCCCGCAAATACTTCGGAACAGATGGCATTCGTGGAAAAGTCGGTGTTTCACCGATTACGGCTGAATTTGTATTGAAGTTAGGATGGGCGGCTGGACGTGCTTTAGCCAAAGAGGGTGAGGGCAAAGTGTTAATTGGAAAAGACACGCGCATTTCCGGTTATATGTTTGAATCTGCATTAGAAGCCGGACTATCTGCAGCCGGAATGGATATTCATTTATTAGGTCCAATGCCAACACCCGCAATTGCATATTTAACGCGCACGCAACGTGCATCCGCTGGAATTGTGATCAGTGCATCGCATAATGCCTATACAGATAATGGCATTAAGTTTTTTTCGTCTCAAGGCACAAAATTGCCTGACGAATTAGAATTGGCAATTGAAGCGGAATTAGAAAAACCCATGGTTACTGTTGATTCATCGAAACTAGGTAAAGCAGTAAGAATTAAAGACGCGCCGGGTCGATACATTGAATTTTGTAAAAGTACGATTCCAACTTCTATTTCATTGAATGGATTAAAAATAGTTGTGGATTGCGCTAATGGCGCAACCTATCACATTGCGCCCCATGTATTCCGTGAATTAGAAGCAGATGTTGTTGAGTTGGGTGTTGAACCTGATGGATTTAACATCAATCAAAATTGTGGCTCCATGGATCCGAAAGTACTACAAAAGAAAGTCGTAGAAGAAAAAGCAGATGTTGGGATAGCGCTCGATGGTGATGGTGATCGCGTTATTATGGTCGATAATAAAGGCGATATTTTAGATGGTGATGATTTGTTGTATATCATTGCGAAATATTGTTTATCGCGCAATATGACATTGGGCGGTATCGCTGGAACAGTCATGAGTAACATGGGTTTGGAATTAGCGCTGAAGGATTTGGGTTTATCATTTTCGCGCGCAAATGTGGGTGACCGTTATGTTATTTCTGAGCTACAAAAACAAGGCTGGTTATTAGGCGGTGAGCCATCAGGACACATCGTATGGTTAGGAGCAACCACTACTGGAGATGGTATTATTACTGCGTTACAAATATTAGCAGCAATGGTAACGGCGCAAAAATCTTTACATGAATTAAAAGAAAAATTACATAAATTTCCGCAAATTATTCGCAATGTAGAAATATCGCCTGGACATGATCCGCTCAAATCAGAAGAAGTTAGAACTGCGATTAAAAAAGCGGAGTCGGAATTAGGCAAAACAGGCCGTGTTTTATTACGGCTTTCAGGCACAGAACCTGTATTACGCATTATGGTTGAAGGCTCGGATAGCAAGCAAGTGCATGGATTAGCTGAATCGTTAGCAAAAATTGTTGCGCACGTCTGATGTCTCCCGTTCGTATTGTTTTAGTTCGACCTAGCCACCCTGGAAATATTGGTTCCGTGGCGCGTGCAATGAAAACCATGGGGCTGTCTGAATTATATTTAGTCTCGCCTGAAAAATTTCCCAGTGAAGAGGCCGTTGCATTATCTACGCATGCCGAAGATATTTTAAATAAGGCAACAGTGGTGAGTAATACCGTCGATGCTTTAGAAGGGATTAGTTATGTGTATGCCACGAGTGCCAATTCGCGTGATGTCGATTTAAACTGTTTTACTTCTCGAGACGCTGCTGCAGAAATTTCTTTTCAGATTAAACAAAACCATAAAATAGCGATCTTATTTGGCCCTGAAAATCATGGCTTGAATAATCAAGATTTATTATTGGCACACGCGTTGATTCAAATTCCTACACAGTCAAATTACCATTCGTTGAATTTGGCGGCAGCGGTTCAGATTGTGGCCTATGAATTATTGCTCGCTTCCCAATCTTCTCCGTTGGCGACCATTCCCGAGTTGGAAGGATTTTATCGCCAGTTAGAGCAGGTGAGTGAATCGACGGGCTTTTTGGATCCCAAGCGTCCGGGGCAGCTGATGGAACGGTTTCGTCGAATGTTTAACCGAGCAGGGCTGGATCAGGTGGAAATCAATATTTTGCGAGGGTTTTTGAAGTCACTTAAGTTATAATAAGGCGGATGAGGGAATCACATGAATATAACAGCTACAGAAAACGCAATTACACATATCAAAAAGCAGCTCGCTAAGCGAGGAAAAGGTATTGGCATGCGTTTAAGTATCAAAGATGCAGGATGCACGGGAAAAAAATATATTTTAGATTTAATTGATGCTCATAACCCAGAAGATCTAGTGTATAAAATCGATCAGGATTTGATTATATGTGTTGACCCAACCAGTTATGTTTTTGTTGCAGGCACAGAAATCGATTATGAAAAAACAACCTTAACGGGAAAATTTGTGTTTCATAATCCGAATGAAAAAGCAGCCTGTGGATGTGGTGAGAGTTTTCATGTCTGAAGTCATTGATGCTATTCGTAATCCCTTACTTGATGATCAAAAAGCGTGCGATCAATTAATCCGTGACAACTTAAAATCTAATGTCGAATTAATCTCAAAAATTGGTGACCATATTATTCACAGTGGTGGAAAACGATTACGACCCTTATTAGTTTTATTGAGCGCAAAAGCGTTTGGATATGAGGGAAATTCCCATATTAAATTAGCTGCTGTGATTGAATTGTTACACACGGCAACATTATTACATGACGATGTCGTTGATCATTCAGAATTACGTCGTAATCAACCAACCGCCAATAAAATTTGGGGCGATCATGCGAGTGTATTGGTTGGCGATTATTTATATTCTCGTGCTTTCCAACTTATGGTCGATGTTGATCAAATGCGGGTTATGGAAATTATTGCAAAAGCATCTAATCAAATGGCAGAAGGTGAAATGTTGCAATTATTAAATTGTCATCAGCCGGATGTGACTGAAGAAAATTATATGAAAGTAATTGAATGCAAAACGGGAACGTTATTTGCAGCAGCAGCGCAAATGGGACCCGTTCTGATGAATGCAGATAAAAAATCTATCGAGAATATGTATTATTTTGGTGCGTATTTAGGTTCAGCCTTTCAGTTAATTGATGACGCGTTAGATTACAAAGGCAACACAAAAGAAATGGGAAAAAATATGGGAGATGATTTGCGTGAAGGCAAGCCAACCTTGCCGTTTATTCGTGCATTGTCTCAAGTAAAAGACGAAGAAGCAGAAGTGTTACGTTCTGCGATAGTAGCGGGATCGGCAGAAAACATTGAAGAATTAATTAAAATTATTGAATCCGCCGATGCTATTTCTTACACTATCGATGCGGCAAAGCGTCAAGCGTTGAAAGCGCGAGAATTTATTCATGATTTGCCCGGCTCAATATATAAAACTAGCTTGATGCAGTTGGTGGATTTTGCGGTAGCGCGGCAGTTTTAGTTTTTCTTTTTTGCGGAGTGTAGCTCAGCTTGGTAGAGCACTGCCTTCGGGAGGCAGGGGCCGTAGGTTCGAATCCTATCACTCCGACCAATTCGTCATTCTAAGCGTAGTGAGTTTTGTTGGTATTACTTTTCCCGATACTGGGGCTGATTGTGCGGTTTTTTGCAGGGCCGAGGCCAGTACGGTAGAATACCCAACCAGATAATTTTTGGAATCGTTTATAAGGAGATAACGATGTACATGTCACGTGATTGTCAGTCTAAATTCCTTTTTCGCCTTATCGAAGCTCAAGCCAATGTTTCAGTGTATCTTCGAAATGGTACAAAAATGACAGGTCAGTTGGTGGGTGCGACCACAGATATGATCTTTCTCAATACGCCTGTTCCCCAGACTATCTACAAGCGCCGTATCAGCGCTATCTTGCCAGAACGGTCTGCAGTTACCTAAAAAGACGGGTTTTCGGCCATTAATACTCTTTAAAGTAGTCTATACTTAATGTAAGTTTTTAATAAGTTGGGGTAGAGTATGGAAGATAACTTTAGTCGACACCTCGCAGAGGTGGGTATTACTGCACAAGGTTTCAGTGCCTTCGTTGATGCCGATCAGGCACGATTACGATTCATTTTAAGTCATCTGCTCGACCGTCGATTTCTCGCGCAGCTTATAAAGGCGCCTAGCTTTTCGCTGCCACTGTTTTTACGGCAGTCCGATGAGCTTCAGGCTACTATGATATTCCGTGCAAATAACATGGTTTTATTGATGAATCACGTAATCCCGTTTGATAAATTACTTGAAATGGAAGAACCTTTACGAAGTGAATTTATAGAATGGGGAAGAGAAGTTAAAAAATTAGTGCATGATTATCGAATACCATTAGCTGATTTGCTTAAGTTAAATCCAGAGCAACGTTCTGAACTTATTGTTAATGCAAATTATTTCACGGAAATTTTACGTGCCCCTGAAAATCAGCGAACGGTTGATCAATTGCTAAATATTGGCGCATTAGAATTAACAGAAGCTCAAGCGTTGCAAAGAGTAAATGCTGCAGTTCAACAACTGCAAGGTAATGCTCAGGTTGTTTTACGAGAATTAAGCGGGAGGCTTCCTGCAGAAATGATTGTTAGAATTTTTCAAGGTGCCCGAGATCCATTATTTGTAGGGCCTGATCAAGCGAGACGAATTATTGAAGATGTTCCTCTCGAGGATGCCCCTCAGCCACCGGTTTCTCAACGCCCAGGCAATAAATAATCCTGACTTAATAAAACCTTAAGATTTGTAGTTCATACTGAACTCACCTAAAAAGAAAAAGGGTTTTCAGGGGGAGGAAAAAATGTCCACAAAACCAGAAAATACTAATATCCCCCCAAAACCTCTCGATACGGACACTCCAGTAAAAGAGTTCTTCAACTTCTTATTCAAAAAACGTATCGGTAGGGCTTTGGGATGGATGATCAGCAAGCTCGACGAATACTTGTCTGATGAAACGCATTCCGATGGTCGTACTTCACGCGTGGCTGCACAAAATAGCGCTGAGGATTATTCCGTCACTCAACAATTGGGTGCGTGGGCAGGTGCTGTAGCTTCAGGGTTAAAAATGCTGTTAATTCCCGCGAAAAAACTTTACCAGTATTACAAATGGCGAAAAGAACCTACGCGTAAAAAACCTGTCTTCACTGCCGTCGATGCTTTTTACTTGACCATTGATATCGCGTTATTTGCATTAACCATTGCTGCGGTTGCGTTAGCCAGTTCATTTGTCTCGGTTATTATTGGATTTGCGGCGGCTTGTGTCACGATAGTTTCAGGTGTGGTTGAATTTGTTCAATCTTTAAAAAGTACTAATACCACCAATAGTGGTCCTCTCAATATTGCCAAGCGTACGATGAGTCTTACATTGCCTGCGCTGGGTGTCGCTGCAGCAGGGTTAATATTGTTAGGCACTGTGTTAGGACCGGTTGGCGTTCCATTAATTACCATTGGTGTTGGAATCGGTGTTGGTGTTACCGTATTAGGTATTGCAACATGGGTTGCGCAAAAAGTGGATACGTATTTAATTAAAAAAGCGCATCAACGAAAAATTGATGCGTGTTTATTAGAAGGCTCGTTTGAAAAGGATACCTCTTTAACCTTAAGCGAAAAAATTAGTCGTATGTTTGAGGTTCAGCGTTTTCTGAGTGAAAACGTTGTATATGATGATAAAAAATACCAGCGTTTTTTTAAGAGTGCCGTATTGGTTCGTGCACTCAGTAATGCGGATGCACTCGAAAAATTTAAAGTAAGTGTGCATGATAAGCATCATGAAGCGTCGCGAGCATTATTAGTTTCTCGACCTTTGAGCGAGAAAAAAGAAATTCCACTGGAAGTCATTGTTGATCATGTGATTGCTAGTCCATCGTATGCTAAAACTTTTTTACAAAAAAAATATGGAACCGTATTATTGGGTCGACGTAATTTCCGTAAAGAGTTATCTTTGCGAATGGATTTAGTCCTAAAATTAAAAGCAGCAGCGGAGGAAGATCCAGTATTGGCTGAAGCCATTGTTTCCTCAAAATTAGAAAATTCGAGACACTTTAAAAAGCATGCTTCATATCCTCCGCGTGAATTGGAAAGTGTGGCCGTGTTTTCCCAAAAATGGTAAACTTGCCGAGTACTCAGAAGGGAATAGTCGCGTGAGTTTGGAAGATCCCAGCAGAAGCCCCGATGTTTCGAATGTTGAAGGTCCTGCTAAAGAATTCTTAAATTTTTTGTTTTATAAACGAATCGCAAGAGCGTGGGGATGGGTATTATCCAAAATTGACGAATATTTGTCGGAGGATGATTATTCTTCTGATAGCCGCACCGCTTCTCGTGTGAATGCTTTGGATAAAAGCAATAATTTTTCACTTACGTCACTTTCAGCCTGGGCGGGTGCTTTTTTTGCCGGCATAAGAGTTTTGTTAGTCCCGGTCAAGAAACTTTATCAGTATGCGAAGTGGCGAAAAGATCCTATTAATAATAGAAAGCCTGTCTTTACAGTAAATGATTTTTTTTATTTATGTATCGATGCCACCATATTTGCGTTAGCGGTTGTGGCCGCTGTTTTTGTGACAAAATTTTTAGCATTTATTTTTAGTCTTGCTGCTGCAGGGGTTACGTTTGTTGCAGGTGTTGTTCAATGCGTCCAAGGGTGGAAAAATAATAAAAATAAAGCAAATTCTGTATTAACCGTCACCGTGCCCTCGCTGTGTTTGGTTGCAGCGGGATTAATATTGTTTGGTGCGATGCTTGGGCCCGCTGGGTTTCTGTTCATGATGGTCGGAGCGGGAATTGGTTTGGGCGCAACAATTTTGGCAGCGACGTCATGGATTGGTGGCAAATTATACAACTACACGATGAATAAAAACCGTCGTCGAGAATTTGATGAAGCGTTAATGAAACCCGCGAATGTTGAACAAAAAAATGATTTGACCCTGCGCGAAAAAATCACGCGAATGTCTGAAGTCAGAAGTTTTTTAAAAGAAAATAAAGCGTATGACAGAGAGCGGTATCAAAAATTTTTCAATAGCGAAGCATTGGTAAATTACCTTAGGGACGAGGGTGCGCGCAAACGATTTAGAGATAATTTAAAACAAAAGCAAGCAGAGGCTTCCCGAACGTTTTTAAGAACTCATCCTTTGACCGAGAAAAAAGAAATTCCTTTAGATATTATTGTTGAACATGTCATTAAGAATCCATCCTACGCGAAACGATTTTTGCAAACACGTTATGGAACAACGCTGTTTTGTCGACGCAATTTCCGTAAAGAATTATCACTCCGTAAAGATTTGGTGCAGAGCTTAAGAGTGGCAGCAGCAGGTAGTCCTGAATTGGCTAGAGCAATAAAAGAATCGAGATTAGAAAAATCACGTCACTTTAGAAAACATGCCATTTCATCTGTTGCGGTTCGCTCGCATAGTCTGCGTTTTAGGGTGCGCTAGCGTATAATCGACGCATGATTACCATAAATATTACCCGCAAAAAAATTAAGCATTTGCGCTTAGTTATTTCATCGACTGAAAGGCAAGTCCGTGTTTCTGCGCCCATGCGTATGCCAGATAGCATTATTCAAGATTTTATCGCAGCTAAAATGCCGTGGATTAAAAAACATTTGTCTGGGATGGTGGTAAGCTCGCCTCAAGAACCGATTGAGCCTTGGCAAAAACAGCAACTTCGCGAGGCTATTGCAGAATTGGTTAAAAAGTACGAAAGCGTGATGGGGGTTTCGGTGTCTGAATTTCGGTTGAAACACATGAAAACGCGGTGGGGGACCTGTAATACCCGTGCGCGTAGGATATGGATTAATACTGAATTAGCGCGAAAATCGCCGGAATGCCTGGAATATATCGTCGTTCACGAAATGGTTCATTTGTTGGAGCGCAGTCATAATGCCCGTTTTAAAGCATTTATGGACACTTTTTTGCCAAACTGGCGGCAGGCGAAGCGAGAGCTCAAGCTAATAGGGTAAAAACCCTTGAAAATACTCACTTTTTGTGGGGTACTGTAGTATGATTACCCCTATGAAAAGACACATATTTTTATGCAGTGAGCAGACGACCCCGAAGTGTTGCAGTAAGGAAAGTGGGCAGGAGTCGTGGCAGTACCTTAAAAAGCGCTTGCATGAATTAGGACTTTCGGAAAAAGTGAATAGAACGCGCGCAAATTGTTTGCGAGTATGCGAGAAAGGACCCATCGCTGTTATCTATCCCGAGGGAGTGTGGTATCACTCTTGCACACCGGATGTTCTCGAGAAAATTATTCAGGAAGATTTAATTAACGGTAATTTTGTAAAAGAATATACCTTTCAACCTGAGGTTGGTGGAGAAAAATAAATGTCACTTGAGTCATATGAACACTTAGTAAAAGTTGTTTTCCTTGGTCCATCCGGCGTTGGTAAATCAGCGTTATTTGCAAAAACGCAAAATCAATCTTTTCTCGAAGAACATGACCAAGCTATTAGCTTGAACTTTGGAAAGCGAATTGTTGAAGTCGAGGGTAAAAAAATAAAGCTTCAAATTTGGGATATCCCAGGACAGGAAAAGTTTCGGTCAATTACAAACAGTTATTATAGAGATGCGCAGGTCGCTTGTATAATGTGGGATGCAAGTACATTTTCAGCTGAAGAGCTACGTGGATGGTTTAATGAGGTAAAGTTAGGAGTTCTTGATAACGCGCAATTTATTTTTGTGCTAACGAAAATAGATCTTGATGAAGAAAAAGAAATTACGTCTGAAATGGTTCAAGAACAACAAGCTCAAATAAAAGGATTTGCAGGAGATAGCGCGATATTTTTTGAAACCTCAGCAAAAACAGGTGAAGGGGTTGAAAAATTTTTACAAAAAGTTGCTGAAACTGCGTATGCGGTTTTGAATGCGCAAGGATTACAACCTTCAATTGATGATCGTTTGAATTTTGGTGAAGTGAACACAGCTGACTTTGTTCCTGTAACGCGAGGACGTTTTGAACGCATGAGTCATTCTCGTGCCGTGCGAGAAACGCATTTAGAAGAAGAGAATTTAGATCCACTGTTGCTGAAATTACATTTAGCGAGTGTTGAGAATAATTGTAGAACAGCGCAAACTATTCGAAATAAATTAGGTGAGCAAGAGCATCAATTAACTCAGCAAGAAAAAGAAAAATATAAAGTAGTGATTGAGCTTTTAAAAGAGTTAGATTCTGATGAGCGAGCTTTAAAATATAAATTATGTATCTTTTTTACATTTGAATCTTATTCAACGCGAGTTGTTTTTGAAAGAGATCAGCAAGTACGTCAAGAGATATTAAATATGGCAGTCAAGATGTACAACCTTATAAAAAATAATCAGGGTGATGTTTTTATGCCCGCACGTGGAGATGTTTATGGAGCAGAAAAAGAAACGCTACCAGTAGTACGAAACATTTTAGAGAAGGCTTATCCAAATCTTCGGCCCATTCATAGTTTAGGTAAATAACCAGCGAGGAGAACGCGATGGAAGATATTAAATCAGTCAATATAGTTTTCATTGGTCGTGGGGACATGCTAAAACAATTGTGTGGTGCAGAGCATGATTCGAACTTTGCGGTGGCGAGCGTAACGTATCGTGGATTAGTTGTTGAACGAACTCCAAGCATTTCTTCTGTTGTAGACGAAGATATAATATCAAAGGCAGACAAAGTATTTATTCTCTGTTCTACAGAAGACGAATTAAAAAAATACATTGAGAAAATAAGTCATTTGTCTATCACTTCAAATTTTGTTGTCATGGCTCCAGATAAAGTGAAAAAGGATGGATTCATCAGGAAGATTAAGGTCGAAAGTTTGAAAAGCGCACTGAGTGCAGTACCGTTCACCGGTACATTGCTAAAGGATTTGCAACCCAAACTTCTTGAGTTGTATCCACAAAATACGCACGAATTAATTCAACAACAATATGAAAAGTTTCTCGCAGATCAAATAAGACAGCGCGATGAAAGTTCTCCTTCACGCGAATATGCGAGAAGAAATCCAAATGCAGATTTGACAGTAGTGCAAAAAGCAATAAAAGCTTCGGCAGCAGCAGTAGTTGATCTTGCCGAAAGAATAAAAGCCAGCGACGATAAAGAGTTTGTTGACCGCGAAATTCAAGAATTGGAAGGGTTAAAAAAACAGTTTGAAGAAAAAGTTAAAGAATATACGCAGAGAATAAGCCAGACAGATGGCGACTTGCGCACTCAGCTTGAAGCCATTTCAAGTGAACAAGTGGGTAAGGTTGATGCTGCGATGAAAGCAGCAGTTGCTGCGCAGAAAGTATTGGATGAGAGAATTGCAGAAGCTGAAAGATTAGAAAGAGAACGACGTGAAGCAGAAGATGCTGCAGCTGAAGCGAGACGTGTACGATTAGCAAAGCTTCAAGAAGAAAAAATTCTATCTTCCGTATTCTTTGATGTCCAGCGAGAAGTCGAGTTAGATTCTATTGAAGATTATGTTGCAAGTGTTAATTTTGCTGAAGAAAGTCAAAATTCAGATGTGATGTGTGTTGTATTTGATCCAACATTGCCAAATTGTGAAAATCATTTACGTGAAGGAGTGGAAAGAATAAAGGCAGCTCAGAAATTAAATCTGAGTGTTCGTGCAGTGTTTCTCCGTGCGAAACCTTATAATATTCAGCAAGATTTAGGCTTTGGAGAAGATCTCCAGGCTCATCCTGAAAAAGAGCATGATGCACAAATGATTAAAGGTCTTGATGTTGTAGATCCCGTAATCGTTGATAATCTTCGTGATTTTAAAGACAAAGCGGGTTACGGCCAGCCTGTTGTTTTTAGAAAGGAAAATGTTGAGCGAGCTGATGTTGGTAGGTTAGAGCAAGTGGCGATTGGTGTGCGGGGTGACGCTGTAGTTGCTGCTGCAGAGAAACCGCAACCCGCTCTTAATCCGAATCGCTTCAGTTTTAGTGGCATTAAACATTCTCGCTATGAACGAAAAAAATTATTGGAAAATAACAAAAATTTAAACTGGTTAGAATTGAATAAACTCTCCGTTGAAAAAAGGTGTGATACCGCAAGATTGATTAAGAAAATCGCGGGCGTTCAGTTTGAACAAGTCGACAGAGTGAAAGTTGATAAAGTTCGTTATAAGGTCGTTATCGATTTGTTAAAATTTCTTGATAGAGAAGAAAGACGATTGAAGCCAAAAGTGAAAACTTTCTTTGTGAAGTTTGCGACGAATGAGTATATCGTTAAGCGAGAAGCTCAGCGTAAACTTATCTATGGCGTTGCGGCAGCCATATTTACGGAATTAGAGAGTAATAATGCTGTGCAGCTAACTTCTGATAAACTGAATGAAATTTTGAGCATACAATTAAAAGTTTATGCAAATGATGGGCATGTTCGCAGAGGTATCTTAAGAATTATTGGAGATAATTTCCCCGATTTGAGAGATCGGATACGCTTTCCGCAAGCAATCCCTGTTCCTGAGGCGGTTGAGGTAGAAAGAGTTGCTCCTCAAGTCGCTAACTTACTTTAAATAGTTTCTCAGGAGTTTAAATGGATTTTTTGCATAAATTTCACAGCAACTGTGAATCGCATAAAGGTTACCCCGGCAATCACGACTTATTCGTTTGCCGGGGAAAGCTTACCCCAGGTAAAAAATTAAAAGAACGCTATAAGATTTTTTCCAAACATTATCCCACTACCTTAAAAAGCTTTTTGGATTTAAGTAGCTGTCGCGGATATTTTGTTTTAAACGCAAGTCAACAATCTAGCTGTGAAAGAAGTTTGGGTATTGATGTCAATGCACAAGAAGTTGAATTGTGCCGTCAATTTAAACAGAAATTTAATTTGCCTAACAGCCGCTTTGAATTATTAACATTAGAAAACTTAGCAAACAACATTGATAATTTTGGCGGAGCATTTCAAACCGTTTTATTAGCCAATACGTATCAATATTTATTTTTCGGCAGCGATATTGGTCCTGCGTATTTATCCCACGAGAAAATTTTTGAATATCTCAGTAAAGTCTGTAGCGAACGACTAATTTTTACCAATCGTGTAGAGAAGTCTGATTGTCAAAATACAAAGTATGTCGAAGCCGCTGGGGTTCACGCAGAATTGTATAACCGACAAGAATTGCTGGACGCTGCTTCAAAATATTTTACCCTGAGATATGAAAGCCAAATCGGTAAATATCCGTTATTTATTTTAGATAAGCGTTAATTGCGCAGGTGCAAGATCGATTTCTACGGGCGCTGTGCGCGTTGGAAGGAAAAAATAAGTTTGCGGTGCAAAAAGTTTTTCTTGGACTTTCGCTACACCAAAATTTGCAAGTCCGACTGCTAAGGCAATTAATAATCCCGTCGGCACAGCGCTAATTCCTGCAACACCACATGCGGTAAACACTAGCTGCCAAATGGCACCTGGAATCGCTCCAATCGAAATACTGTAGCCGAATTCTTTTGAAAATTGTTTCAGCGTTTCTTTGTCAAATAAATCTGTCAGATATTGTTTAGGGTCTTCACAAAATTTTCTACGTTCTTCCGCATCGCATAATTTCGACGTGATTTTTATCATGATAAATTGAGTAGCACCTTCAAAGATACCCGTAAACGTACTCGCGAAAAATGCAGAGTTTACTTGTGGCCAGCCCAATGCATTGCCAATTAATATGCCTAAATTTTGGCCAGCGTTCCAGGGAATAATTGCTGCCATTGTTCCTACTAAAGAAGCCATCATGTCTTTAACAGGAATTTGTTTACCAGATGCTTTGCAAATGCCTGCGGAAATAAGCGTGGCAGAAATTGCAGCGAGAGAGCCATATAAAAACTGCGGCCCCCATTGTCCGTTAGGGCCAAGATCATAACGCGTGGATTCAAATTTAAAATTCCAGTCTTCGACGGACCAGATTCCCCACGTCCAATCACGCGCAAAATTTTGGGCGAGGGCAATGGCTAGAGAAATAGTGCTAGTGGAATTGTTATTCGAAGATTCTGAACTCATGTTTTCCTATAATAATTTCTTCATTCTCTGGTCATAGTCCGTGAGCGCCTTGATTTTTTTGGCGTAATCGCGCAAGGGAAAATCAATGGGTGTATTTAGTATGGGGGTGATAAAACCATATAAAGTAGCATCTATTGTAGTGGGTTTATCGCCGAAAAAGAAGGGTTTAGTACCTAATAAAGTAACGATAGCGTCAATGTCTTGTTTGCCCAGGAAAAAACGTTCTTCATCGGTGAATCGCCCAATACCTTGTTCATAACAAGCCCGCTTTATTTTTTTGCGAATGATAGTGGGGACGAATAATTTCAGTATGATGGGTAATTTGCTGAAAAAAATTGGACCAATAACTTTCCAGCCTGATTCCGGGATCCACCGTTCATACATCAAGATCCAAAATAAATGTTCTTCGCATAAGCGTTGGATGGTTGTCGCGAGTGCAATTTGTTCGGGTGTTAAATCTTTGTCTAAGTTAACAGTGTTATGAGATTTGAGGTATTGGATGATTAAGGTGCTATCGGCAATTTTTTTTTCACCATCGATGATGTAAGGTAATTTGCCTTTAGGTGCTTTTTTTAAATGGTAAGAAACGACGGATTTGTACGGAATATTTGCGAGTTTTAAATAGGTTTCCATTTTGATGCAGAACGGACTTGCGCTGGATAATCCCCAGTAGCCGGGGAATTGAAATAATTGAATCATACGTTCTTCCTTTAAAGCTTTGGTTTCAGACTCTGCGATTTTAACATTTCTGTCGCTTTGAGTATGCCCTGGATATATTTATCTACAGTCGGTTTATCTTCTAGTCTTACCCATACAGGAAGTTTAATCGCGTGTTGATAATAGCGCTCTGCTTGAGGAAATAAAGCATTTTCAGGCAGTAATGGTTTTTCATAAAACCGTGGAAAGGCCTCATGAGTATGTTTAAATAACGGAAGCGTATGTAGCGGTGCAGTAGAATTAGGCTGTTCTAGTTCAGTTAGTCCGAGTGCTTTAGTCGCTTCCAGAAAGATATGCAGAGGAAAACCTGCGATTTTTTCATCATATTGAAACACTAAGGCATACCAGGCAGGTTTTTTATGATGTAACGAAGGTGGTGTTAAAAAATTAACCTCTTTGAGACCATCAATAATATATTCAGCATAGATTTGTTTCATCGCGAGCCAAGAGTCGATATGCTGAAATTGTTCATTGGCTATCGCTGCGGCTAAAGGATGTGCGCGTGTTTTTAACCCAAATCCCGTCGTATTAAATTTAAACAGTGAATGAGATTGGGGGATTTCTTGTTTGCAGCGTTTATTGTAATGTCCTTGTAATTGCGCCCGGGCATAATAATCTTGATTGTCGGTGAGTAAAATTCCACCTTCACCCCCCGTGATAATTTTTTGTCCTTGTAAACTCCAAACAGCAATATCACCAAAAGTACCAACCAATTGATCACGATAACGTGCCCCATGCGCATGAGAACAATCTTCAATGAGTTTTAAATTATATTTTTTAACTAAAGGCATGATTTTATCCATGTCACAGGGAACACCCCATAGATGAGTGATGACGATAGCTTTAGTTTTTGGTGTGATTTTTTTGGCAATTTCACTCGGATCAATATTTCCATCGGGTAAACAATCGCAAAAAACGGGCTTTAGCCCTAAATAAAGCATCGGGGTAACTGTAGCGAAAAAAGTATAGTCGGGTGCGATAACTTCATCTCCCGTTGATAAATTAAGGGCTTCGTAAGCTGCAAAAAGGGCATTCGTACCCGAATTAGTCATTACGGCGTATTGGCGCTTGTGATACCCTGCAAAGTTATCTTCGAAAATTTTAATAATACCTGAGCGATCATAAATTGATATGGATGTGTCGAGTTGACGTAAAACAGCTTGTTTTGTTTTTTCTGTAATCATTGGCCAAACATAATCTTTCTGAGGTTTTCCGTAAGCGGCTTCGATAAGCTCAAGATGTTTGAAATGATCTTGATAATGATTAATTAAAGTATGTTCTTTGCCTTCGATAAAATCGCATAAGTGTTGCAGCTGTAAACACAGGGGATCACTGAAAATATCTTTGCCGCGCTCAAGATATGCCTGAGTTTGTCCTTGTGTATTCAATTTATAAATTCCGTCGCGTTTGAGGATAAGCGTTCCTTGTGAGCCACGGACAATAATTTTTTCTTGGGATTTATGAGCAGTGCGAGAAATAGTAAATGAACCTATTGTTGTGTGTTCAGTTGGTTGAAATTTTTGACGATAATTGAAAGATAATATAACCGTATCTTCAACATCATAGTCTTGTCCTTCGCGATTTCCCGTAGTTTTTTGAAGTTTAATATCGCTGGGAAAACCAAAATACCACAATAATAAATCAATAAAATGATAGCCCATATCGATTAATGCGCCACCCCCCGAAGTTTTTTCTGAGCTGCGCCATCCTTCGGCGAGATTCGGAATATTCATTAAGTAATGACCTTCGATATGATAAATTTTTCCAATTTGATGTAAAAGTGGAATGAAAGTCTGATAAATCAAGTCAAATCGACGTTGGCAAGCAATCATCATATGCACTTGATGTTTTTTGAGTATATGCTCAAGTTGTTTGGCTTCCTCTGCATTAATTGCAAAGGGTTTTTCTTTGAGAATATGAATTTTTCGTTCAGCGAGTTTTTGAATAATGGGTAAATAGCAAAGATGGGGAACTGCCACGATGGCAATATCAGCATCGGTGGTTTGTAATAGATCATCGACATCGTAAAAGCCTTTTAGCGCATGTTTAGTAGATAGCGCATCTACGATTTCTTTTCGCGGATCGCAAATGCCAGTAATTGTGATGTTTTTGTTTGCTAACGCAGCAATTAAATGTTTTTGACCTCGTCCGCCTAATCCAATAATGACAATTTTCATGACAGTTCCCTCATACACTAGTTATTGAAAAACTTTATTTGATTATGTTGCTGTACTTCTTTATCTTTTATTTTTAGTTCAACAATCGCTTCTTTTTCTGAATCCTCTAACGATCGTAATCGTGGTGAGGTTTCAGGATGAAAGAAAATCGAGAGTTCTGTTTTCGCGCGTGCGTCATCAGGAATATGAATTCCATCAAACGTAGAACGAAATTCTTTATCAAAGCCTTCATCGCCTGTTGCTTTAAAGTCATTCGCGTCTTTAATCAGTGCGCGGATTTCTTTTTTCGCATTGGCAATGTCTTCTGCGCCGCCTTTTATCATGAGTAGTAAGCAAGGTGCAGTAGACATGTATTTGATCAAGCCATTGAAAAAGTATTTTTCACGATGTTGTTCATACAGTCGCGAGGCTTTTTCTTCAGTGATGTGCTCGGTTTTCAATCCACATAAAGTAATGTTATGTGAACTCAAGACATCAAGGATTCGCGCGACAAATAAAACACCATCGGGTTTGATAATTAATAATGTTTTCATTATTTTTCCCCCGTATTACCTAAAGACGGCATTTTGGTGGAGCGTGTGTTGAGGTCGTTGATTTTGCTGGCATCGTCTCCTTCGTCGCGTTCACGTTTCTCGCTGCTTTTAAATAATTGCGGAGAGGAGGATGAGGCAATAACGCTGGGGGAAAGATGTTCGCGAATTAATTTTTGAACTTCTGCGCTGATATTGTAGTTTCTAATTTCTGTTGCAGATATCCAACTATAACCCTCGTGTTCTTCTGGATTTAACATCACTTTATCATCAGGGTTTATACTGACGACAAAGTTAAGTTGTCGCGTACTGATGCCACTTCTGGATTGATAATCAAAATGCCCGATGTACTGATTTATTTCCGTAACGGTTAAATTACTTTCTTCTTTAACTTCACGGACTAAGGCGTCATCCAGATTTTCTTGGGCTTCAACTTTTCCACTGGGCAACTCATATAATCCCGGCATAAAATCGGTTCCCGCCCGTTTTAAGCACAAGACTTTTTGATTACGGCTGATGAGTCCACCAACCACCAGACGTTGAATCCCGTCTTTTTTGGCTTGTTCAATAAGATGTTTTATCACTTCACGCATAACATACTCCTATCTAATTTAAATACTGTCGAAATTGACAGTAGACGTAGATTAGTTAATAGAGCGTGAGTTGTGAGCTCGGAAAGTTACGTGAAAAAATCCTAGGGAAAATACGAGGTTTTTTCTAATAATTTGACGGGGTAGTCCCAGATATGTTTTTTCCCGGCAGAAAAGAAGCCAACCGTAAGGAGTTGTGGGGCGATTTTGGAAGGTTTAATTTCAAGGTCAGTGGTTTTATCTAAGGGGAAGCTCATGAGATTAATAAGCAATTGTTTTATATAAGCAGAGACAATTTTTTGAACGATAAGCATATCAGGTGAGGATAAAAGTGGGGTGCAACGCCTACTTATTTCTATATGATTGGCTATGGCATAATATTTTTTGGATACAGCAGAAACTGCCAAGCGGTCAGCGTAACTGAGTTGGTTGAATATTGCTAACCACCAATGGATAGTACTGAGTGGAAGGGATTTGTCTTGATCAGTGAGCACGTCGAGTAGTTTTGAAGATCGCTCAAACTGTTTTGGTTTTGGTTTTTCAATGCCATACTCTTCGCAATCAGATAAATAAATTTTGTGATCCAATCCTGCATCTTCAAGAATTTTTTTGTTCAGCCCATCCGTTTTGATATTTTTAGTATTAATATATTCAAGGCAGAGCGCATTTTCAGAATGATACACGAGGGTAGAAGAACAATTATCTTCAATATCGATGTGCCAGATCTGAATTTTTTCATCGCTATAAATCATTAATAGCTGTAACAACGGTTGCCATGTTACCGTAGTATCGTCGCCATAATAAAAGCTTTCAAGATAAGTGCTAAACTGATTTACTTCTTTTATTAAAGGCCCTAATGAGGATGACGAATCATCTGAGGCGTTATCTTCGGGTGAGTCACTAAAACTGTTGTCTTCGGGTGCGTCACTAAAATCGTTAGCTTCGTTTTCACTTAGCAGTCGAAAAATTTTTACAACAGGCGGTCCATATGATTTTTTATCTTCATAGAAGGATGCAAATAAAGAGGGGGCGATTTGTAACACCATCAAGCCAGGTAAGTGGCCAATTTCTTCATAATCTTCTTTGCTATGATAACGATAGATTTTTCTGCCTGCACCGCCTAAAACGGTTAGGGTGTCCAGGTAATTATCGAGGACAATTAGTTTAAATGCCCTATTTGAGGCGATACTTTTCTCACAATAATCTCTAATATAAAGTCTTTCTTGTTTGGAATCGGCCGATGGTTGCCATTCAAAAACAGTTAACTCAGACTCACATTCTTGTTCTTGTTCTATATGGGGCATTGGTTTATCTGATGATAACCCCATGAGTAATTTTTCTTCATTTAAAAAATGTATCCAGTGAATATTTTTTTTAAAATATTCTTTGAAAACCTGGTCTTCTTTAAAGTAGAAAATATGTTGTGAGTCAAAAACACTAAAACAATTATTTGAAAAAAATACAAAAGTAGGTTGGGTTTCTGGGGGAAAAATAAAAGTGTCAGTTTCTCTTCCGTGCCAGTTGTGATCATCAAATGTATAATTAAAAATATTTAACAGCGTATGATTTTCATATTTCCATACACTAAGTTTTGTAACTCCAAGTATGTAAATATTTTCCTTGTAGGCTTCAATACAAATAATCTCAAACGGTAAATTAAGTCTGCAAAAAGTATTTTTTGACGTTAAATATTGGAGCTGAATTTGTTGAGGGTTAGAGCAGTACATTATAATGGGAAGCTGGGGGTGAAATTTAGGGGACGCAGTGCTTTGCTTTGGGTTGATTTTTCGCTGAAAAACGGGCTTATTGAACTCTTTCGGTAATAATTCAAATTCAAAAGTAGTTTCAGGCATTTTAGCAGCAGCATGTTTATATTCTCTTTCATCATAAGAGATGGCAAGCACAATGCTCATGTCATCGGAAATATGTGTATGACAAGCATGTGGTAAACGTTTGGTCTCATAGACTTCTTTTTTGATGAGTACATCAATAAAAACTAGCCTATTTTGTTTTTTATCGTCAAAAAAATCGGTGTCGTCAACGTGTACACACAAAAAACCATTTTTTTTGGTGAAAAATAGTTCTGAAATTTCTTCGGTGTAATCAGATTCAAAAATGCATTCCGTGCTATCTATATTATAAACAAGACATTTATATTTTTTCGTTTCTTCATCCTCTTTAGTGACGGCATAGGCTATTTTGGTAAGATCACGGCTTATACAGAATAATTTATATTCTCTTTTGATAGGATGATTAATATTTTTAATTTTTATCAGGTTGTTAGACGAATGATTATATTGATAGCAGGCCCTCTGGGTATAGAAAATAATGTCATTATTCTGGCCAAGGTTTAATTCAACTATAGGAGTCCTATCGTCATTATACGGGTAAATTTTTCTGCTACTCAAAAAATTTTCTTGAGGCGTCGTTAGTATTTGGTAATCTTCACTCAAATCTTCATAAATATCTTCTTGAATCGGATAGATTTCAGCTTCGCCGATGTAGAGTTCATTCTGGTTTTTAACATAAGCAATGAAGTTTTTTGGTGAGATGGTCAGGTGATTAATATCGCCTTCCTCTTGAGTAAATACAGAAAATAATTTTTTAACATGCATTCCTTCGTGTGTTCTGCGAATATCGATTTGCGTGGTTCCCGTATGGTTTTTGTAGGCGATCGCACACAAAAGAGGTTCGTTTGGTTCTCTTTCCAGTAACATAGCCGCCGTAACATAAATGGTATCAAATGTAACAGAAGGGTATTGGCCAAAATTTGCTTTATAAAAATTAGCATTTTCGCAACTTGAATGCGCAAAATTAGCATGACTAACATTTGTACCTTGAAAAAGAGTTTTTTCAAAATCAGTGCCGTAAAAAATTCCTCCGGATAGATCAGCGCCAGAAAGATTAATTTCCCTCAAGGATAAATTGGAAAATGGAACTTCGAGTTTCGTGAGTAAAGTTCCTATGTTTGACGATGTTTGAGCGTCTGGCGTGAGCTGAAGCTCTGTCATGAGTAGATGAATAAATTTTATATAGTATTCGAAAGGTTGATTTTGAATTCGTTCACACAAAAAATCGACAAAACTGTTTTTTTCTGTGAAATTAATTTTAGAAAGAGTATAAAAATCTTTTGATAAGATTTCTTCAAAAACAATATTTGCAATGAAATACTCAATAAACGTTTCATGGCTTTCTGTTACGTCTGCTTGGCTAACATGGTGTTCTGTCATTAGTGAGCTGAGGTGTGGTTTTGACTTCAGTTTCCATGCCGCTAGACTTAGTTGACGATTAAATTGTTCGAATGCATGTTGAATATCAAATCTTGGCCTAATACCATGTTCTTCTCGAACGAAGACTTCTTTTTCAGAATAGAGTTTTTTTATAAATCGACAATAAATTTCAAATCGGTTGAAGCCACCCTGTAACTGTTCTCCTCTTTGAATCTCGGGCAATATTTTCTTAATTAAAGACAATGTCAGGGGATTCTTGCAGAGTTCTAGCAGTTCAGAATACTGCTTAATAAAGCTAAAATCGTTTTCATTATCAAGAAATAGTTTTATTTGGTTTTCTGTCAAAGGGTTAAGGTCGTAGCGCTGATGTGAACCGAAAAACTGCCCAGATTGTATGCGTACGCTTTCATAAACCTGTGTGCGTGTGCTAATAATGATTCTGCCCAATGGTTTTAGTAAAGGAGTGATTTCGAGTAAAGCCGTTTTGTTATCTATCTCATCAAAGCCGTCAAGAAAAAAGATTAGGTTAGTGCATGAAGTTGTTGCGATTTCTTGAAGGTTTAATCCTATTTGTAGTAGTTTTTCTGTAATAGTTGTGGGTGAATAATATTCTTTAAGTTTAATAAAAACCGGGACTAATTTTTTGTTGATCGCGCTAATTTCGAGTGACTTAAGCGTAGTTGATTTTCCGGAGCCTGGTTCGCCACAGAGTACTATAGTTTTATGGTTATCTTCATTATTAAGGATCTCGCTTGCTAATTCCAATTCTGTTTTGGGTATTGGGTGTCTGCTCACAGAAAGTTGCAAGGTTTTATTTTGTTCAATGCTAGTTAAAGCTTGTCGTTTTCTTTCAAGGTAAACAGCCAAGCGTTTTTGTAATGGGATGTCTGAAGCAATAGGTTGAATGTCATTTATTTCAGTTTTAATGGCATTTGCAAAGGCTTGTTTTTTAAAAATACTGAAATGGTCAGACGCTTTAATTTCAGTTGTTTTAAGAGGCTCACAAGGCCAATCGAATTCAGGATTTTCAGTCAAACCGGTGTCAGTTTTTTCGGCTTTATAAATAATCATGGGGATGGAGAGTGATTGAGGTTGTCCAAGTTCTTGCCGCATGAATTGAAAATAGGTTTCAAGATTACATGTTGTGTTTTCTATTCCAGTGTCACGGCCTTCGGGATTTTTGGCATAAATTTCATCAAGTCGCGGTTTCATTTTTTCGAGTTGTTGTGAAACGTTAAAGCCAGATAAG
>JANRJR010000075.1:0-15901 GCA_033763845.1 Gammaproteobacteria bacterium | reverse complement strand
TTTCCGTTTGACGGAAGAACGGTATCGCCTTTTACACAATTGCGTAACGGTGAATCATAATTTTGCCACGCGTGTTGAGTTTGCGATGACGTGGGCGCAGTGTTGGCCTGATTCGGAGAAATTTGTAATTGAGGAACCGGTTTTGACGGATCCGTATGAAACGCTGGGGGAATAGATTCGTCAGCGTATGCAACAGAAGCAAGTAAACACAAACTCATTCCTGCTAATACTTTCATAATCTTTCCTCCGTGTAAAAAACAAAAAGCAGAATGATATTTCGATCATTCTGCTTCTTAGCGCTTCACCAATTAGGTTGAAGCAGGTGTTGTTGCAGGAGCAGCCGGTGCTGGTTGAGTAGCAGCGGATTGATCCGGTGTTGCAGGTGCTGCCATTGCAGGATTAGGTGCAGCGGCATTGCTGTCTGCAGACGGCGCTGCTGGTGCAGCTGGGATTGCAGGTGCAGCGGGTGCAGCAGGAGCAGCAGGAGCAGCAGGAGCAGCAGCTTGATCCGGTGTAGCAGCAGGAGCTGCAGGTTGTGCAGGAGTAGCAGCTTGATCCGGTGTTGCTGCAGGTGTAGCTGCAGCACTGTTATCTGTTGGAGCCGCAGGAATTGAACTGCTGGATGATTGTCCGTTTGAGCAACCTGCGAGTGCCATTGCGACAACAGCAACAAGAGAAAGTTTTTTCAACATAGGGAAATGTCCTTCACATATCAACGATTCTATAAATTAAAGCGATATCAGTTACATCAATAACATCGCCACCTCTGAAAGGCCTCGAGTATAACAAACATTATGCTAGAATAGAATATTCCCAAATAACATCGGAGTGCATCACGCATGAAAGAACTTGAACGTGTCGCGGCTGTCTTAAAACCTTCTGAATTAATGCTCGACTGGATCAATAAGCATACGGTTGAAAGCGATCGCTTAGCACTTTCGGAAATACAAACAGACTGTACCGTGATTTTACTTCCGACGTTTGATGATGAAGACTCTGCGGAAGCGTATTTGAACGAAATATACGATGATCTTTTTATAAGCGAATTATCCAGCTGGCATGATGACGAAGCATTGTGGCCAAATAATCGTTCGTTAGATTTATTTTTACAATGGTTTGAAGTGGAATTTCATTCTATGGTATTTGATGTGGCTGAAACGGTGTCGCATCATCGGGATGATGTCACTATTCAGTAATTTTAGAGGAATGGTTATGCGAATGTGGAAAGTTGCATTATTTTTTTTATTAACAACGGTCGTATCAGTTTCTTATGCTGAAAATAACGCTGCAAATTTTTCACCGGCGCAACAACAGGCGATTCAAAAAATCGTTCATGATTATTTGGTGAATAATCCACAAGTATTAGTTGAGGTTGCTCAATCATTACAAAAGCAAGAGCAAGATAAATGGAAACAAACCGCCGAAAAAAAAGTTCCTGAAATTGCAGCGAAGTTATTCAACGATAAATTAGCGCCTGTTGCAGGTAATCCAAGCGGTGATGTCACCATGGTGGAATTTTTTGATTATCAATGTCCGCATTGCAAAGAAATGTCAGCATTTGTCAGAGATTTAGTGGCGAAAGATAAAAATCTTCGCGTGGTGTACAAGGTACTGCCAATATTCGGTGATGATTCTAAGACTGATGCAAAAGCGGCATTGGCGGCTTATGTGCAAAGTCCTCAGAAATTTGTTTTATTTCATGATGCATTAATGAAGCTTAACGAACCGCTGACAAGAGAAGTGGTTTTAAAAGTAGCTGCAAGTGTGGGATTAAATGTCACACAACTGCAAGCAGACATGAAAAATCCTGCGTGGGATGTTGAAATCAGCGAGAATAATAGCTTGGCAAAAAAATTAAATTTAACGGGTACGCCGGCATTTGTGATGGCAAAAGTAAAATATGATGCCAAAACACAGCAAATGATTTCATTCAAAAATCCTGTGCTTGTACCGGGTGCAGTGGATGAAGCTACGTTATTGAGAGCAATTTCCGAGGCGCGCGGTGGATAAAAAATTTCATTTTCAAAATATTATTTTGTCTTTGCAAGAATTTTGGGCCGAACAGGGTTGCGTTATTTTGCAACCGTTGGATATGGAAGTTGGTGCAGGAACTTTTCATGTTGCGACATTTCTGCGTGCGATAGGTCCTGAACGTTGGAAAGCTGCGTATGTGCAACCTTCACGTCGTCCGACGGATGGTCGTTACGGTGAAAATCCGAATCGATTACAGCACTATTATCAATTTCAAGTAGTGATGAAACCCTCTCCTGATAATATTCAGGAATTGTATATTCAGTCCTTGAAAAAATTAGGTATTGATCCGTTAAAACATGATTTGCGATTTGTCGAAGATAATTGGGAGTCGCCAACGTTAGGTGCCTGGGGTTTGGGATGGGAAGTCTGGTTGAATGGCATGGAAGTCACGCAATTTACGTATTTTCAACAAATCGGTGGATTAGATTGCAAGCCTGTGATGGGTGAGATGACGTATGGATTAGAGCGTTTAGCGATGTATTTGCAAAACAAAGACAGTGTGTATGATTTAATTTGGACAGACGGTGTAACATATGGTGATATTTATCATCAAAATGAAATTGAAATGTCCAAATATAATTTTGAACATGCGGATGTCAATGTTTTATTTTCCCAGTTTGATTCTCATGAAAAAGCAGCCCAGAAGTTGATTGATCAGAAATTGCCGTTGCCCGCTTATGAGCAAATGCTAAAAACCTCCCATATTTTTAATTTATTAGATGCGCGTCATGCGATTTCGGTGACAGAGCGTCAGCGATATATTTTACGGGTTCGTGGATTGGCTCGTGCGATTGCTGCAGAATATTTCGCGTCGCGTGAAGCGTTAGGATTTCCTCTCTCATGACAGCGAAAGATTTTTTATTTGAATTGGGTTGTGAAGAGTTGCCTGCTAAGAATCTATACGCGTTTGCAAATAAAATTATCCAAGCCATATTAGACAATATTAAAATTGCAGGATTTGATTTTTCTGAGCATCAATTATTTGTGACGCCGAGACGTATCGCATTGTTAATTAGTAAACTTAGTTCTGCCTCTCCCGATAGAAAATTATCTAAAAAAGGCCCTGTGATTTCTGCGCCCGAAAAGGCCAAAGATGGATTTGCAAAATCCTGTGGCGTTTCATTGGATAAATTATCTATTGAAAATAATTACTTGATTTACCACTATGAAGAAAAGGGGCAGGCTACAGAAAAATTATTACCCGGTTTAATTTCTGATGCTATTGCTAAAATCTCAGGTGTTAAAACCATGCGTTGGGGAAATCACACCACACCATTTTTAAGGCCTGTTCAATGGATAGTGATGTTATATGGTAAGAGCGTTGTTAATGCAGAATTGTTTGGTGTTAAAGCCGGACGTGTAACCTACGGACATAGATTTTTATCTCCTCAAAAAATTAGCATTAATGATGCAGCGGAGTATGCGGAATTATTATCGGAAGAGGGGTTTGTTTTAGCGGATTTTGAAAAACGTAAGATTGAAATTAAAGATCAGATTACGCAATTAGCCGAAAAGCATAAGCAAAAGTTAGATATCGATGAGGATTTATTGCAAGAAGTGACAGGCTTGGTCGAATGGCCAACCGCCATGTGGTGCGAGTTTGATAAAAAGTTTTTGTCTTTACCAAAAGAAGTTATTTTCTCGTCGCTACAGCATCATCAAAAATGTTTTCCCATTGTTGACGCGCCGTTTTTCATCACGGTCAGCAACATTAAAAAAACCAATGAAATCATTGAGGGAAATGAGCGAGTTGTGCGTGCGCGATTATCCGATGCCGCTTTCTTTTATGAGCAAGACCAAAAAATAGATTTTCAGGAACGATTTGAATTGCTGAAGCCTATAACGTTTGCGCAAAAATTAGGTAGTGTGGCAGATAAAGTTGAGCGTGTGGTAGAGCGCGCAAAAGTTTTGGCTGAGTTAATGCATGTTAATCCCGTGCGTGCACAAGCGGCCGCAAGTGTCTGCAAAAATGATTTAACAACCCTAATGGTTGGCGAATTTCCAGAATTACAAGGCGTGATGGGCGAATACTATATTAAAAACAGTAAATTAACTGGCGATCGTGAAGAAATCGGTATTGCGGTGCGCGAGCATTATTTACCGCGTTTTGCATCGGATGAATTGCCGCGACATGCATTGAGCTGTGTTATTGCATTGGCGGATAGACTAGATTCGTTGGAAAGTATTTTTTCTGTTCATGGGGCACCGACAGGAGATAAAGATCCGTTTGGTTTGCGTCGTGCGGCGTTGGGAATTATTAAAATTATTATAGAAAAAGAAATTAAAAATCTGTCTTTTTTAAAGCTAAATATAAATAAAGCAGTCCAGGATTTTATTTTAGAAAGACTGCCGTCGTATTATCAAGAAAAGGGTATTAACCCTGAAGTTTTACAGGCAGTATTGGAAATTCAAAAAGAAGATTTATTGGATATTCATCAGAGAGTATTAGCCGTACAAGAATTTAAAAAGCTTCCCGAAGCAGCACATCTTAGCGAAGTCAATAAAAGAGTTAAGAATATTCTCAAAAAATATCCGGATTCCAAAGGCGAGATTAATAGTGTGTTGTTTGATCATGCGGCTGAGAAAGATTTATATAAGATTGTTTCTGGCTTTCCCGAGAAATTAACCAGTTACACTGAGATGTTATCCCAGCTTGCTCTCTTAAAGTCTCCAGTGGATGATTTCTTTGAGAATGTTATGGTTGATGTAGAAGATGATAAAATTAAGCATAATCGTGTGTTGTTGTTGAAAAAAATGCGCGAATTATTTCTAAAAGTTGCAGATATTTCTGTATGTTAAAGTTAATTATTTTAGATCGTGACGGTGTCATTAATATTGATTCAGACAATTATATAAAATCTCCTGAAGAGTGGCATGCGATTCCCGGGAGTTTAGAGGCTATCGCGAAGCTCAATAAGGCAGGCTTTAAAGTTGCGATTGCGACAAATCAATCGGGTGTAGGGCGAGGTTATTACACCCTCGAAGTACTCGAAAAAATCCATGAAAAAATGTTTGCGCAAATGGCAAAAGTGGGCGCACATGTTGATGTTATATTTTATTGTCCTCATAAGCCTGACGATGATTGTAATTGTCGAAAACCCAAGTCTGGATTGATTTTACAAATATTAGATTCCCTTAAGATTTCTCCCAAAGAAGCATTAATGATTGGTGACAGTCAGCGTGATGTGGATGCAGCCCACGCCGCGGGAGCGGAGGGAGTTTTAGTTGATACGCCTGAAATTCCAGATTTAGCGCATGCCGTTGAGTTAATTTTAAATTTGAAAACAGATTTTTCTGCAGAACGATTTAAAAAAAAAGCCAATTAAAAGCTGAGTTATTAGCCAAAGCGGTTGGGGTCAAAAAAGATTATCTTCCCATTGTATTAGATCTCAGCGCAGGATTGGGTTCAGATGGATATTTGTTGTATCAATTGGGTTGCCCTGTTACATTAATCGAGCGTTCTAAGTTAGTTTTTATATTGCTTAAATTAAATCTCAGTTTTGCGAATATTCCCATTGTTAATATGGATTCACTAGAGTATTTAAAAAAGTTAGATAATATATATTATCCTGATGTCATTTATTTTGATCCCATTTTTCCCGAAAAAAACAAAACAGCTTTATCTCGGAAAAGCGCAAGATTATTACGCGAGGTAGTTGGCGATGATTTAGATTCCTCAGAAGTATTCAAATTAGCTTTGAAAAAAGCTAAAAAAAGAGTAGTAGTAAAACGACCCAAGCATGCAAAAACTATTACAGATTTAAAGCCAGATGTTGTTTTTGCGGGTAAAGCTGTGCGGTTTGACGTGTATCTTACTTCCGCTTAGTTTCCGGCACATATTTGCGTTGCTTCGGGCCCGTATACAATTGTCTTGGGCGGCCGATGCGATGATCCGGTTGGCCAATCATTTCATTCCAATGCGCAACCCAGCCAACGGTTCTTGCTAATGCAAATATTACTGTAAACATATTGCTCGGAATGCCGATCGCACTTAATGTAATTCCCGAATAAAAATCAACATTTGGATATAATTTTCGCTGGATAAAATATTCATCTTCCAGTGCAATTTTTTCAAGCTTTAATGCAATCCTAAATAACGGGCTGTCATGTGCGCCAACAGCATCTAATACTTCATGGCACGTTTCACGCATGACTGCTGCGCGTGGATCGTAACTTTTATAGACGCGATGTCCAAAACCCATTAAACGGAAATTATCATTCGGATCTTTTGCGCGTTTAATATATTCCGGTATGCGAGATTCATCGCCAATTTCACGTAACATATTTAATGCGGCTTCGTTTGCGCCACCGTGTGCAGGTCCCCAAAGCGCAGCAATTCCTGCGGAAATACATGCAAAAGGGTTTGCGCCAGTGGAACCGGCCAATCGAACTGTTGATGTCGAAGCGTTTTGTTCGTGATCGGCATGTAAAATAAAAATTCTTTCCATCGCGCGAACAAGAATAGGGTTTGGGATGGTATTTTCTGCGGGAGTGTTAAACATCATGTGCAGAAAATTTTCAGCATATCCCATATCGTTTTGTGGGTATATAAAAGGCTGGCCGACACTGTATTTGTAGCACATGGCTGCAATCGTTGGCATTTTCGCAATTAATCGAAACGCAGCGGTTTCGCGATGTTCTGAATTTTTGATGTCGAGTGAATCGTGGTAAAACGCAGATAAGGCACCGACAACGCCAACCATGACTGCCATCGGATGCGCGTCACGTCGAAAGCCGTTAAAAAAGCTGCGAATTTGTTCGTGCACTAACGTATGGCTGTTAATGATTTCCACGAAATGTTCTTTTTGTTTTTTCGTAGGAAGCTCGCCAAATAATAATAAGTAACAGGTTTCTAGAAAATCGCCATTTTTTGCCAATTCTTCGATGGGGTATCCGCGATAAAGCAGCACGCCAGCATCGCCATCAATATACGTAATTTTGGATTCGCAGGATGCGGTCGACATAAATCCTGGGTCATACGTAAATAATTGATTTTTTGCAAGTTGCGTTACATCAACACAGCTTGGGCCCAGAGTTCCTTCTAAGACGGGAAGTTCAAGTGATTTTTTTTCATCACCGCTGAGTGTAAGGGTGGCTTTTGTAGGCATGAAGCATTTTCCTTTGAATTTCCAGCGAAATTGCGATCGCAATGCTATAGGCCTGGGTGGGGGTTGTCAATCAAAGTGCGTGACGTTAACATGTCGTTAAATCGTTAATTTTACAGGAAATTTATCGACATGGACGACGTTACCGAAAAGCGGCGATTTCTGGCAGCGATGCTGCCCTCAGCAGACCAATTTTCCGTGCTTCAAATCGCAGGTCCACGACAAACGGGTAAAACACAGTTTACAAAGTATTTTGGCATTCCTGAAAAAGCATCTCATGTAACAGAAAGTCATGTGATCTATGAGTTATTTTCGTTATCTCTGGCAGAATTAATGTCAGATAAAAAAAATCCCTTACGATTTCCATTGTTTGATCGATTATTGCAGCGGCATAGTTTCGAAAATATTTTAAGTACCGCTCCAGCAATTTTATTAAAACAAGAAGAAAATCAACGAAAAATGGCGCAAGAGCATATGTTGGCATACGGTGGTTTTCCGGCATTATTGCATCTTACGGAGAATAAACGCTTAAAATGGCTGAAGTATTATGAAGATAATTATATTGATCATTTTGCTGTTGCAAAATTAATTCATTCTGCGAGTTTATTAAATTATTCAGAACTGGCGCGTGGTGCGGATATCTCTGTAGACAGTGCGCGACGTTACATTGCTGATTTGCGTGAACAATATCAAATTGAATTACTAAAGCCGTTTCATCGTAATTTAACCAGTCGAGTTGTAAAAACCCCGAAAATATATTGGTTAGATGTGGGAGTGGCAAGAATTATTTCGGGATTGCATGAAAAATTAAATCCGGCGTTATATGAAACGTTTGTTGTCAGTGAAATAGTAAAGTGGATTCGCACATCAAAACGTTCAGCGAATTATTATTTTTATCGGACGCGCAGTGGATTAGAAGTCGATGTATTGCTTGAGCTTCCGCACGGCATTATTGGTATTGAAATACAATCGCGCGAAACTATTTTTAGCAAAGATATTACGCCGCTCAAAGAATTGGCTGCGAATTTAAAATCAGAATGGTTGGGAGGATTAATTATTTACAATGGAAGCGAGATAAAAAAAATGGCAGAACCCAATATTTGGGCTCTGCCATCTTGGCGATTATTTACGTAAGAAACTACAGTTGTTCTGCGTTTTCTTTTAAGTAATTTGCAACGCCTGTTGGAGACGCTTTCATGCCAGCTTTACCTTTTGACCAGTTAGCAGGGCAGACTTCGCCGTGTTCTTCGTGAAATTGTAATGCATCAATTAAACGAATTAATTCATCCATGTTGCGTCCAATCGGTAAATCATTCACAACTTGTGCGCGAACGATACCTTTTTTATCGATAATAAATGCACCGCGGAATGCAACACCGACAGTTGGATGTTCAACACCGTATGACTGACAAATGCTGTGATTCATATCTGCAACTAACGTATAGTCAACTTGACCAATACCACCTTTATCAATGGGCGTATTGCGCCATGCATTATGTGTGTAATGAGAATCAATAGAAACCGCAACCACTTCAACACCACGTTTTTTGAAATCATCAATGCGGTTGTGTAATGCAATTAATTCTGACGGACATACAAATGTAAAATCTAATGGGTAGAAAAATACGAGACCGTATTTATCTTTAAATGCTTTTGTGGAATTAAATTCGCCGACAATTTCACCATTGCCTAATACAGCAGCAGATGTAAATTCAGGGGCTTTTCGACCGACTAATACGCTCATACTTTTTCTCCAGAGACTAACGTTTGTAATTCTCCTGATTCCAGGAGTTCCATAATAATATCGCAACCGCCAATCAATTCTCCGCTCACGTACAGTTGCGGAAACGTTGGCCAATTGGCGTAGTGAGGTAATGTTGCACGAATATCTGGATTCGAGAGAACATCGACCGTTGTAAATTCAGCTTTGCATGCCTGAAGGGCTCGTACAGCTTTTGACGAGAAACCACATTGAGGATTTTCTGCCGTACCTTTCATGTAGAGAATAATGGGATGTGCCTCGATTTGGCTTTTAATTTTAGCAAGTGTTTCTTGGTTCATTGTTTACCTTTAAATCAAAAAAAACATGGCTTAGTCTAGCATAAAACCTTAGTATTATGGGTGATTTTTGACCCCTTAAGGAGAGTAAAATGGCCATCGAATTACCTAAATTGCCTTATGACATGACTGCGTTAGAGCCCCATATATCCAAAGAAACGCTGGAATATCATTATGGAAAGCACCATCAGGCCTATGTGACAAACCTGAACAATCTCATTCCAGGGACTCCTTTTGAAGGTAAGTCTTTGGAGGACATTATTAAATCTTCAACGGGTGGAGTGTTTAATAACGCAGCGCAAATTTGGAATCATACTTTCTATTGGCATTGTTTAAGTCCGAAAGGTGGCAATGAGCCGACAGGGAAATTGGCTGATTTAATTACTAAAAAATTTGGCTCTTTTGAAACCTTCAAAGAACAATTTACGAAAACAGCTATCAGCACTTTTGGATCGGGCTGGGCGTGGTTGGTAAAAAATTCTGACGGTAGTTTAGAAATTACGAGTACCAGTAATGCAGGCACGCCAATGACTGAAAATAAAAGGGCCTTATTGACCTGCGATGTGTGGGAGCATGCCTATTACATTGATTATCGTAATGCGCGACCCAAATACGTGGAGCATTTTTGGAGCCTTGTAAACTGGGAATTTGTGACTAGTAACCTGTAGTTTTTCAAGGAGCGGGGGTGGTCTACCCCCTGTTCTGTCGGCTTGTAGCTCTTCTTCTTTCATTCGGTAGTACCCCCAATCAGCCAAAAAGTGATCTATACCTTATGTATAGGGCGCCATTGGCGTTTGTTTGGGATATAGGTGCGTTGTGAGAACGTGTGATGGTTTGAAAAAAGGGATAAGCTGGTGGGTGATTGTAAGCTTTTTATTTTCGAGCCTGGCAAGTGCTGAGCCTCAAAATGGACAAGTGGTAGCTGGTAACGCTGTAGTTTCTCAATCCGGTTCTCAAACAACGATTAATCAAACCTCTCAAAATGTTGTCATCAATTGGCAAAGTTTCAATACCGCTTCCAACGAAGCCGTACTATTTAATCAACCCAATGCGAGTTCAATTGCTTTAAATAAAATTACTTCAGGACTGCCTACAACTTTTGCGGGTACTTTATCCGCAAATGGCCAAGTATGGATTTTAAATCCTGCGGGTGTTTTGTTTACGGCAACGAGCAAAATTGATGTGGCTGGCTTGATTGCTACTTCGCACGGTATTAACAATTCTGATTTTATGTCAGGTCATTATCAATTTGATGCAGTGCCAGGATTTGAAAATTCAAAAATAATTAATAATGGTTTTATTTCCATAAAAGATTCGGGGCTCATCGCACTCGTTGCGCCAGGCGTAGAAAACAATGGAGTCATCGTCGCAAATCTGGGACAAGTGCATTTGCGTTCTGGCCTTGGGTTCATACTTGATTTATATGGGGATGATCTGATTCATTTTGGTGCAAATTCCTCTGTTCAAGATGGATATGTTTCCAATTCAGGAAAAATTACATCAACTGGTGGAAGGGTTTACTTAACCGCAGAGTCTGCAGGTCATATTGTTACTAATGTTATTAGTATGTCAGGCGTTATTGAAGCTCATTCCGCAGTTTCTGGCGAAAATGGTTCTGTCATCTTGCATGGAGGGCATCAGGGAACAGTAAAAGTAACAGGCAAAATAAGTACTTCAAGTAAAGAAAAAGCAAAAGGTGGTTTTATTGAAACATCGGGTGCTGATTTAGACATTGCTGAAGCAATAATTGACGCAGGAATAGGCGGTGAATGGCTGATTGATCCTTATAACATTACTATTAGCAGTGGTTCTGGCCTAACAAATAATGGAGGACCAACGGGGTTTACTCCAACGGGTAATAATTCAGTCATTGGTGCAGATCTGATCGTTAACCAATTAAATGCAGGTACAAATGTTACGATTAGTACTGGTTTAACGGGTAGTCCTGGAACGCAGGCGGGTAATATTACTATTGGCAGTACTATCAATGCTTCACCTTCTACACCAACTACCTTAACTTTTATTGCTAATGGGAGCATTACTTTTTCAGGGGGCGGCACTACTATTACTTCTGGAGGTAGTACGCCATTTAATGTTGTTATGAATGCTGCTTCTGTTGCACTGAATCGAGTTATTAGTATTGGTTCAGGAACTTTAACGCTGAATACCTCAGGTGCAATTACACAAACTTCCACAGGAGCAGTAACTGCCAGCACGATAAATGCGACAGCAGGAACGGGTATTGGGTTGAGTGGTGCGACAAATGCCATCAGTAATTTTAATGCAACAAATACTACCAGCGGTGCTATTTCACTCACAAATTCAGGTGCGTTGAATATTACGGGTGTTTCTCAAACAGGTTCTAATTTAACTATTACAAATACAGGTGCTATTTCACAATCGGGTACAATTTCTGTTGCGGGTACATCAACTTTTGCAGCTGGCACAGCTAATAATATTACGTTGGGTAGTAATAATGCTTTTACAGGTGCAGTGACAATCACAAACGGAAACAACGTTAGTTTATTTAATACCAATAATTTAATTTTAGCGGCATCAACAATTAGCGGTAATTTAACGGTGGCGACAAACAACAATGCTATTTCACAAGCGGGTGTCATTACGGTTACAGGAATGTCGAGTTTCAATTCAGGAAGTAATTCCATAAATTTAAGCACAAGCAATAATGCATTCACAGGCACAGTGACGCTATTGAATAGCGGTGTAAATAATGTCAGTTTAACAAATAATATTAATCTGATTTTAGCAGCATCGACAATTGGTGGAAATTTAACCATCGCGACGACCAATGATTCCATTGCTCAAACGGGTATATTAACAGTAGCGGGAACGTCCAGTTTTACTGCAGGAACAAATTTAATTAATTTAAGTACCAGCAATAATTTATTTAGCGGTGCTGTTGCATTTTCGAATAGCGGTGCAGCTAATAACGTCAGTATTATAAATGATATACCTTTAATTTTAGCGACATCCTCAACAGGCGGAACGTTAACGGTCTCGACAACCAATGATGCTATTACTCAAACGGGTGTGGTTACGGTTACAGGCGTATCAAGTTTTACAGCCGGTTCTGCGTTAATTAATTTAAGTACGAGCAATAATGGTTTAACAGGTGCAGTAACGTTAAGTAGTTCCAATAACGTTAATTTAGCAAATAATATTGCATTAAGTTTAGCGGCATCCACAATTGGTGGAAATTTAGCTGTTTCGACCACGAATGATGCAATTTCTCAAACTGGCGTGTTAAATATCGCAGGTACTTCCAGTTTTACAGCAGGCTCTAATACGATTACGTTAAACAGCGCGAATTTATTCACGGGGGCCGTTAGTTTAAATAATACAGGCGCAAATGCCGTAAGCATTACTAATGCGATTAATTTAATTTTGGGTGCATCGACAATTGGTGGATCGCTAACAGCATCGACTAGTGCATCCAATAGTGCGATTTCACAGTCAGGTATTTTAACTGTTACTGGGTTATCCAATTTTAATTCGGGAACAAATACCATTAATTTAAGTACTAGTAATAATGCATTTACGGGTGCTGTGTCTTTAACCAGTACAAACAATGTCAGCATTAATAATGCAATTAATTTGAGTTTAGGGGCTTCAACGATTGGTGGCAATTTATCTGTAACGACAGTAAATAATGCTATTTCACAAACGGGTGTTGTAAGTGTTGCGGGGTTATCAAGCTTTAATTCTGGAACAGCCACTACCACATTAGGTAGTGCGAATGTTTTAACAGGGGCGGTGACACTTACCAGTTCGAATAACGTCAGCTTAACGAATAGCATCGCGTTAAGTTTGGCAGCGTCCGTGATTGGCGGAAATCTTACCATCGTGACATCTAGCGATCCAATATCACAAACGGGAATACTGAGTGTAGGCGGTACTTCTAGTTTTAATGCTGTGGGTAATACCATTACTTTAAATAGCGCTAATTTATTTACCGGAGCGGTAAGTCTTTTAAATACAGGCGCAAATGCCGTAAGCATTACTAATGCGATTAGTTTAATTTTGGGTACATCGACAATTGGTGGATCTCTTACCGCATCGACTAGTGCATCCAATAGTGCGATTTCACAGTCAGGTATTTTAACGGTTACTGGCGTATCCAATTTTAATTCGGGAACAAATACCATAAATTTAAGTACTAGTAATAATGCTTTTACGGGAGCCGTAACACTTACCAGCTCAAATAACGTCAGCATTAACAATAATTTAAATTTAATTTTAGCCACATCGACGATTGGCGGGAATTTAACAGTAGCAACAGTTCCTGCAAGTAACCGTTCAATTACACAAACGGGTGTATTAACCGTCGGCGGTAATTCAAGCTTCAGTGTTGGCGGAAATGTTATTACCTTAAATAGCGCTAATTTATTTACGGGTGCAGTCAGCTTAAATAATACAGGCGCAAATGCTGTAGGATTAACCAATGCACAAGACTTAATACTAGGAACATCGACGATTGGTGGTGCATTAACTGTAACAACGGCTGCAGCAAATGGCGCAATTTCACAATCAGGTATTTTAAGCGTTACTGGCCTATCCAGTTTTAATGCAGGTAATAACGTAATTAATTTAAGTACCAATAATAATGCTTTTACAGGCGCAGTGACGCTAACGACTTCAAATAACGCCAGTATTAATAATAATATTGCGTTAAGTTTAGCCGCGTCTGTGATTGGTGGAAATCTATCTGTTACAACAGTAAATAGTGCAATTTCACAAACAGGTATTGTTAGTGTTACTGGAACATCAAGTTTTAATTCAGGAACGGCTCCTATTACATTGGGAAGTACTAATTCATTTACAGGAGCGGTGACTTTAACAAGCTCCAATAACGTCAGTTTAACGAATAGTATTGCATTAAGTTTAGCGGCGTCTGTTATTGGTGGAAATTTCACCATTTTGACATCCAGTGATCCAATTTCACAAACCGGAATATTAAGTGTCGGTGGTACATCTAATTTTAATGCAGTGGGTAATACTATTACTTTAAATAGCGCCAATCTTTTCACAGGCGCTGTTAGTTTGAATAATACAGGCGCGAATGCCGTTAGTATTACCAATGCCACTAATTTGATACTGGGAGCATCCACGATTGGTGGATCGCTGACAGTGTCAACCAGTGCGACCAATAATGCTATTACACAAACAGGTGTTTTAACGGTTACAGGTACCTCTAGCTTTAACGCAGGAAATAGTTCGATTAATCTAAGTACAAGTAATAATGCTTTTACGGGAGCTGTAACATTATTAAATAGTGGATCAAACAATGTTAGTTTGGCAAATAATATTGCATTAAGTTTAGCGGCATCCACAATTGGTCGAAATTTAGCTGTTTCGACTACGAATGATTCAATTTCTCAAACTGGCGTGTTAAATATCGCAGGTACTTCCAGTTTTACAGCAGGCTCTAATACGATTACGTTAAACAGCGCGAATTTATTCACGGGTGCCGTTAGTTTAAATAATACAGGCGCAAATGCCGTAAGCATTACGAATGCGATTAATTTAATCTTGGGTACATCGACAATTGGCGGATCTCTGACGGCCTCGACCAGTGCGTCAAATAGAGCAATTTCTCAATCAGGAACATTAACAGTAGCAGGAGCGTCTAGTTTTAGTTCAGGAAGCAATACGATTACCTTGAATTCGAATAATGCGTTTACGGGTGCCATTACCTTAAGCAACAGCGGCGCTGCAAATCCAGTGACATTAAATAACACTCTTGCAACTTCTTTGCCTACAACAGCTGTGGGTGGTGTGCTAACAATAACAAGCGGAGGAAATTTAACGCTGACAGGTTCGCTGACTTCTGGTGCTACTTCAGGGCAACGCTCTATAATTTTGAGTGCGTTGAATTTGGTTAATAATGTTGGCGCAGCTGTTCTCGTTCCAGGTGCTGGAAATAATTATGTTGTTTATCTCAGCAATGTTACAGGAAATACTTTTAATGGTTTAGCTAGTGGTAATCAAGCAATTTGGAATCAAACTATTGGTACTTTAGTTCCTGCTAGTGTTCCAAGTGGAAATCGATATGTTTTTGCCAACCAACCATCAGTGACTGTTACCACTACAAGTACTTCAAAAATTTATGGGACTGATATAAGCGGGACTGTAGGTACACTCTATAACGTGTCAGCTTTTATTAATGCCGCAACATTTGGAAATGTATTTGTGCAAGATACAACTGCAAATGCGTTAATAAATGTTGCACCAACATCTTTAGGTGCTCCGGCAGCTGCTACAGTTTTGGGTAGTCCTTATGCAGTAACTAGTGCGGCAACATCCACGACAGGTTATGGAGTTGTGTTAAATAATATTGGTACTGTTACCGTTAATCCAAAAGCCTTAACAATTACAGCAGATAATCAAAGTAAGATTTATGGTTCCGTATTTAATTTTGGTGGAACAGAGTTTACGTCAAACGGTTTAGTTAATTCAGACAGTATTTCAAGCGTAAATCTGACAAGTACTGGAGCTCCAGCCACTGCTACAGTTTTGGGTAGTCCATATTCAATTATTGCATCAGCGGCAACAGGAACGGGATTAAGCAATTACACCATTAATTATGTAAATGGATCATTAACGGTTAACCCAAAAGCCTTAACAATTACAGCAGATAATCAAAGTAAGATTTATGGTTCCGTATTTAATTTTGGTGGAACAGA
>JANRJR010000074.1:0-35200 GCA_033763845.1 Gammaproteobacteria bacterium | reverse complement strand
AAGACACGCTTTTTCACGAGGTGTGATTTTTAAGGCGTGCATTGATATATATTGCTCAATGAGTTCAAAAATCTTTAAAGATTTATCTTCGGCATCTGCAATGCCCGAATATATTTTTAACTCTTGCTGTACCGCAGCAAGTACATTCTTCTGTACAGAAGCAACCACCGGTGTTGTTTCAAGTGTCGCTAAACTTTTTTCCCACTCGGCTTGCGATACTTCTGTTGCAAAACCCACATGCCCTACTGGAATTCCTTGGTCATTTGTCAAAAGATAATGCTGATCTTTAACGAAGAGAACTTTGTCATGTGATTTTCTGACGCGATAAAGATTGAGGCCTGCACTGTTTTTTTTACGCGACGGGTTACCGTCTGTAATTAACCATTCATTAAACGAGGAAGGATGTTCATATAACTCTTCTACCGGATGCTCCCAAATCTTTTCATAATTACGGCTAACGTAGAGCTGCTTTTTCCCGGTGATATCCCTTACCCACCCTACAGTGGAAGAAAGATCTTCAATCACATCGAATATGCTGTTTAAGCTTTGCACCGATATCTTATTCATCAAGCGTTCTCCCAATAAAGAACCTTAAAAAAACTTTACCATATTGACCAAAATTTGATAATAGTCTTTGAAAAAGTTACTCTTTCTTAAAAATCAGCCTCTCAGAAAGACAAAATTGGAGCCAAAAAATGACCATCCGCCACATCGTTCTACTCCCCTTTAAATCTTCTTTATCAGAAAAAGAAATTACACAAATAATGGAAAAATTTGGAGTATTGAAAAATATTATTCCACAAATTCAATCATTTTCGTGGGGAACAAATAACAGCCCTGAAAACTTAGATCAAGGTTATTTACATGGATTTACAATGGAGTTTAAAAATGACTTGGATCGCAAATTTTATTTAGAACATCCCGAACATATTAAATTCGCGAAAGAATTGATTCATCCAGCGTTAAAAGAAGGTGTGTTGCCAGTTGTGTTTGATTATAAAATCTAATTTTTTCCTGGATTTCGCCGCACTATGTCTGGACTACCTTGCTAATTTTTTGATGTTTTTAACATCCCCTCTCTCAGAGTTCCGTCAAAAGGGGTTTTGTTTTGTGGACGAGCATTGCTCGCCCTGGCTAAATGGCTAAAAAATCTGAAAAATTCAAATTTTATAAATTGGGTGAAATCAAGCATCCTCTCCTCCATTTCTCAAGAAGGCTGTCTTTTTTGCTTTATCCCAGTATTTAAAAAAACGCCTAAACTCGTATCCATCCGGAATTTTCACAAAAGGATGAGATCTAACAACCTCAACATCAAAGTTTTTTGTAAGATGTTGAATTATTTCTTTGATTTTCGTATCTGCAACGTAGAGCGTTGTAATTTTACTCGGTGATAAAGATCGTATTATTTCAATTGTTTGGCCTTTAATGACATCAACTGGCATTTGACAGAGTGTTTCATAGATAAATACTAAACGCTTCAGCGAATAGGAACGAGTTTTAAAATATTCATCATCCCAGACAAATATTGCTTTTGCCTTATCATTTATTGCCTGAACTAAAAAACTGTTTAGCGCTTTATCATGGATCCATATAATCTCTCTAGCCACAGTTTGCTCCAATATATGGAAATAAACGCGCTGATAACTCTTCATAACTTAAATCCAAAATCTTATTATTTTCTGGCGTTGTATCAACGAACTTGCCAAAATATTTATCAACGTTTTCAAGATTAAAGATGTAGGGCTTATTGCTGAAAGTACTCGCTACCCATTGCCATGAAAGATTATTGCTAGCCTCATCACCATCCAACAGATGCTCCAAAAACCACTCCGCTCCTGCCTGCCATTTCACACGCCTAAAATGGACAACAAAGCTGGCTAAGTACATCCGTGCATGGTTATGGACATAACCCGTATTGAGTAAATCGCTTATGAACGAGTCAATGCAAGCAACGCCTGTATTACCCGTTGCAATATCATCCGGCAATTTAGCTTCATAATCTTCTGGAAGAAAACCTGTTTTATAGCTTTCCACATCTTCCCAGAGCCAGTGAGGATTTTTATCAGCAACACGCTGCCAAAAATCTCTCCATCCTAATTCTTGTATGAACTTTGAACTTTGTTCAGGCTCAGAACATTTATCCAGTGCATAATTTCGAACTTGATTAAGATCAATTACCCCATGATGTATGTAAGGCGAAAGCTTGGTGATTTTTCCATCTCCAAAATTTCTAGTCCTGCTGTAATTGATGGGATCAATCTTGCACAATAAATCTCGTGCGTGATCATAACCACCCCGTATCGGAGATGCATCACCTATCGCAGAAGGTGACAATGCCTTAACAAATGCTATTAAATCTTCCCTGTCACTAAATTTTTTTCTCAGTTTTTCCATCACTTAACTCTAAATTTTTTCAATAGTTTTTTAGATATGAATGCTAGTAATTTAATATCTTGATGATGTGTCGTGTTTCGTGGCTAATTGGCAATGTTTCAATTGTTTAAATCGCCAGCTGGCGAATATCTGGTAGGCCCCATTTGCAATGTGTCGGATGATAGGTAATCTGATCAAAGCAGCCAGAATACTCCATCCTTTCAATTGCTCCCAAATCACAATAAAAGCATCTATGCCAATATACATCTGGCCATTATGATCTTTAGCATGAAGGAGTTTTAGCCCTTCAGCCAGGGAAATATTTGCTTTTTTTAGTTCCTCTGTGGACTCAGTGATATCTTGCCAATCGAAAATATTATTCGGCGCAATTTTGCGATAATAGTTAATCTCTTTTGAACATAAGCCGCATTTGCCATCATAAAATACTGTTATCATAATTTAAACTTCTAGGCCTTTAATAAAAAAATGATCACATGAATTAAACCACTGATAAGAAAAATCCCTAAAACAGAACCTGCATATATACCTACAAACCACAAAAATTTTCGCATAACTAGTACTCCATTTTCTCACTTACTTTGCCATCAAATATTTTGTATGCGTAATAAGTGTAGTACAGCAAAACAGGTAGCATAATAAGGGCCCCAATCAACATAAACAAAAGTGACGATCGCGGCGCAGCTGCTTCGAGGTAAGTCATATGGCGTGGAACCACATAAGGATACGTGCTGACAATAAATCCTACATAACAGCAAACAAAGATACCTACCGCACACCAAAACGGAGCCTTTTCCCATTGGTTCTTAATCGCATAAAAATGTAATCCCCACAAAAAGAAGGTGATTACAGGCAACGGAGCAAGATAAAGCATGTTTTGAGGATTAAACCATTTTTGCATGAGCGCGGGATCCAAAAACGGTGTCCACGCACTGACTGCAACACATGCAAAAAGAATGACATATTGAACTTTATGAGAAACTTCAAAACATTTCCGTTGTAGTAATCCTTGAGTTTTAGAGATCAGTCTATTAGCGCCTAGCAATACATAACCAAATACTAAGGAAATTGCACAAAAGAAATTAAATGGATCCAGCCACTGCCATTCACCGACGAAAAAACGGCCATTAACAAAGTAAAACCCTTTTATAAATACCCCCAAAATAAATCCTTGGGACAAGGTTGCCAACAAAGACCCGGCAAAAAAACAATAATCCCACAAATATTTTTTTTCATCCGACACTTTTAATCTAAACTCAAACGAAACGCCGCGAAAAAGCAAACCCAACACCATGAAAAATATCGGCAAATAAATTAAAGGCAGAATAGTGCTAAACGCTAGCGGAAACGCCCCGTACAAAGAAGCGCCTCCAAATACTAGCCATGTTTCGTTTCCATCCCACACAGGTAATATGGTACTCACCATGAGATCACGGTCTTGATGTGCTTTAAAAAAAGGCATTAATAACCCAATGCCTAAATCAAAACCATCTAGGATGATGTAAAGGATAATCCCAAATGCAATTATTCCGCCCCAAATCAAAGCAAGATGGTCCATAATCATGGTTGCTCACCCTTTGACGTATTTGTAATAGGCATGTATTGGAAAGGCAGATCTGCTTCAGGAACATCAAGAACATCAGGGCCTTTGCTAATAATTTTACTTAAATATTTAAAATAGAAATAACCAAAAATAACACCGTACACAATAATAATTAATCCAAAAGAAATAATTACATTTCGAAGCAGTATTTTTGACACTCCATCCGCGGTTCGGATTACACCATACACAATCCAGGGCTGGCGTCCTATTTCAGCCGTAATCCAGCCACACCACATCGCCACAAATCCCAAAGGTGAGCTAAGCACACATAACTTTAAATACCACCGCGTATCAAATAAACGTTTTTTTAATCTTAAATATAATCCGATTACAGCAAGAAATAACATTGCAAATCCAGCCGCTACCATAATTCTGAATGTCCAAAAAACAATGGCGACATTCGGCTGGTCAGAAGGCGAGACAGATTTTAAACCCACCATCTCACCATTCCAGCTGTGAGTATTCAGTAATGAAGAAAAATGAGGAATTCCAATTGAAAAATTATTTTTTTGATTTTGCTGATCTGGTAGCGCAAATAATAATAGCGGAGCACCCTTTTGAGTATCCCAAATTCCTTCTATGGCTGCGGTTTTAATGGGCTGATTTTCATGCACTTCTACACCAGTCGCATCTCCCATGATAATTTGCGCAGGCGCTAATAAAATCAAAAACAACCCCGTGACAGAAAAACACTTCCTCGCAAAATTGATATGTTTGTTTTTTAACAAATAGTAAGCGCTTACACTCAATATGACAAAACCAGCTGAAAGATAACAAGCGAACATCATATGGATAAATCTTGGAAACAAAGCAGGGCTAAAAATAATTTGATACCAATCGGTAGGAACAAACATACCTTTTACTAAAGCATAACCAACCGGATGCTGCATCCACGTATTTGCACACAGAATCCAGTAAGCTGATGCCGTTGTACCCATCGTCACTAATAAAGTAGCTGTATAATGGAGCTTTGGACCTACTTTATTCCAGCCAAATAGCATTACACCTAAAAATCCTGCTTCGATAAAAAATGCGGTCATGACTTCATACGTAAATAGCACGCCTAATACGCCGCCTGCAGATAGCGTAAAACGCGACCAATTCGTGCCCAATTGGAATTCCATCACGATTCCAGAAACTATTCCCATTCCAAATGTTAAAGCAAATATTTTGACCCAGAATTTACAAATATTTAAATAAAGCGGGTTGCGCGTTTTGATCCAAAAACCTTCCATCACAGCCAAAAAAGTAGATAATCCAATACTAAAAGCGGGAAATAAAATATGAAAACTTATCGTAAAAGCAAATTGTACACGTGAAAGGAAAGCAGTATCTAAGGTCATGATGACCTCCATATTCTTTATCTGCAGAAGGCTATAATAGCATTATCCACAAATGTTGTGTATGAAATGGGAGCCTTTTAATTTAATGCCGCGTTTGTCTTGGGATATTTTGCCCCCTATTTTCATAGTGGCAACTCTCCTTGAATGACTTTTGGAATTGATTTTAGCTTGCCTTCCTCGCCACCGTAACCATCTCTTTCGTGCGTTTTTCTGAGAATTTTGAGCCATCCACACCATAACGCGCAACAACGTCAAATCCAGTGCATGACAGCATTTCATTTAATTCTTGAGGTGAATAAATCTGTAAGGGAAATTTAACTTGGAATTTTCTCGGCTTTTTACCCTTTTTTTCAATTACATAATTATCATACGAAATCAGTAAACCCTTTTTTTTATCCAGTTTTGAATACTGAAAAATATGAGCCTTCATGCCATCTACATTTGCTTTTTTATTGGTATCAAATCCTGACATGTCTTTTTCGTTAATGCTGTTCAGATTAAAAATATCAAAAACGTAAATCCCACCGGGTTTAAGATTGCGATGGATATTTCGCATCGCTTTTTCAAAACCCTTTTTGGTCAAATGGCCGACGGCATTAAAGATAGTAATTACCGCATCAAATTGACCTAAACGTTGTGTACGCATATCACCGTGATGTAATTTCGCTTTAATTTTTTCGGCTTTTAATTTAACTTTTGCTCGGCTTAATAATTTAGGGCTGTAATCCGAACCCGTAACATCAAACCCATGCTTGGTTAGCCAAATAACTTGGGAACCCGTGCCGCACGTTAAATCCAATACGGATTTAACGCGATATTGTTTCAGGATTTTACCAATCACACGATTGACGTCATTTTTGCTGCCGCTCCCGACAAGATCAAATAACGACGAGAGCTCGTTGTATTCTAAAGGAAGTTTCATGATCGTATAGTATCGCCTAACGTGCGAAATGCAAATGCGACATCGCTCACCCATGAGGCTTAACGGAATGAAATTTGTAATTTCTGCCCAATTTGTTTAGCGGTACATCCGTAGTAACTACGAGTGTCATATCAATAGACCTCTTTACTCAATGACGTTAATACGAACTCCACTTGTATCAGCAAAAGGATCTCCATGCGCAATTCCTTTTAATGTTAACAAGCTGTTCCTGACATCTTTTTGCATACACATTAGGAGCAACTCCGATGTCATCGAACAATTTAATTTATGCTTCATGTTTTCAACATACCCCTCAACAGTACGTGGAGATAATTTAATAATTTTTGCAATTTCTTTTGCAGTGTACCCTTCAAATAAATAATACAAGCATTGGATTTCACGCTTGGTCAAACCCAACGCATGGGCTTTCTCAATCGAAAAAGTATTTAACACATGTGACGTAACCAAAATTCCCATGGGACGGCCGGCTAAATCATAAATGGGCATTTTCCACGTTAACAAATCTAAGCTATATAATGATTTGATTAACCACGATTGAAAAAACTGAGAACCGACACCGCTCTCTAAAATTTGCTTGTTTTCCTCAAGATCAAACTCTGAGATATGATTTATCGATTCATTAATGAACTCTTTGAGATTTCGCCCTACCACCTGATCACAAGCCATAATATCCTTAAGGAATTTCTCTCGTAGCGGATTACAGGCCAAAATAACATTATTCGTATCGATGAAATAAACATGCATACGTTTCTTAACATCACATAATTTCTGAATATCGACACGGCCTTCCAAGGTCTCTGTCATAAAGCACCCCCAAGACTAACGTTTTGATTGATGATTTCATAATACGCCTATTTGTATAGATGAAAATACCGTATCGACTACGCATTGGTAAAACCATAAAAAAAGCGCCAATTTTCATCGGCGCTTTTAGTTTTTTATTCCTTGTATTTAGCGCTTCCCCAGCCGCAGACCATAACTGGCAAATACTTTTTGACTTCTTGCGTTTTTAAAATCACTTATAGTCTCACTTACTTTAGCACCAAGTGAATTATTACTGTGCGAGGCATTATGCTTAACTGAAGCAAACACATTTACAGCAAGGTACTTAGCAAGGCGCTGTTGTGTTTTCAGGGTATCTGGCAAAGTACTAGTAAACGCTTGATTCTCCTTAACAACTTGCTCAGCAACTTTTCGAAAAAAAACGGCATAATTATTTCCAAGATAATCAACAACTTTTCCTGCATTATCGATTTTCTTATTTAATCTATCGTAATGTAGCTTTGCTAATTCTTCCGTAACAAAAGGACCTGCGTCCTTAACCAAATTACCGACCCCAGGCCCTACGACCGGAACAAAAAATAGCGCACCGCCAACAACTTTAGCTACCGTTGAAATAAGATGCTTATATGAATCTGAAAGATGGCGATGTTCACGTGTTCCACCGTTATTATCAATGCGAGTCAAATAATTATTGAATCTATTTAACAACTCATTAAGCACTGCTTGTGTTAGTGTTAAGTCGTTCATGGCTTTTCTCCTCGTTAAAAATTAATGTAATTAAAAACAACGAGTTCATCATATTTTTTTGAGAGAAAATAAATTAGCGTATCGACTTCCCACGTAATTCCTACGCAAGTAATCAATACGGAGAAATATTAATCCAGAAAAACGCCCGACACATAAAACCATTTTCCATCTTCACAAATAAAATCACTGATTTCATGTAAAGCAATGATTTTTTTACCGTCTGTATAACTGGCATAAAATTCAACAGTACCATTAAAAATACTATGCGTGCTATGAACGACGTTTAATTCTACCCATTTAATTTTTTTAGCACGCCTTTTTGCATCTTCAATATTAAATTTATCCGCCGCCGGTGATTTCATGGTTTCCGCTATATAATCCATATCACCATAAAAATAGGCGGTATAACGCGAACGCATTAATGCTTCAGGCGTAGTAGGAATGTCGTTATGAGAAATAAATCGACTACAACACGATTCATAGGTTTGAGGTAAACCACAAGGACAAAGTGTCATAAAGTTATTTCACATTTTTTTGATTACATCACAATACATTTCTTGGTATCACGCTCTGGCGCTACGGATGAATGCGCAGAACTCGCTACAGCTTCGGGACGCTGCACCTCTTCTTTTGGCGATACAAACATAGTGGGTGACCAGTTAGCAGGTAACCCGCTGGATGGCACTTCATACTTGGATCCCCCATCTCTAGAAAAAACCATACGAACCTGCTGTGGTTCTTCCACCGTCATCACTGGTGCTGAAGGAAGATCTAGCGAAACTGCAGCAGCTGGCGCTGCCAAAAAAGCTTGCCGCAGCTCATTAATAGCATCTTTTAATCGCAGCGTTTCGTCATGTTCTGCGTCGAACGCGATGGCTTGCCAACAATCCTTGATAGCTGCGTCACAACAACGGAGTGCAAAATTGATTTTGGCGCGCAAACGCCACGCCTCCACTTCATCTTGCCGTTCGTCAATATATCCAGTCGCAAACGCTAAGGCCGTGCCATATTCTTCCAAATAAAATAGAGCTTGTGCTTTCGACAACTTAAGAGATTGGCTAATTGACCTAAAACTAGAAGCATTACGCAGCTCAAGAGCCCATGTGGCGCCAAGACCATTGTTAGAATACTCAAGAGCCCACTCATATTCTCCCATTTTGAGAGTGGCTTTGGCTAAATAGCGATAGGCAAGCGCAACATTTTCTTCAAGTTGAGCCCCCCATTCTTTGTCATGTTGTGTTTTCTTTACATGATCCAGATAGTCTAAGAAAGCACCCCACGCCAATTTGTATCCGTGACCGGCTGCGCCAAACTTGGCTAATCGAAAATTATTAACCGCCATAAAGAAAAGGACGTCCAGTCGATATTGAGTCTTGATAATTGAGATAAAATACGAGTTAGACCTTTCCAGCAAGTTTACTACACCATATCCACTGGCAATATTTTTTTTTCTGATTAGTTTCCACTGCAACGCAACTGCATAAAACCTAAACAACTCATCGGTCTTATACCCATTGTCAATGGCGCAACCCAAATCCGTCACAATACGCAGCTGCGCAAGTGTCTTTTCATCTTCCGTTAACGAAATTTCCTCAGACAGATAATAACGAGAAAGAGCGCGATAATAATAAGCTTTTCCACTTTCAGGGAAACGCTCAACAAGATCTTGAAATATTTCCCACGATTTTTGGTTATCTTTTACTAAAAGAGAAATGCCTCGCTGAAATTTAGATTCGTCCATGTAACCCCCTATTATTCAATCAACCGCGAAGCATTGATCATATCGATAACTTATGGCTAAATCAAAAATATGCAAAGAATCTCCTTAAAAATTGATCTCAGCCACTTTTTCAAAAAGTGTGAAACGATTGAAGCGAATGAAACACTAATTCAATCGTGCGCTATACTTTTCAGTCTTTTTGGTCTGATTGAAATTATTCTTGGGCTTTTCGTTCCTCGTGTCGTGTTTCCAGGTCTTCTGACTGCAGCCCTTGGCGGAATTCTTTATATCGCTGACATCCCATCTGTTGGAATGGTCTGTTTTTTGTGGGCCGTAATGCCAACCTTGGGCGCATTTACTACACGATTTGGTATCAATTTCATCGAAAGCGTTTATGCGATTTTTACCCTTGCGCCGCTGCTAATTGGTTTTCGTGCATATTTGGCTACGCGCCATCTTAATGTCCTGCGATTCCCTGATGAAGATGATGAGAGACCACCCCCTAAACAAAAGTCTTGATCTAGGGTACATGACCATATATTATGTGCTGCTAACAACATCGTAACAAGCAAAAACCCTCTAAATATTTTTTCTTTATGCAGTTCTTCTGTAAGCCATTTACTAGCTATGGTATCGCACATACAGACCATTTTATTTAGACGGTAGGAACGATGACGATAAGTAATATTGAAAGCGCCTTTTTGGTTGAATTAATTAGGAGCAAAACACCGGTGTCTATCTATTTAAGACACGGGATTCGTCTTAGAGGCACTCTTGTGGGCCAAGACGAAAAAACACTCTTTTTGGAGGACACCAATGGTGTCCAAATGATCCTAAAAAATGCTGTTAGCACGATCACGCCTGACTTGGTATTCTAGTCTTTCCCCTAATCTTGCAGTAAAATAGCGCAAGTTTAAAAGATAGGACTTGATCCATGGGACAGGTACCTCACCCGCTGATTGTCGGCAACGGCAAGATGGCAACACATTTTGGTCATTATTTATCCCTGCTTGGGATAAATTATTCGCAGTGGTCACGCAGAACCCATTCTGACGTTTCCCTCAGAACTTTATTTGATACCTCTACTTTAACCATACTGCTACTTTCAGATTCTGCTATTGAATCTTTTGTAGCCTTACATGAATTTCTCAAACAAAAACCTTTGGTTCATTTTTCTGGGGCATTATCCATACCCAATATTATTGGCGCACATCCGTTGATGGCATTTTCGCAAAATTTATACGGCCTAGACTTTTACAAACAGATACCCTTCATTCTCGAAACCCATCAAGAAAACCATTTAAATTTTTTACCCAATGATTTTTTTACGATTCCGTCCGAATTAAAATCTTACTATCACATGCTGTGTGTACTCAGCGGCAATTTTACCTGTATTTTATGGCAGAAGTTTTTCGATGAATTTCAAACAAAATTTAATTTACCTAAACAAGCGGGTGAATTATATCTCAGGCAAATTACTCAAAATATTATTCGGGATCACAATACTGCATTAACGGGCCCTTTAGTTCGCAATGATAGCGATACTATTCGTAAACACTTAGATGCCTTAAAAGCAGATGAATTTAAAGATATTTATAACGCTTTTGTAACGTTATTCGAGAACAGGAGAAATAATACCCATGAATATTCATGATTTTCAAAAAATGAAAGCGGCAAATCAAAAAATTACAATGGTAACCTGCTATGATCATTGGTCCGCACAAATTATTGCTAAAAGTAATATTGATTGCATTCTTGTGGGCGATAGCATTGCGATGGTTATGTATGGACATGCGAATACACTGCCCGCCACTGTCGAACTCATGGCACAACATATTGCAGCCGTTGCAAAAGGTGCTCCCAATAAATTTATCATTGGTGATATGCCTTTTTGTTCGAATCGAAAAGGTTTAGTAGAAACGATGAATGCCGTCGAAAAAATCATACGTGCTGGTGCGCATGCTATCAAAATTGAAGGGGCTGACGGAAATTTAGAATTAATCCAACATATTGTGACTTCAGGTATTCCTGTCATGGGACATTTGGGATTAACGCTGCAATCGATTCATAGTTTGGGCGGATTTAAAATCCAGGGTAAAAATCAACAGGCCGCAGAAAAAATTAAACTGGATGCGAAATTACTTGAAGAAGCGGGATGTTTTAGTCTTGTTTTAGAATGCATGCCGACAGAAGTTGCAAAAAACATTACGGATTCTCTGCATATACCTACAATCGGCATCGGCGCAGGACCTTATACGTCAGGTCAAGTATTAGTACTGCAAGACATGCTAGGCATGAATGAAAACTTTAAACCTAGATTCCTCAAAAATTATCTGAATGGTACTGCGTTAATTCAGACAGCACTAAACCACTATGACCAAGAGGTTAAATCGTCCGCATTTCCGAACCTTGAGGAACATTGTTATGCAGATAATTAATTCCCCTCAAGCATTTCAAACCCTACGCAAAACATTAACGGATTCAGTGGGATTCGTTCCTACGATGGGGAATTTACACAAAGGACATGCCAGCTTAGTGCACAAATCCAAACAAGAAAATGATATTACGGTTTTAAGTATTTTTATTAATCCAACGCAATTTAATAATCCTGAAGACTTTAAAAACTATCCCAAAACACTCGAAGACGATGTCACATTAGCCAAAAACATAGGCGTAGATTATCTCTTCTTGCCGAACAATTCAGATATTTATCCCGATGATTACAATTACAAAGTTTCAGAGTCTAAAATAAGCACCCTATTGGAGGGCAAATGTAGACCAGGCCATTTTGAAGGAATGTTAACTGTAGTACTAAAATTATTATTAATTGTTTTGCCCACTCGTACGTATTTTGGCGAAAAAGATTATCAACAATACAAATTAGTTCAAAAAATGGCTGAAGCTTTTTTTCTAGAAACTGACGTTATTGGGTGCGAAACGGTTCGCAATGAAAATAACTTGCCATTAAGCTCACGCAACAATCGTTTTACAGCTGAACAATTTGAAGCCGTTCAAGCTTTTCCCAAAATTTTTCATGCCAATTTAGCACCTGCAGAAATTAAACAACAATTAACCCAATCTGGATTTGAGGTGGAGTATGTTGAAGAATATGAAGGTCGACGTTTCGCGGCAGTGAAATATGCAGGAATTAGATTAATAGATAATATTGGGGAAAACACATGATTTTATGTCTTGACGTCGGCAACAGCCACATTTATGGGGGCGTGTTCGATAACGACACATTAATTTTACAATTTCGTTACCCGACAACCGCTGTTTCAACCTCCGATCAATTGGGTATTTTCTTCAGACAAGTTCTGCAAGAAAATAATATCAACATAAGCAATATTACTGAAATTTCAGTGGGCTCAGTCGTTCCGTCAATTGATTACTCTGTACGCGCCGCGGCGATTAAATACTTCAACAAAGATCCGTTTTTCTTAAAAGCAGGCGTCAAAACAGGATTAAAAATTTCCTATAAAAATCCACTGGAAGTTGGCGCAGATAGAATTGCTTGTGCGATTGCTGCAACTAATCAATTTCCCCAAAAAAATCTGGTCATTGTTGATTTCGGCACTGCAACAACGTTCGATGTCGTTCGCAGTGACAATAATTATTTAGGTGGAGTGATTATGCCGGGCATCAAAATTTCTATGAGCGCGCTCAATGAAAATACGGCAAAACTTCCGCCCGTGAATATTTTAAAACCCGACACCATCATTGGCCAAACCACCATCGCGAACATTCAAGCTGGCTTGTATTTTGGTCATTTGGGCGCTGTAAATAAAATCATCGACAAAATTTCTGAAGAAGCGTTTGATCATAAAAAACCGTTGATTATTGGCACCGGCGGATTTAGCTCACTGTTTGAAAGCGAAAATATTTTTACCGCGATTATTCCTGAATTGGTTTTACATGGCTTGAGGCTCGCGCATGCTAAACAATAAAAAAATATTATTGGGAATCACTGGTGGTATTGCTGCCTATAAAACCCCTGAATTCATTCGTCTATTAATTCAACAAGGTGTAACTGTAAAAACCGTACTAACCGATAGCGCTGAAAGATTTGTCACGCCACTGACCTTACAAACGCTTTCGAATCAACCTGTTTTTACGTCTTTATGGGCGTGTGAAGAAAAAATTTCGCACATTGAGTTGGCACGATGGGCAGATGCGATTTTAATTGCACCCGCGACGGCCAATTTCATCTCCAAATTAGCGCACGGATTTTCCGATGACTTATTAAGTACTTTATGTTTAGCAACAACCTCACCAATCATTGTTGCCCCTGCAATGAATCAACAAATGTATTTAAATTCATTTACCCAAGAAAATATTAATAAATTACTTGCTCATAACATAACTCTATGGGGTCCTGATGTGGGAATTCAGGCCTGTGGCGAAAATGGCCCGGGAAGATTATTAGAACCTGAAATATTATTAGCTCATTTAAATAATTTCTTTGCACCCAAATTATTATCCCATAAAAATATTTTAATTACCGCGGGTCCAACACAAGAGGCTATCGATCCTGTTCGATATATTACCAATCATAGCTCGGGCAAAATGGGCTATGCGTTAGCTGAAGCGGCATTAAATGCAGGCGCAAATGTAACTCTAATATCAGGGCCAACAAACTTATCTTGTTCTACCGCCATAAATAAAATCAATATTATTACTGCTGAAGAAATGCATAAGGCTGTGTTGAACAATATTCATAAACAAGATGTTTTTATTGCCGCTGCTGCAGTAAGTGACTACAAGCCCGAATTTGTTTCCAGCCAAAAAATCAAAAAGCATTCTGACAAGATTGAATTAACGTTAGCTAAAAATACTGATATTTTAAAATCCATTTCTGACATTACATCCAATAAAAAATTAATTAAAATTGGCTTCGCGGCAGAAACTGAAAATTTACTGGAAAACGCCAAACAAAAGCTACTCTCTAAAAAATTAGACATGGTTATCGCAAATCTGGTGGGCAAAGATCTAGGGTTTAATTCAGATGATAATCAACTGTCTGTTATTACACCTCACGATATCACCGATCTCCCTAAAGCCTCCAAAAAGGATCTGGCTCAAAAAATCATGAGCCGAATAGCTGCCTTAATCGGCTCATAAAACAGTTAGAGGGGATTCACTCATGACAAAATCCTACGCCATCATCGGAACCGGTGCAATCGGCGGATTTTGCGCCGTTAAACTTCAACAAGCTGGTTTTGACGTTCATTGTTTGGTTAACCGCGATTATGATCATGTCAAAGAAAATGGTCTGATGCTGATTGAAGATAATCAGCCTAATACAGTTCACGTTCATGTCTATAATGATATGAAAAAAATGCCCAAGTGTGATGTCGTTTTAATTACGCTTAAATCCACAGCCAATCATATTCTCAAAAATTCGCTCCCTAATGTATTACATGAAAAAACTATAGTGGGCATAGTCCAAAACGGCATTGGCATCGAAGCAGAAATCGCGGAATTTATTCCGTCAGAAAAAATCATCGGCGCAAGTAATTTACTTAAAGTGACTAAATCATCGCCCGGTGTAATTAAGCACTTTGGATGGGATTTATTTGAGTGGGCACAATACTATCCTGATGAATCTCACAAAGAAATTTCTGTAGACGCACAAGCCATTTCAGATGATTTTTCACGCGCAGGACTAAACAGCGTTGCAATGCCACATTTGCCTACCATTCGGTGGAAAAAATTGGCAGCCAATATTCCTATAAGTGGCCTAGCAATTGTTTTAGATGCTTATACCAATGAAATGATCAATCATCCTGCCAGTTTTGAAATTTTAAAACGGATGACACAAGAAGTTATTACAGCCGGAAAACAATGCGGCGCAGACATACCCGATGACTTTTATGATTTCCGATTAGCCGCTTTCGAGAAAATGAGAAAAATGGAAAAAAATAATTTTAGCATGAAGGATGACTTTGACGCCGGAAATCCGTTAGAATTACATGCCATTTACGAGAACTCACTACAAACCGCACAAAGAAATGGCGCCCACATGCCATTGACAGAAATGCTCTATCTGCAATTGCGCTACCTTGTTGAGACTCAAAACTCATGAACACAATGTTAGACAAAGCGAAAATCCGCACAGATGTTCCGTTGGAAATTTTTCAAACCCTTGATTCTACAAATGATTATTTATTGCACTATGCCCGCTACGATACGCAAATTTGTTTAGCCGAAACCCAAACTGCCGGACGTGGGCGCGAAGATCGCGCATGGTATTCGCCACTCGCTGAAAACATCTATTTTTCTCTGCGCATCCCTTTAAAAAAATTTACTGGATTAAGCATTATCACCAGCTTAGCCGTAATTAAAACCCTAAAGCAATTTGCACCTGAAGCAAAATTTTTCGCCAAATGGCCAAACGATATTATTTACAACAATAAAAAACTAGCCGGATGCTTAATTGAAATTCAACATAATACGCATGCCATTATTGGCATCGGCTTAAATGTAAATATGCAGCACAATTTGTGGGCATCATTAAAAGATATTACTCATGCTGACATGGACCGAAATGAGGTCTGTACGGTATTAATCAGGACTTTAGCCGATTATATTCAGGAATTTGAACAAAAACCGTTTGAAAATTTCATACCCGAATGGAATTCAGTAGATTATTTGGCTGGAAAGAATATTACCATTCAAAATAAAAAGGGGATTATGAATGGCATCAATAAAAACGGTAATCTCATTTTAGAGCTAGAGTCTGGTAAAATTCAGGAAATATTTTCTGGTGAAGCCTCGACGTCTTTGATAAAGTAGACGCCTATACTCAATAATCAAAGGACTTTATATGACCGCAATTACTTTTGACACCCTTGCCTTCGCAAAACAACTTAAAAAAATCGGCGTCCCCGACAAACAAGCTGAAGCACAAACTGAGATGATAGCCCAAATGATGACCGAGACCATTGCTACGAACTTCGCTACTAAGCAAGATTTGCTTTCAGCAATGCAAGAATTTCGCAGCGAGATGAGCACCTTGAGAATGGAATTTAAACAAGACATTGCGAATCTAACGCTAAAAATCGGCGCCATGATAGCAGGTAGCATAACGTTAAATATTGGTCTTCTGACCCTTATTTTAAAACTGGCCAGCGTCATTTAAACTATCCCCTATGACTAATGTCGACCCTAACGAAATACATAAATTCAGCGAAATCCAGCACGACTGGTGGAATCCTTTGGGACAATGCGCACCATTACACGAAATTAATCCCCTTCGATTGCAATTTATTCAAGAACGCGTAGATCTTCAGGATAAAAAAGTCGTTGATGTGGGTTGTGGCGGTGGAATTCTCACCGAAAGTTTAGCGAAAGCCGGTGCATTAGCGACGGGCATCGACCTTTCACAAACCGCACTGGAAACAGCACATGTACATAGCAAAGAGCATAACCTTCATATTCACTACGATCTCATCAGCGCCGAAGATTTTGCGAATAACCATCCCGGTGAATTTGATATAGTCACATGCATGGAATTATTGGAACACGTTCCCGATCCACAATCCATTTTGAATGCCTGCCATAAATTACTCAAACCTAACGGCAAATTATTTTTATCGACCATTAATCGCAACATGAAATCTTACGCGTTTGCGATTATTGGTGCGGAATGGATTTTAAATTTGCTCCCCCGTGGCACTCACACGTACGCTAAATTCATCAAACCCAGTGAATTAAGCCAATGGGCTCGCCAAGCACAACTGAACCTCAAAGATTTTCAGGGAATGACTTACAATCCCTTTACAAAAATCTATAAATTAGACAAAGATATTTCTGTTAATTATTTAGCGTATGGTGAAAAACCTGAATGACTGCACTAAAATTTAAAGCTGTTATTTTTGACTTAGATGGAACGTTGGTTGACACAGCTCCGGATTTGGCTTCCGCACTCAATTATGTATTAATCACTGAAAATCACTCGCCACTAGACTTTGATGCTGTAAGACATGTCGCTTCGGATGGCGCAAAAGGATTATTAGAACTCGGCTTTCATATCAATGAAAAAGATGAACGCTATCATGAACTTCGCAAAAAATTTCTCCACTTTTATTTAGAACATGTAGCGGATCGTTCAGTCTTATTTGAAGGCATGGGTGAAATGCTGGACTTTATTGAAAGTTACCAAGTACCGTGGGGCATTGTTACCAACAAACCAACCAATCTTACGTTAAAATTACTGCAATTATTGGGTTTAGATAAGCGCACTAATTGCATTGTCTGCGGCGATACCTTAAAAGAACGCAAGCCGCATCCCGCACCATTAATATATGCCGCGAAATTATTAAATCTAAAACCCGAAGAGTGTTGTTATATCGGAGATGCAGAACGCGATATTCAAGCAGCCAAAGCGGCTAACATGACAACCATTTTAGCGGCGTACGGATATTTACACGACGAAACGAATCTTCATCAATTTCACGCAGACTATATTATTCACTCGCCTCTGGATTTACGCTCTGTTTTGGGATGGTAAATTTTGTGCTTAGGTTTAGCATGACGGTAATAAATATGGCGGTAGTGATGAGGTCTTCGGATCACACGTTGAGATTCATGCGCTAAATGCCATTCGGCATCTGGTGTTAATACTCCCATTACACTACGAATAATCGGTAAATCTGGACGTAATAAATAACCCGGGTCTCGGTTAATAGTCAACGCAATATAAATATCGCTTTTGGGAAACCACATCACGATGGCTTTATAACCTGCCGTACTTCCATTGTGCCACCAGACTGGGCCTAATTTTTCGTTGCCATATGAAGTTTCAATAATTCCCAATCCATAACCGTGCCCTGCTAAATCATTCGATAATTGCGAAACAGGTTGGCCGACACGACACCCCGGTGAATTGACTTCGCACACCAAACTCATCATCTGGTTCAATTGTTGTCGCGGTAAAATATTACCTTGAAATAAATCATGCCACCATGTCAATAAATCCTGGGTCGTGGTCACTATCGCACCTGCCGTATACGCCCATGACATATTGTCATACGTCACATCTTCGCCACGTGAATTATATCCATGCGCCATACGCGATAAAAATCCGCTAGGATACATGCCAGATAAATAATACGTATTTAATAAATCTAAATGCGTATTGCTGCGTAAATAATCATTCATGATTTGTGATGCAGGCTCGCCTGTAATTTTTTGAATGATCATCCCCGCTAACACATAATTTGTGTTGGAATATTTCCAGCCTTGACCGGGATAAAAATAATCGCGGTGTTCTGCAGCTAATTGAACTAGTTGATTGGGGCTGAATCCTGCCTGCGGATTATTCTTACGAATAAGATTAAACTGGCCGGCTTCCGTATAATTAAAGATACCACTGGTGTGATTCAATAATTCTCGAATCGTAACATTTTGCCAACGCGGATATTGCGGCAAATAGTTCGTAATAGGATCATCAATATTTAATTTCCCTTGTGATTCCAGGTCTAGCATTATCATGGAGGTAAAAGATTTGGTAATGCTACCTGCCTGAAATAATGTTTGATCGTCAATGTTTTCACCACCCCTGAATTGCGTGGTTCCGCTAGAAATCGTAATGGGATACGTATGATTAGGGAGATAAATACTTAACGCTGCACCCGGAATTCCAGAACGCGCACGCCAATTACTGAGTATTTGTTGGATTTCTTGCTGATACACGGGCGGATTAGGATTTACTTGCGCAATAACAGGTGTTGATGCGAAGAAAAAAGATAATAAAAGTAATATAGGTTTACGCATCAAATTACACCATGTCTTCAGGTTTTACGGCTTTATCAAATGCCTCGCCAGTCATGTACCCTAATTTAATACATGCTTCACGCAAAGAGGTTTTATCATGCAACGCGGTATGCGCAATTTTCGCGGCTTTATCATATCCAATCGTCGGACTTAACGCGGTCACCAACATTAACGAATGGTGCAAGAAATAATGAATCCTTTCTTTATCTGCTTCAAGGCCTTCAACCAAATGTTTTTTGAAAGACGCGCTTGCATCCGCTAATAAATTTCCCGAATGCAGAAAATTATAAATCATCACGGGCTTAAACACATTTAATTCAAAATTACCTTGCGAATTTGCAAAACCAATTGTCGCATCATTTCCCATGACCTGAACACACACCATGGTCATCGCTTCACATTGGGTTGGGTTGACTTTGCCTGGCATGATAGAAGAACCGGGTTCGTTTGCAGGCAAAATTAATTCACCCAATCCACAACGAGGACCTGATCCTAACCAACGAATATCATTCGCGATTTTCATCAACGCCGTTGCCAATGTTTTCAACGCGCCGCTCGCCATCACTAGCGCATCGTGTGCAGCCAACGCCGCGAATTTATTGCTCGCTGATACGAACGGCAATTTAGTTTCTTTCGCAATAAAACTGGCTGTTAAATCGCCGAATTTTGCGGGCGCGTTTAACCCTGTACCTACCGCCGTTCCTCCAATCGCTAATTGATATAAACCGGCAAGCGTTTGCTTGATTGCACTCAATGCAAAATCCAATTGCGCAATATAGCCCGAAAATTCTTGGCCTAACGTTAACGGCACGGCATCTTGTAAATGCGTACGGCCAATTTTGATAATTTTATTAAATTCATTTTGCTTTTTATGCAAACCTTCACGTAATGCCATTACAGCAGGAATGACACGATGGACAATATTTTCTGTCGCTGAGATATACATCGCAGTCGGAAACGTATCATTGGAAGACTGAGACATGTTTACATCATCATTCGGATGAACGGGCTTTTTGCTGCCCAGTTCACCGCCGGCTAACTCAATCGCACGATTTGAAATCACTTCGTTGACATTCATATTGGTTTGCGTACCACTGCCCGTTTGAAAAACTCTTAAGGGAAAATGATCAGCATGTTTGTTATCTAAGATTTCATCACACGCTGCGATAATTAATTTTGCTTTATCTTTAGGAAGCAGTCCTAATTCAGCGTTAGCTTTTGCTGCAGATTTTTTGAGAATAACCATCCCTCGAATCACTTCAGCGGGCATGCGATCCCCAATAGCAAAGAAATGTTGTGATCGTTCGGTTTGTGCTCCCCAATATCGATCCGACGGAACCTGAATGGTTCCCATGCTATCGGTCTCTTTTCGCATCTTGATCCCCTTGTATTAATCTTACGGATTTAACCATGTTATCTTTGATTTGCAGAATTTCAAGTAGATACCCTGAGATTCGCACACATACGCTCGCTGGCGGAATCATTTCGACATATTCTGTAATTAATCCACTCAAGGTTTTAGGTCCTTCCGTCGGGAAATGCAAATGAAGCGAGCGATTCAACACGCGCAAATTAACACCGCCGTCTAAAATATAATCACCCGATGGTTCACGATAAATATCTTTCTCAACAGTAGCGGCAGTATCAGTTGTAAATTCACCGACCACTTCTTCGAGAATATCTTCAATCGTGACCATACCTCGAATATCACCGTATTCATCGACCACTAGTCCGGTTCGTGTTTTACGTCGAGAAAACTCCACTAACTGTTGGCTAAGCGAGGTATGTTCTGGCACAAAGTACGGCGACTCTAAACATTCTTGCAGGCTGTGTTTATCTAATTCATCTTTGGCTAATAAATTTAATGCATCGCGAACATGTAATATGCCTAGAATATTATCAATATGTTCGTCATACACGGGCAAACGCGTATGCTGACTGGTCGTTAATTGCTCCAAAATATCTGGCCAGGACTTGCTTAAATCAATTCCCACAATTTCGTGTCGTGGAATCATGATGTCTTCAATGGAGGTTTTTTCCAAGCTCAATAACTGCAACAACATACGCTGATAATTACCCGGCATTTGACGACCCGCTTCTGTTAAAACAGTCCGCAATTCATCAATCGTAAAACTGTCTAATTTTTTGTGATGCGATCGCACACCAAATAACCATAAAAATCCATTAGATAATAAATTCACCAAGCCAATCAAAGGCGACAGAATTTTTAATAAAATCCATAACGGATAAGCGGAATATAAGGTAATCTCTAAAGGATGCAGTGCGGCAAGTGTTTTAGGCGACAACTCACCAAAAATCAATATAACAAACGTCACGATCACGGTTGATATAAATACGCCCCACTCACCAAAGTAGTGAATAGCTAATAGCGTTGCAATAGCAGAGGCTAAAATATCCGCAAACGTATCGCAAAACAAAATTAAGCCTAATAATTTATCCGGACGCTCCAACAAAACACTGGCACATTTTGCGCGATGATTTCCTTCTCGTGCCAAATGCCGTAATCGATAATGATTAACGGACATATACGCAGTTTCAGCAAAAGAAAAATATGACGACAAGAGAATTAAACACGCCAACGTAATCCAAAGGGCTTGAATGTGTTGAATAACGTCAATCTGTAGCATAAAACTCCATCATCCGTGATATTTTGCACTGAGTGAATGGACAGCATCAACCAATGCCGCAACGTTTTCAACTGGAACATCTTTCGGAATACCATGACCTAAATTAAACGCATGGCCCGAATATTTTCCATAAGCATTTAAAATAAATTCGACCTCTGCCTGAATACGTTTAGGATTGCTATACAACAACATGGGATCTAAGTTCCCTTGTAAAGCAGCTCGTTGGTTTATTTTTTCACGTGCTTCACCAATATTCACTGTCCAATCCAAACCCAATACGTCGGGTTGGATAGATAACATATCTTCTAACCACTGACCGCCTTGTTTCGTAAAGAAAATACACGGGATTTTTTTACCCTTATGCTCTCTCTGTAATCCTGAAAATATTTTTTTAGCATATTTCAGTGAAAAATCATGATAATCACGCGTCGTTAATAGTCCGCCCCACGTGTCAAATAACATGATGGCATCAGCACCCGCACTAATTTGAGCGTTTAAATATTTAACCGTACTTTCGGCTAATTTATCCAATAATCGATGTAATAATTCTGGCGCTTGAAATAGCATTTTTTTAGCATCTGAAATGACATAAGTCGCAACAGTCCATGGACTTCCCGCAAAGCCTATTAAGGGAATTTTATTTTCCAAAGATTTTTGGGTAATTTTTATTGCATCAAGAACATAATTTAATTTTTCTTCAGGCTCGGGGATCACTAAAGTTGAAACGTCTTTTTCATGCTGAATCATGTGCTTAAATTTGGGCCCTTCGTTTTCCGCAAAATACAATCCTAACCCCATGGCATCAGGAATCATTAAAATATCGGAAAAAATAATCGCGCCATCCAACGGAAAGCGTTTTAACGGTTGTAGGGTAATTTCTGCAGCAATTTCAGGATTTTTCGCCATCGCCAAAAATCCACCCATCTTTTCACGTAATTGTCGGTACTCAGGAAGGTAACGACCCGCTTGGCGCATTAACCACACGGGTGTTCTATCGACGGGTTGTCGAAGAAAGGCTTTAATTAATCGATGGGAAGTTTCGGCGCTCATTATATTCCATTTACGCTGAAAGTGATCGATGAAGAGGAGGCAGTGGTGTTACATGATGAATGGCAGCACCTGGCAATGTCCTTTCAAATTTTTTCAGTAAATCATCCACTTCTGTTCTGAAATTCTTCATCTTCGTCGCAAATGTGTTAGTTTTTTGCTCAAACGCAGCTTGGTCAGCTTGACGTGCATCGACTACTTTCTGTGCGGATTTCAATACGGGCTCAAATTGAGAGGTTATTTTTTCAACCATTTCTTTCGGTAATTCCGGAGCATTGGGATCCGCTTGTTTAACGCGTTCACGAATTTCACGCATTAATTTTTTTGAATCCTGAAGATGATCGGCAACTATCGCACGAATATCATTTCTAACGGCTGCGTCGTCCACATGTGCTTTATCCGCAAAAAAAGCTTCAATTTCTTTGACGCGTACATCAATCATGTCGCCTATACGTTTTTCCGAGGAAGACATCTCATCCCGAAAGTCAGTAATTTTTTCTTGATCCATTTCAATTAAACTTTCCAATTCTGATTCCAATTTTTTGAGATTACGTCCTAAATCTTTAAGTTCCTCTGACAAAGACTGACATTCATTAGCATATTGTTCGGTTGCTTCCGGAGATGTTGTTTTTTCAGCAGAAGGGTTATTTTTTTCGTTAGCTAACACACCAGCACTGCTCATCAGTGTTTGCTTGTATTTATCCATTTGTTCTTTTAATGCGGCCAACATAGTTGTAATTTTGACATTTTTGCATGCAACACTGAGCTGCATTTTCAATGAAGCAGGACCAGGATGACCTTGAATAGTGGATTGCGTAATGTCAGTAAAGTCAGTGCTAAAAGGCATAATACCGTCCTATTTTACAGGTGGAACTGGTTTCATTTGAAAAGGATTTTTTGCTCTTGAAAGCATACTCGATTCTTCGTTTTCTAAATTATTTTGCGCTGCTGCACAACCCTGTACAAATCCTCGCGTCATTTTTAATGTCATAATATCAATTTCAATGCGCTTGATGTCTAGTGTCATTACAAAATTTTCACGTTCTGCAGCAAGATATTGTCCGACGGCTTCTTTATACAGTTTAACAATCTCTTTCACTTCAGACGGCTTAAAATTCTCTTTAAGCAACATCATCATTAAATTCATTTCCATGCCAACCGCAGAACGATTTTGTACTAATTTTTCGCGTGGTTTTCCCGTTAATTCAGCGGGAACTGCTTTTTCTGTTTCCGCAACAACTGTTTCATACGACTTACTGAGTAATTCTTGTTCGGTTTCTGTTAACGGATATTTAGACCCCATGCTTTCATTAAATTGTTTCAGTTGTGTTTCTTTAGACTCTATTAATTTATCTTTGCACGCCGCTAATTCTTTGGTTAACGCTTCTATTTTATGGCCTATCATATTTTCTTTTTCTGGAAGTGCTATCGCTGAACTCACTAAATCTGGCGGTAATTTATTCGGCGAAAACACTTCTCTATCGACATCAACACTTACGCCTCGACTGGTATTGAACGCGTTCCATTCTCGAGCAGTATTCTGTATGACTATTAACGCGGCGGCTTGAGCAACGTCGTTTATAGCGATTAAAAATCCTTGCAACGCTTTATAGATAACCGAATTAGGGTCTTTGAGCAATTCAATAATGTCTTGCGCCGTCAACGACCAGCTGATTCCACCGCTGTACTTGTTAGCCATATCCGTCTCCTCAAACACCTAATATATATAGTATAGCAAAGCTTTACTCAAAGAAGACCAGCTCGGGGGGCTTGTCAGGGCCTACCACCAGTGCCCCGCCCCGCTCGTGCCAGGCAGGCAAGACGATTCGTTCGGGATAAATCACTGGCCGATGGGTATGGCCATGAATAATGCGAGATGCTTTATATATAGACAACCAGTCTTTTACCGCGGAAGGCGTAACGTCCATGCTGGCTGCACTGGCTTGTTTTACATATTTTGAACTTTCTTGGCGCATTTTCAGCGCAATTTTTTCTCGGAAACGCAATGGCAGCCATAAAAATAATTTCTGCAGCCATTTTTGGTGGACAATTTTACGGTATTTCAAATACTCTTTATCGTCTTGGCACAGTAAATCACCATGCGTTATCAACGTTGGCGTACCGTATAAATCAATCACCGTCGGGTCTGATAATAGTGTTGCGTTAACTTTTTTTGCGAACACTTCGCCCATCAAAAAATCCCTGTTCCCTACCATAAGACATAAGGGTTTAGGCCAGTTTTTCAGCGCGCCAGTAATAGTATCAGTAAATGGATTTTGGGCGTCATCCCCAATCCACGCTTCGAAGAAATCGCCCAAGATATACAAAGCATCCGTACGAGACGCTTCGCGATTTAAAAACCGGATAAAACAATCCGTCATGGCCGGATTTTCGGGGCTCAGATGAAGATCTGAGATAAATAATGTGACTGACATGCGTTTCATTTCTCCAAGTTGGACCGGGCACGGCCCGGTCCCTACATACCTACAAATTATACGTTAATGTTTCATCACATGTTTGTAGGGGCCAGGCCATACCTGGCCCTTTTGTAAAATTCCCCATCGAATTTGATTTATTCAACCCCGCATCATGGTTTATGATGCTTTTTTTTTAGGCAAATGGCTACGATGACAAAGACAGAAAAAATGAAAACCCGGTTCTCCCCCAGTCCGACAGGGCAAATGCATTTAGGCAATGCTCGAACTGCGCTCTTTAGTTACTTGTTAGCCCACCACCACCATGGAAATTTCCTACTGCGTATCGAAGACACCGATGCCATGCGTTCAAAGGATGAATTCACAGAATCATTGTTCTATGACTTAAAATGGCTTGGATTAAATTGGGATGAAGGTCCAGAGTATCAATCCAAACGCCAAGATGTTTATAAAAAATATTATGACGAATTATTGTCCAAAAACCAGGCTTATGAATGTTTTTGTACCGATGAACAATTAGCGCTCGCACGCAAAATTCAATTATCACAAGGCAAACCACCACGATATCCAGGTACCTGTTCGAATTTAACGGCTGATGAGGTCAGCGCCAAAAAATCTCAAGGCTTGCATCCCACATTACGTTTTAGAGTACCCGTGGGCAAAGAAGTTAATTTCAATGATCTCGTAAAAGGCTACCAGAAATTTAAAACCGATGACATTGGCGATTTTATTATTCGACGCTCGGATGGCACCGCAGCGTTTTTCTTTTGTAATGCGATTGATGATTCACTGATGGGTGTGACGCATGCCGTTCGTGGTGAAGATCATTTAACCAATACACCACGCCAAATTTTAATTTTGCAAAGTTTAGACTTACCCATTCCAGAATACGGCCATATGGCTTTAATTGTCGGCAATGATGGGCAGAAACTATCAAAACGTCATGGCAGTAAAGACATTAAAACCTTGAGAGAAGAAGGGTTTTTACCTTCAGCGATAAATAATTACATGGCGCGATTGGGCCATAGTTATGAGGAAGTCCACTTGATGGATTTGAATCACCTCGCAAAGCACTTTTCCGTAAAACATATTGGTCGAACTCCCGCGCAATTTGATATGACGCATTTATTGCATTGGCAAAAACATGCTGTGATGGGACTAGATGATGAGGTATTTTGGAATTGGCTGGGTGAAACTATTCAGGCATCCGTTCCTACGGATAAAAAAACGGCTTTTATAAACTTCATGAAACCCAATATTATGTTTCCGTCTGAAGCTCAAGAGTGGGTGAATATTTTATTTGGTGAAATTACGTTTCCTGATCAACTTTCCAACGTTTCGCCTAATTTTATTCAAGCTTTATTAGCTACTATTGAAAACGTGGGTGCAGATTATACAAAGTGCACCAATACGCTAAAGGGTGAATTAAATATAAAGGGTAAAGAATTATTTCAGCCATTAAGATTAATTTTAACAGGCCAAGATCATGGACCTGAATTGCATAATATTTTTACGCTATTGGGCAAAGACGGTTTGCTCAAAAGATTAAAAGCAGCGGAGAATGCTCGTGCTTCACATTCATAATACCCTCACGAAAGAAAAAGCACTGCTTAAATCTCTCGAAAAAAACAAAATCAAATTATACGTTTGCGGCATGACAGTATATGACTACTGCCATATTGGTCACGCCAGGGTTTTAGTTAGCTTTGATATTATTACGCGTTATCTCAGACATTTAGGCTATGAAGTGAATTATGTTCGTAATATTACGGATATAGACGACAAGATTATTCAACGTGCCAATGAAAACAAAGAAGATTTTCATGCGCTCACCAAACGCTTTATTGATGCCATGCATGAAGATGAAAAACAATTGAATATTTTACCGCCGGATCAAGAACCGCGCGCAACAGACTTTATTCCCCACATGATCCAGATGATAGAAACTTTAATTAAAAATAAATATGCTTATGTTGGCCAAAACGGCGATGTTTTCTATGCCGTAAATAAATTCAAAACGTATGGCGAATTGGCGCATCAAAGTACAGATAAATTACGCGCCGGTGCGCGTGTTGCTGTTACAGAGTCTAAAGACGATCCACTGGATTTCGTTTTATGGAAATTAGCAAAACCCAATGAACCGGCATGGGATTCTCCGTGGGGCAAAGGCCGACCGGGTTGGCACATTGAATGCTCAGCCATGTCATTGGATTGTTTAGGTGAGCAGTTCGATATTCATGGCGGTGGATTTGATTTAATTTTCCCGCATCATCAAAACGAAATTGCACAATCTGAAGGCGCTACAGGAAAGACATTTGTGAATCAATGGATGCACGTGGGATTCGTCACCGTTAATAAAGAAAAAATGTCCAAATCCTTAGGCAATTTTTTCACCATTCGTGATGTACTGAAAGAATATCCTGCCGAAGTGATTCGTTATTTTATGCTAACCAGTCATTATCGAAGTCCGTTAAATTACTCTAAAGAATTATTAGACCAAGCCCAAACTTCTTTAGAACGATTGTATTTGAGCATCAGAAATATAGACATTCCTCATACAAAACCCGATTTAAAAAATCATTTTGTCCAAAAATTTCATGAAGCGATGGACGATGATTTCAATACACCTATTGCGCTTTCGGTATTGTTTGATTTAGCACGTGAAATCAATAAAACCCAAGATGGATTGTTGGCAGGTATTTTGAAGCATTTAAGCGGTTTATTAGGGCTTCTAGAACAAAATCCTGAAAGCTTCTTAAAACAAGAGCAAAACGATTCAGCCGAAATCGAAAAATTAATTACGGAAAGAAACAAAGCGCGAACCGAAAAAAATTGGTCGCGCTCTGATGAGATCCGCGACCAATTACAACAGATGGGTATTACCATCGAAGATTCCGCGTCGGGAACGACGTGGCGGAAGATTTAACCCCACATCAACCGAACTTTTTTCTTCATCACAACGGCGATATGAGCAAGACTTGCGAATGTTAAATTCGCTTCGCCTTTTTGAATCTTCTGCATTTGCGTCGCACTCGTACCTAAACGTCGCGCAAATTCATTAAAGCCAATTTTATTTTTGGCCATATATCCTTCAATCGCAACTGCTACTTCTTTTTGTAGCTTCTTTACTAATGCACTCTCCGCTGTCTTCCCTTGCGCTTTCGCAGCAGGTTTTGGTTTCACCGCAGACTTCTTTCGGCTTTTCGCTTTCATTTTACATCTCCCTGGTTATTTATAAGGTAACGCTACTTTACTAGGGATAAAATAATTTGCAAACAAAAAAATCTTGTGTTAATTTGAAAACTCGAAATAATAAGGACGGATTTATGACTCACGCTCGCGTTAACATCACTCTCGATGTCGAAACTCACGGCGCTCGCCGTAAAAAAGAACTCCCACTGAAATTACTGGTCTTAGGCAATTTTAGCCGTCGTCAAAATCAAAAGCCTATTACACAGCTCGAGCGCTTGAATATCACACCACAAAATCTCGATGACACATTGCACTCACTCTCACCTACCCTGCATTTATCTGAAGGAAATCTCACGTTTACCAAAATGAAAGATTTTCTGCCGGCAAATGTCATCGCACAAATCCCCGCATTACGAAAACTCACGAGCATGCGAAACCTTCTCAAAGAATTAAAAGCCAATGTGCTAGACAACCCGGACTTTCGAAAATCCCTCGAAAAAATCTCCCAACACAAACCCACGCTTCAACAACTCCAACACGAAATACAACAAAAATCCTCTCTAAACGGAGAACAATAAGATGACGACGTATGAAAACCTATGCCAAACTGCAAATATCTCACCCATTACTCAACCTTTTTCCTTACAGCAATTCAGTACCTTACAGGCTATCGCCGAAAAAACACCCAGTGAACGAATTACTGCTGCATTACAGGTTTTTTTGGAATTGCTGATCGCAGAAACAGAGCCTGTTCAAAAAGTAGATAAAATTTTATTAGACCATTTGATTGGCCAAGTCGATTTAAAAATTGAGCAAGAATTAGACAAGATTTTACTGAATCCCGAGTTTCAACAACTCGAGTCCCTGTGGACAAGCTTGAAATATCTTGTGGATAGAACAGACTTTCGCGCCAATACCAAAATAGAAATATTAGATATCGATAAAGAAACATTACGAGAAGATTTCAACGACGCGCAAGACATCACACAGTCGGGTTTATATCAGCATATTTATGTCCAAGAATACGACACACCCGGCGGGGAGCCATTTTCGGCTATTATTTCAGACTATATGTTTGATGCAAGCTCACCAGATTTACAACTGTTATCAAATATTGCGCAAATTGCTTCTACAACTCACTGTCCGTTTATAGGCAATGTCGGCGCGAAATTCTTTCACAAAGAATCACTGGAAGACGTCATGCGCATTCACGATCTTCCCGCTTATATGGATCGCGCAGAATATGTTGGTTGGAATGCGTTTCGTCAGACGGAAGCCGCACGCTATATAGGATTAACATTACCTCAATTTTTATTGCGTCTACCACATACAACAAATTACTTATGGGGGAAAAGCAGCTTTGCGTTTGCCACTACTTTAACACGCAGTTTTAAAGAGCACGGGTGGACTGTGAATATTCGCGGACCTGAATCCGGCGGAAAAATTGAAAATCTAGTCTTGCATCACTATGATATCGGTCGCGGATTGCAAACTAAAATTCCCTCAGAAATTTTAATTCCCGAAACACGCGAATTAGAATTCGCTCAATTAGGCTTTATCCCCTTAAGTTATTATAAAAACAACAACTTCGCCTGTTTTTTCTCAGCGAATTCAACGCAAAAGCCTGCGATTTATGAGACGCCTGAAGCGACAGCCAATAGCAGAATAAATGCACGGCTACCGTATATTTTTTTAAGCTCACGCTTAGGCCATTATTTAAAAGTACTGCAACGCGAAAATATTGGATCGCCCAAAGATAAAGAAGAATTAGAACGCGAACTCAATCGCTGGCTCAACACCCTCATTACTCATATGAATAATCCTGGTCCTGAGTTAATGGCAACACATCCGTTACGCGAAGGAAAAGTCGAAGTTCTCACGATTCCAGATAACCCAGGCTATTACCGCGTAAATTTGTATGTCATGCCACATTTTCAGGTAGAAGGAATTGATGTACGACTCTCGTTAATTGCTCAACTTCCCACTAAGGAACATTAATTATGCCAAGTCCCGGTTATCTATGGATGAAAGACGGTCAAGGAAATGACATTAAAAGTACGGTCAATGTAAAAGGCCGTGAGGGTAGTGCCGAAATTTATACCTTTCATCATGAGGTTTACATTCCGACGGATGAACACACTGGAAATTTAAGTGGTACTCGAAAACATAGTCCGTTTGTTGTTATTAAACAATTTTGTAGCGCAACGCCGGTATTAAATAAAGCCTGTTGCAGCGGACAAAATCTCAAAGAAGTAAAATTAAGCTGGTATCGCATCGATAATTCCGGCAAAGAAGAAGAGTATCTACGTCAAACACTCACCAATGCCAAAGTTGTTTCGGTAAAACCGTTAATCACGGATGTTAAAGATAAAACCAAAGAACATTACGGACATCTAGAAGAAATCGCTTTTCGTTACGAAAAAATTCAATGGTTATATTTAGATGGAAATATTTCATCAGAAGACACATGGATAGAACGATCCTGAATCCGTTGCCAGCGGTGGATGTAGTCCAGAGCATACGCGAGCATTTAACCTCACTGTTGAATGCTCGCCAAGGCTCGCTAATTCATTTACCGGATTATGGCTTGCCTGATTTGTGCGATATTTATCAAAAACTACCCGAATCATTAGAATTATTAAAACTTTCACTTAAAAATTTAATTTATCGCTATGAACCTCGCTTAAAAAATACCACTATTGAATTTAAACGTGTTCAAGATATTGACTGTGTGATTGGCTTAACACTTTTTTCAACATTGCTCAACGGTGAAAAGATTTCTTTTGAGGTGAATTTTTTAAGTGGCGGCATTGTAATTTTATTTTAAATCGATAAACTTCTCAGGGTTACAAATATAAAACGTAAAACAATATAACCTAAAACTGAGGTGCTTCCATGTTGCTACTAATGCGTCGTGAAGGAGAAGCTGTCAGAATTAATGAAAATATTACACTTGAAGTAAAACACATCAACGAAGAAGAAGTTGTTTTTCACATCGAAGGAATCAGCCAAAATCTGCTAAAACTCAAGGACACAGAAAAACAGGAAACAAAATAAAATTTATTCAATATCAAAGGATGAACCACACCCGCACGTCGATTTGGCGTTCGGGTTTTCTATTACAAATCGTTCGCCGTCGAGATCTTCTAAATAATCTATTACGGCACCCGCTAAATACGGATGACTTTCACTGCCAACCAAAAGCATCACGCCATTGGTAGTATAAACCGCATCATCCTCACGAACGTTTTCGTCAAATTGAAATCCATACGACAGACCTGAGCATCCACCCGATTCGATACAGACTCTCAATTTGAGATTGGGGTTGTTGTCTTCTTGGATCAGCTCAGCGACTTTGGCTGCGGCATTCTCCGTGAAAATCACGGGGGCCGCTTGGTCGACAACTTCGAGTGTTCGCTTGTTACAGACGCTCATGAGAGACACCTCATTTAGAATTTCTGCTATTATAGCGCGAGTTTTATCATTAAGGTTACCAAATGGCGAGAAGTTTCATCTTATTGTTGGATTCCTTTGGCATTGGCGCAGCTGATGATGCTGAGAAGTTTGGCGATGCAGGTGCCAATACCTTCGGACATATCGCTGAGGAAATTCCACTTCATATTCCGAATTTACTAAGACTAGGCCTTGGTGCTGCGACTGAACAAAGCGCTAAAAAATCGCCTGGTACACTTGCGGGTATCCCTTCTACGTCCAACATCACTGCCGCCTATGGATTTGCCGCAGAAAAAAGCTCGGGCAAAGATACGCCCAGCGGCCATTGGGAAATTGCCGGCGTGCCGGTTTTGTTTGATTGGGGATATTTCCCCAATACTATTCCTAGCTTCCCTGATGAGCTTATCCAAAAATTTCTCCAAGAAACGTGTTTACCTGGCATTCTTGGCAATAAACATGCGTCTGGAACCGGCATTATTGACGAATTAGGTGAAGAGCATATCCGCTCAGGCAAACCCATTTGTTACACTTCAGCCGACAGCGTTTTCCAAATCGCGGCACATGAAACCTATTTTGGCTTAGAAAAACTTTATGATATTTGCAGTATTGCCCATGAACTAGTAAAACCCTACAACATTGGTCGTGTGATTGCGCGACCCTTTTTGGGCGAGCCTGGAAAGTTTTACCGAACGGGTAATCGGCGAGACATTGCAGTTCCTCCTCCGGCTCCCACTCTTTTAGATAAGTTAATCGATCAAAATAAGAAAGTTATATCTATTGGCAAAGTCGCAGATATTTATGCTCATAGAGGAATATCTGAAAAAATCAAAGCCGATGGCAACGATAAATTATTTGAAGCTCTATTAAACTGTGCAAAAACTGCGCCAGATAATAGCTTAGTTTTCGTGAATTTTGTTGATTTTGATATGTTATACGGCCATCGCCGAGATGTACCTGGCTATGCAAAAGCGCTAGAAAAATTAGATTCACAACTCCCAGAATTTGAAAAATTATTACGCGAAGATGATATTGCAATTATTACAGCAGATCATGGCTGTGATCCGACTTTTCCGGGTACTGATCACACTCGCGAACATATTCCCGTCTTAATGTTTGGCCCAAATGTTACGCCTGGATTTATTGGCAAGCGTGATACGTTTGCGGATATTGGTCAGACCATCGCAGAACACATGGGAATTGCGCCGTTAGAAAATGGCGTGTCGTTTTTGTCAACGGCAGCCAATAAAGTACTAATATAGACTGCTGCTACTTTTTTATTTCCCTCTCCTCACCTGTGGGGAGAGGGTTAACTTACGGCCAACCCCACTACATCCAAAATATGCTTTTTCTTCAACGCTGCCATCACCAATCTATCCACACCCAACGCAACACCCGCACAATCCGGCAAGCCAATTTCTAAAGCAGACATAAAATTTTCATCGATGGGCAATTCAGGGTAATTTAATTCGCGGCGTTTTTTTAAATCCATTTCAAACCTTTTTCGATGCTCAACAGGATCAGTAAGCTCATGATATCCATTCGATAATTCAATGCCGTCTATATACACTTCAAATCGCTCACAAACTTTATCTCTTTTTTTAGATAAAGCAGCTTGGGACGCTGGATAGTCATAAACTATTACTACATCTTTTAGATTGGGCTCTATTTTGGCGTTAAAAATGACATCTAGATCAAAATTGTCTATTTCCGAATTTAACGGATCTATACCCGCATATTTAATAAACAATTCTTGATAGCTATATTTTTGCGCAGGTTTGGAATTTAAAACAAACTGCAATAATTTATCTGTTTGATCAATAATATTTTCATAATTAAATCCAACCATGTACCACTCGAGCATGGTGAACTCTGGCTCGTGAATGCGTCCCTTCTCATCATCTCTAAAAGCCTTGCAGATTTGATAAATAGAACCACTTCCTGCGCACAACAATCTTTTCATGGCATATTCAGGGGAGGTTTGCAGGTAAAAAGTCTTTTTATCGTAAATTAAAGAGAGTGGCTTTAAAAATGGGTCAGTTACAGAAGCCGATGCCAATAATGGCGTTTCGACTTCTAGAACATTTTGATCAGAAAAAAACTGGCGAATTTTAGTTAATATTTTAGCTCGTTCAACTAAAACATCACGATTATTCTTTAACGCGAGAGACATATTCCCCTTTGCGAGTATCAACCTTAATCACTTCACCCGTTTGAATAAACAAGGGCACACGAACCACAGCGCCCGTTTCTAATGTCGCCGGTTTACCACCACCGCCGGAAGTATCACCGCGAATACCAGGGTCGGTTTGCGTAATTTTAAGATTTACAAAATTCGGCGGCGTAACACCAATCACCGTTCCGTTATAAATCGTCACAATGCAGGTATCTTGTTCTTTGAGCCATATTTTCGCATCACCCAATGCTGTTTCGTTGACGGTGTACTGCTCAAACGATTCCGGTTGCATGAAGTGATACAGCTCGCCATCGAAATACAGATATTGCATATCGGTATCGGCAACATCAGCACCCGGCAAGGTATCGCCCGATTTAAATGTTCTTTCTAAAACACGGCCCGTTTTGAGATTGCGCAACTTTACGCGATTAAACGCTTGGCCTTTGCCCGGCTTGACGTGTTCGTTTTCGAGAATATTGCAAGGATCGCCATCCATCATAACTTTCAGGCCGGCTTTGAATTCATTGGTGCTATAGACTGACATAGTAGTTCACTTTATGCGTAAAAAACCTGCATAATAGAGGCCCTGAATTTACTGTCAAGTCCAATGGATATAATTACTGACGCAAAAGAACTGTTCCGGCTCTTGAAGCTGAGTGAACCCATCCATATTCCCCCGCATTTCAAATTACGCGTGCCGCGTAGTTTTATAAAGCGTATGGAAAAAGGTAATCCGCGCGACCCACTTTTACTACAAATACTCCCAGCCAAAGCAGAAGAAACAGAACATCCGGATTTTTCGCCTCATGCTCTGAAAGAGAATACGTTTAATCCCATCCCCGGATTACTTCACAAATATCATGGCCGCGTATTAGTCATGCCTGCAGTAAGTTGTGCGGTAAATTGTCGTTACTGTTTACGTCGTGAGTTTGCGTATGATGAAAA
>JANRJR010000073.1:0-1595 GCA_033763845.1 Gammaproteobacteria bacterium | reverse complement strand
ATAAATGAACTTTTTTTAAGCCATAAAATTGACGAACCGCTTCGACTTCTTCGACAAATCGCGGAATATTCCATAACGATTTATCTGTTATGCGATCAGATAAGCCACAGCCTAACTGATCCCACGTAATCACTTTAAAATGGGGATCTGCATAATGCGCATGAGAGTCTTGCAGAAAATTCGATGGACATCCTGGTCCTCCAGAAAGTAGCAACAATCCTTCATCACCCGCACCCGCATGAAATGTCATGATTTGATGATCACGGTATTTAATTTTTTGCTGTAACATTTTTCAATCCTTATGCAAATAAACTTATGAATACTGAAATAAACCAAATAACAATCAGCAATCCTACTAGCATATGCTCTAATGCCAATAATTCATGAGCGTATAGTAAACCCTCACCCCTGCTTGCACCAAAACTGAAAGCGTTAAATAATGTCGCCGGCACGATTCAATGTGCTAAATTGGCAATGGGATTACCGCTTTATAGATTTTTTTATTAGGATCGCCTGATGAAACGAGCCGCATTTAAATATTTAATGATGACAGCCCTCATTCTCGGCACATCCTTTCCCGCATTCGCAGACTCCGTCGGACAATCTTTCGCGCAACTTGAAAAATCGACACACGGCCAATTGGGCATTGCTGCAATTAATACTGCAAATAACCAAAAAATTGATTACCGATCAAATCAACGCTTTCCCATGGAATGCACTGCAAAATTTATAGGCGTAGCCGCGGTATTAAAAAAGAGCAAAACAGATCACAGCATATTAGATAAAAAAGTTTTTTATCAAAAATCAGATTTAGTATCCTGGTCCCCCATTACAGAAAAACATATCAATACTGGCATGACTATCAAACAACTCTGTAAAGCGGCTATGATCATCAGCGATAACACAGCCATTAATTTATTAATTAAGCATGCATTAAATGGCGGTCCTGATAAATTAAATACTTTTGCGCGCTCGATTGGCGATAATACCTTTCATCAAGTTGATTGGTGGCCACAAGAAGCAACAACAATTCCTGGCGAAAAACGCAATACAACTACGCCAGTTGCTATGGAAAAAAGTTTAGAAAAAATTGCATTAGGAAATGTCTTAGCATTTGAACAACGTCAGGATTTATTAACCTGGATGAAAAATAATCATACGGGCAATAAAAGAATTCGCGCAGGCGTTCCCAAAGGTTGGATTGTTGCAGACAAAACTGGAACGGGTGATTATTATGGTATTGTGGATGATATCGCTGTTATTTGGCCACCCAAATCTAAACCTATTATCTTAGTCGCCTATTTTTCGGGAAATAAAAAAGATATGCAGAAACAGGACAACGTTTTAGCAAAAGCCACAAAGATTGTAATTAGAAAATTTTATCCATTTCAAAATTAATTTTAATTTTTTGCTTTTGCATCGCTTCATTCCAATAACGCATTCGCTCATGCGAGCTTATTAGCGGCGAGAATAACGCATTTCAGAAGATTTTTCTTGGCTTTCTTTCGCAACACTTGCGCGGAAAGTTCCTTGACCATATCGATAAGCAGACGGTTTTAGCCCATTTAAAAAATCTGCTTCAGATGTCGTGCGAT
>JANRJR010000072.1:0-3625 GCA_033763845.1 Gammaproteobacteria bacterium | reverse complement strand
ATATTAGACAAACGAAAAGTCTCCTTGGATATATTGCATGAGACTTAACGCAGCAAGTGCTGCCGTTTCTGTCCGTAATATTCTATGGCCTATTTTAACAGAATGAAATCCATGTTCTACAGCCAGCTTAATTTCACTGTCGTGAAATCCCCCTTCGGGGCCAATCATAAGATGGCAAGATGATTTTATCTCTTTTATGGATGAAATAGGCTGTGTAGCTTCAGGATGAAAAACCAAGCCTTGTTGAATTTTATTTGTTTTAAAAAATTTTTCTACTGCAATAACTGGATTTAGCTTTGGAATAATACTGCGTCCTGATTGTTCGCATGCGCTGATAATAATCCCCTCCCAATGGGATAATTTTTTGTCGGTAACTTTTAGGTTACAAAATTTTGTGTGAACGGGCGTAATTTCAGTGACACCTAATTCAACCGCTTTTTGCATCACCCAATCCATTTTATCCGGTTTTGCGACGGCTTGTATTAAATGCAACAGCAACGGCGATTCTGAAGTATTTTTGACTTGCGCTTTAATGGTCGCAATAACATTTTTACGCGTGACCTCGATCAATTGTGCAGCGTAATCAAAACCGTCGCCATTGAATAACACCAGGTCATCGCCTGCGTGGAGACGTAAAACTGTTCCAGCGTGTCTCGCTGCACTTTCTGAGAGTTTTATATTATGATGCAGCGCTAATGACGCTGGATGATAAAATCGAGGTAAACCCATGAAATCACTCCGTATAGCAACACGCGAAAGCCAGCTTGCTGTAAAACAAACTGATATTGTTAAAAAGAGTATTCTAAAGCATTTTCCTGACTGTGAAATCACTTTAGTGCCTTTGACCACGACAGGCGACCAATTACTCGAGCGTTCCCTGGCTACCGTCGGCGGGAAAGGCTTATTCATCAAAGAACTCGAAAAAGCATTGCTCGATAACCGGGCAGATATCGCCGTTCATTCCACCAAAGACATTCCGACTGAGATTGATCCTGCTTTTTGTTTACCTGCGTTCCTGGAACGCGAAGATCCGCGTGATGCCTTCGTATCCGTTAAATACGATTCTTTAGCAGAACTTCCACCAAAAAGTATTATAGGAACAGCCAGTCCGAGACGAAGTAGCATGTTAAAACGCCATCGCCCTGATGTTGAAATTAAATTATTACGCGGCAACATGATCACTCGGCTTAAAAAGTTAGAAGCAGGCGAATATGATGCGATTATTTTAGCCGCTGCGGGTTTAAAGCGATTAGATCTTGAATCTCACATCAAGCATTATTTTTCATTAGAAGAGAGCTTACCTGCGGCAGGACAAGGTATTATTGCCATTGAATGCCGTCAAAATGATCTTTCAACGCAAAAATTACTGTCTGCTCTCGACAACAAATATTCCCGCGCCTGTGTTTCTGCGGAACGCGAATTAAATCGCAAATTAGGCGGAAGCTGTCATGCAGCGATTGGAAGCTATGCACACGTTGAAAATAATATTTTAATATTAAAAGCCAGTGTTTTATCACTTGATGGAAAAACCTGCATTACAGCTCACGCAACGGAATCATTATCAAACAGCATAAAATTAGGCCAAACAGTTGCTGATAATCTATTATCACAGGGCGCACATGAACTACTGGCTCTTTAAATCTGAACCGAATTGTTTCAGCATTGATGATTTAGCTAAAAAGCCTGAGCAAATTACGCCATGGGATGGCGTCCGTAATTATCAAGCACGGAACTTTATGCGCAGCATGAACATAGGCGATCTCGGTTTTTTTTATCATTCCAGTTGTGCCATACCAGGAATTGTAGGGATTATCAAAGTCGTCAAACAGTCCTATCCTGAAGAAGCAGATCCCAGATGGGAACATGTGGATGTACAGTTGGTTGAAACATTTCCTAATATTATTACACTCGAAAAACTTCGCGCGATTCCGAAATTACATAATATGGTTATTTTACGCAAAGGCAACAGATTATCAATTACGCCACTTACGGAACAAGAATGGGAGACGATACATGCAAGCGCAAATCATTGACTTAAATCTTGGTGCAAAATTAGTCGGAAAAGACACCGTGTTTGCGAAAGACATGATTACAACCTTGGTTGAAGGTTTTCCGTCAGAATTAAAAAAATTAGAAACAGCTTATGCCAAACAAGATTGGGCAACCATTAAAGATGTTGTGCATCGCGTAAAAGGTGGCGTTTCGTATTGTGGTGCTCCGCGTTTACAAAAAATTTCTGCTACGTTATTAGATTATTTACATTCTGCTAAAACAGACGATCGCGAAAAATTATATCAAGATTTTTTATCTGAAATTCATGCTGTCGAAGATGCTTATAAATCCTTATGAATAATGCGTTGAAAATATCAGGTCCGGATGCAGAGAAATTTTTACAGGGTCAAGTAACCTGTAATGTCCAAACTTTAGTCGACAATCAACCTCAACTTTGCGCATTGTGTAATCGCAAGGGCCGTGTTATTGCGAGCTTTAATTTAATTAAAATTAATCATGAATATTTTATGATGTTAGATGAGGCTATGATTGAGATTGTTGAGAAAGTATTAAGTAAATATGCGAGATTTTCTAAAGTAACGTTATTATCTTGTCACTCCGAGCGCAGCGAGGAATCTCCCAAAATCGAAATTGTTACCCCAGAAACTTCCGAACAATTTACACCGCACAAATTAAATTATCATTTAATTCCTGGCATGATAGATTTTAATAAAGGTTGCTACACAGGACAGGAAATTATTGCGCGCGTGCATTACCGAGGGAAGAAAGCATGAAAAAATATGTTTTATATGCTGCGCTTGCTTGCCCTCTCTCCTCGCAGCAACTCACACATATTCAAGTCCATTACTGGGGATTCGATGATAAACCCCATACAGGTACTTTAGTTATTAATAAAAACATTGCGGATGAAACCACACACATTTTTGAAGCCATTTATAAAATAAAATTTCCCATCGAAAAAATAAGACCATTAGACGATTATGGCAATAACGAAGAAAAAGCGATGGAAGACAATGATACCTTTGCGTATCACTGTAAAAAAATGACCAGCAATCCAAATCGTTATTCGATGCACGCGTATGGATTAGCGATTGATATTAATCCGTTATTAAATCCATACATCAGCCGAACAAAATTATTGCCTACTAACAGCCAAAAATATTCGAATCGGGATCAAATTATTCCGGGAATGATTTCAGCAAACAGTGAAATTACCAAAATATTTTTACAGCAGGGTTGGACATGGGGCGGGAATTGGAAAGTGTTGAAGGACTATCACCATTTTGAAACGAATTTTTAATATTCCCTGATATTAGGGCCAGGCACGGCCTGGCCCCTACAAACATACAAAGAAATATTGGTGCGCAATTTATGGGTCTGTAGGGACCGGGCCATGCCCGGTCCAAAAAAATTCCAGAGGGGAAAAAATTACTTCGCCGCTTTCGCTTTTTCCGCTAAAGCCGCAAAACCTGCTTTGTCATGAACCGCAATGTCAGCTAATACTTTACGATCTAACTCGATATTTAATTTTTTCAAGCCAGCCATAAATTTGCTGTAACTAATTCCATTTTCGCGTGCACCCGCGTTAATACGCACAATCCACAGTCCACGA
>JANRJR010000071.1:0-1924 GCA_033763845.1 Gammaproteobacteria bacterium | reverse complement strand
CTCACCTGCCAAGCCCAATCAAACATCTCGGCTTCTAACGCAAAAAGCTTTTTCAGCTCAGTGTTATTTTCTTTTTTTTGTAGCTCTAATTCTTCTAATTCTGCTTTTTCAGCTAACATTCGTTTAGCAATGGCTTGGTTTTTATTGTTTTGATTTTTCAACTCATCATTGGCCCATCTTAATTGTTCTTGTGATATTGGATTTAAGTAAGACTCCGTTTCTAGTTTATAAAAAGATACCAATCGATCATTACTAGTTTTTACATTTTTTTTATATTCAGTAGCAACTTCAGAATATTTTATGAACTCATCTTGCGGGACAACAAAACCCTGCTCTTCCATAACTCTCCCTCTTTTTTAAGTCAATTCGTCGAAAGCAATCATAACGAACGAACCTTAAGGAAATCTTAAGTGAAACCATTTTAGTAACCGAGGCCATTTTTTAATACCCAGCGATCAAGACATTTATTAACTCTTCGAGGAAGATTAAGTTCACCGTCTTCAGCCGAATAGGCCATATCCTCTCGCCACTTTTTGCTATAACCTTGCTGACAGCGAGGAACCCCGAATAAATACTGAGAAGTTCTCTCAGCTAAATTCATGGTATGGGTAATTTGTTGTTTTTTAGACTTAGACTGTAAGTAACCCTTTTCCAGCAAATCCACACTTTGTAAAATATCAATTAAAAAATTGAATTTAAAAACAACGTCTTGATTTTCTTTACTAGAAAACTTTTCTAGCATGACCGCTCTTAATTTAAGGGCAACGGGATCATATTTTTTGCCACGAATATAAGCACGCTTCCACCACTTATTTCGGTTGAGGATCGCGGGATTCACGTTCTCACTTTCATTTAGTTTGAAATGTTTAATCAACACATCTTCCATCGCTTTCGAAAACGCACTATTTACGTGACGAATACTCATGTAGTGTGCAAAAAGTAATATTAATCTCTTCTGAAGCTCTTTTTGACTAATCCCAGCTTCGTCAATTCGTAAGCTCTTTTGTAAATATTCTCTTCGTAACTGACGCGTATGAAAAAACGTTTTGTTCGCAGGATACTCCTCACCAAAAAATGCTGCGTTGGGTGCAGCGGCTGCAGGAACCGTAAAAGATTTTGCTCGTGGAAATGAATCCCGAGAAGGCGTTGCAGATTTTTTAGGACTTCCCGTCATAAGAAAAATCAAAGCCTCTTCAAATTCCTTTTTTCTTTCTTCTTTAGAGGACTGAATAAACACAAATTTTTCCAACGCTAACGTCTGCCTCCATGCATCATGTTCACCAAGATTTTTTTCATATTCTTCAAGATCAGAAGAATCTATTTGATCTGCTAAAAAAATAACAATGACGTCTTCTTTTTGCGGATGATTTTGAAGCCGATCTTCAATTTCCTTGAAGTTATAAAAAAAACTCTCATCTTCCACCACAACAACAAGGTCAGATTCCCTTATGTCATCAACAGACTTGAAAATTAAACCATGAGGAGGACTCTGAAATATTTCAGATTTTAGGGTGTTATTTGAAACATAAATGTTATAACGCTTTCCTTCAACAACCGTCTCGTTCACACATACCACCCATTACTCAAAAGAGAAACTGTTTCTACATCATTATCCATTGCACAACACCGACTGCTTCCCTCATAACACTTAAATAGACTAGTTTTATTACCCCTTTTGCTATAGGGTATTATCTCATATTTTGCTCAAGGAGAGAGACATGAGAGGCCTTAAAATCTTCGCACTAATGCTGTTCACCTCAGCGGCTTTCGCCAAAACCGTTACAGTAAATCTTTATGACACTGCTAAAACAGGCCAAGGCAAATCCATCGGCACTGTTACTTTTACAGATACAAAAATGGGTTTATTAATTCAGCCGCATCTCACCTCTCTTCCTCCAGGAATGCATGGATTTCATATTCACGT
>JANRJR010000070.1:0-96066 GCA_033763845.1 Gammaproteobacteria bacterium | reverse complement strand
TTGTTAATCAACAGCTTTTTCGCGGCAGTATTGTTTAAATTTCAGTGGTATACGCACGGCGTTGTTTTGGTGTTGAGCGTGGGGCTGACGGGAATCGCTGTGATTCGTCAGTATTTTTATTACGTTCGGCATCGGTTTGAAGGTTGGCAGAAACGTGATGGTTATATTTTATGGATTAATTTCGTTGGTGTGATTCCGTTGTTGGTTATGTCCAGTCTCACTGCATTTATGGATACGGACGCATTGGCGAGCTGGAATTTATGGGCGCAATATTATTATCTAGTTGAGCAACATGCGGCGGTGTTTTTGCCAGCTAGAGGGTATCCGCCGTTTTTGCCGTTAATGCTTTCATATATCTACAAGTTCTTGGGAACGACCTATTATCAAGGCGTTGCAAAATCCATTTTGATTTTATTTCCGCTCACTGTCATGAATTGCATCGCATTCGCAGGAAAAATCACTGAAAAATCATGGGCCGTATTTATTTGTTATATCGCTATGATAGCGGCAAGTATATTTGGTGTGATTGGTTATCGTTTTTACAGTGAAGGGTTTGCAGATCCGCTTTTAGCCGCATGCTTAGCACTTGCAATCCTTTATACGGTTTTATATTGCGATGCGTCTGAAGACAATAATTTATTTATGTTAGTTTTAGCTGTATTGGCAACAATGGCAACATCGATCAGTAAACAGCCGGGATTTTTATGGGCATTATTCAGTTTTCCCTTAATAGTAATTCTGAAAATGATTAGAGCAAAACAGTATTCTTATGCTGAAATTACAGCGATTATTATTGCAGCGATTCCGTGCTTATGTTGGGTGTTAGGTCCGGGCAGTCATTTTGTGCAAAACACGGGTGTTATTCACGCATCAACGGGTAGTAATACTTTTAAAGTAGGGCCGTTATTTTCGGCGATGGGTTATTCCATTATAAAGTACTGGATTAAAATGCCATGGTTATTTTTGCTGTACGCGTGGGCGACTTATTCAGTGTGGAATCGTCGTACGCCATTTTTAATTTACCTGTCATTTGTCGTGCCTGGGACGATATTATGGTTTATGTTGGGTTCGTATGATGGTCGCTTAGGGTTTCAGTTGTTGGGTGCGTGTGCAGTATTAATCGCGTTAAATCAGTTTTATCCGATGAATAAAATAGGGCCAGTGGCGAACATTAAACGCATATTTCAGGTCTCTGTGGTATTGGGCGTTCTCAGTTTTGTATTTTTTTCCATCAATGAAAACTTTATTAAACATGGTTTTGTGCGTGGACAGCTGTATCCTTTGAATGGTCCGCGGACGATTTTAGGGCATTATTTTGGTCAAGATGCGGAATATATTTATAACCTGATTTATTTACATCCCGAAAAGACATTATGGATTCCAGATGGGTTTGTGCAGTTTTATTTTACCAATAATAACGCCATTATTAGTCCGCCGAGTACGGGAAATGTTTCTGAGATTTATAATGGCGTTATGTTATCTAAGCCTGATTATTTAATTATTAAAGAACCCGGGACTTTTCCGCCTGAAGATGCGTTGAAAAAAATTGTAGCAACCTGTCCCTTTTTGTTTAAACCATTACCGCTCGCGACAAAACCCGTGCCGTTTAATTATAAAGTATTTGAGTTGATGTATTCTTCGCAAGCGGCGTTACAGTGCCAAAATAGGATATCACGTGAAAATCACTAGCTTAATTAAATTACTTCGCCCGCATCAATGGATTAAAAACATTTTTGTTTTGACGGGTTTAATTTTTGCGAATGCATGGTCAGATATTCATACTATTATTCTTGTATTTTTAGCTACAGCCGCGTTTTGTATGATGTCCAGTGCTGTGTATGTTTACAACGATATTGTTGATATTGAACAAGACCGGTTACATCCTTCGAAAAAACATCGACCGCTTCCCAGCGGAAAAATTAGTTTTTCTACGGCCCAATTAATATTGGGTATTTTATTTATTGCGGCAATCAGTGTTGGTTTGGTTGTGTCATGGCAAGCAGCGTTAATTTTGCTCAGTTATTTTGTATTAAACGTCGCTTATACGCATAGCTTAAAGCATATTGTTATATTAGATGTTTTTTCTATTTCATTAGGATTTATGCTGCGGATTTTAGCCGGAACAGTAGGTGTAGGAATTGCGCCTTCTCAGTGGTTGTTGTTTTGCGGATTAATGATTACGTTGTTTTTAGGCTTTACTAAACGACGAGCCGAAGGCAAATTAATTGGCAAAGATTTGCATTTCACCCGCGAAGTATTAAACGACTATAACCAGGTTTTTCTGGATAAAATGATTGGCATTACAGCTAGCTGTTCAGTGATTGGTTATGGTTTATATACGATGAGCGATAAAACAGTCCTGGAACATCATACGCAGAATTTAATCTATACTTTACCGTTTGTGGTATACGGTATTTTCAGATATCTATATTTATTACATCGCCCGCTTGAAAATAAGGGTGAAGATATGGCGAGAGATTTAGTGAAAGATAAGCATTTGCTAGTGACTTTTTTACTATGGTTGGTTTCTACTATTTTATTAATTGCATAGGGTGCAATATAAAATAAATGCATAAGCTTTTTAGATGCCAGTACAAGTGTTTCAATTTTTTGTGGCTGTCCCTTTGGGCCGCATGAATGGCGGCGGCGTTTTTTTCAATATGTACTGCATAGCCTGCTTTTCGCAATCTCCAACAAATATCCATGTCTTCGCAATATAAAAAATACCGCTCATCAAATCCATTTATGGCTTCGTAAACTGTTCGAGGAAATACCATAAACATTCCCGCGACCCAATCAGGATGAGTAGTTTCCATGGCTGTTTTCTTGAATACTCGTTTAATAAGCCTAAAGGGCGTCAGAAATTCACGCGCATTGTCATCGATTTTAGGTGCAGATACGCCAGGATTAGTTTTAATCAATGATGGAAATGGATTGTCGAGTAAGCGAATATCTGGATTAAGCACACAGAAATAATCGCCAGAGGTTTTTCGAAAAGCTTGATTGTGATTTGCACCAAAACCCTTAGGATGATTATTTTTAATAATTTTCATTGGGAAGTGATAAGGAAGTGTCGCAGGAATTTCTTCGGGAATATTTAAAGTAAGTATCACTTCAATGGAATTCGTGCAATATTTCTCCAGATCAGCTAAGAGGTCTTTAACGAGCGCAAATTGCCCATGACTGACGATGGAAATGCTAATCATAAAATTTCACACTGGTTGAACCGTTCTTTCCAATCATTTTGAGATCTAAAATTCTGAATAATGGTTGATGAGGACTCAAATGCTAATGCTTTTGTAGCACTTTCTTGAATGTTTTGAGTATTCATGAAATAAACGCCAGGTTCTGTTTTACGATACTGCATTTCACCAAATCGTGTCGATAAAATGGGTAATCCCATCGCGCGGTATTCATAATATTTAATTGGATCGATGCCTTCAGTGAGTGTATTTTGTTTGAAAGGAATTAAGCCGACGTGGAATTGCTTAATGTGCTCGACGGCTTCAGGTTGAGAGCATTCCGGAAGCATTTCGATATTTTTAGGTAACGCTTCAGGACAAGGTATAAAACAGGGCCCGATCAGTCTTATAGTGTTATTTGGAAGCGCTTTAGCAAGCGTGAGAACAATCTCCCAATCAAACCATTGCCCGATAGAGCCTACAAATCCAAAAATGCCTGAGCGTGACGGTTGAGCCTCTGGTAATGTTTGCATGTTATAAGCGTTGAGTATTTTGGTAGCGCGTGGAAATTTTTTTGCTAGCGCAGTCGAAGATACGAAAACTTTGTTTACATGCGATGCGACTTTTTGTTCAACGCGTCGCATAGAGAGTCGAGACAAGCCTCGATAAAATTCAGGAAAATCATCCATCGCATCATAAAAGCTAATTTGGTGCTGAAGACGGTTTAAAGCCATTAGCGCAAATTTGCTGGGTCGACCTATGCCGATATGAGAAATTTCTTTAAAAATGTTCCAATGCTTTTTCCAAAATAATTGAAAGTTTATGTGTTCGCTCCCAGGTAAAGGCTCAACAGGTAGCGCAGATAATGAAATAATCTGGAGATTGGGTAATCTAGGCGTTAGTTTAGGAGACTTAGGTCTTTTGTTAATAAAATCCATCAGATTTGGAAAACGATTGGGGTAGGGGTTAACCCAGATAACTTTATTGTTTGAGTTTTTTTCAAGAAAATATTGAGTCATGTAATGCGGGCGTTGGTAATAACTATCCCAGTGAACGGGTGAAAAGTAGAGTAAACGCATCAGGTTAGCGCCTTTTTCAAAATAGCCACAATACGTTCAGCAGCGTGACCATCACCATACGGTGATACGCCTTTTGCGATAGATTGGTAATATTTTTTATCTGTCAGTAATTTTTGTGCTTCGTGAAAAATGTTTTCTGTTTTTGTTCCGACCAATTTTACGACGCCAGCTTCAACAGCTTCTGGGCGTTCTGTTTCATCGCGTAATACTAAGACAGGTTTTCCTAGCGCAGGCCCTTCTTCTTGTATGCCGCCGGAATCGGTTAGCAGGCAATAGCACTCGCTCATTAGTGCTAAAAAAGGTAGATAATCCAATGGTTTTGTAAGGAAAATCTTAGGGTGATTTCCTAGCTCCCGGTGTGCAATATCATAGACGTTGGGATTAGGATGAACGGGATAAACAATTTGAGTGTCTTCAGTTTCATCGACTATTTTTTTGAGTGCTCGACAGATATTTAAAAAACGGTCACCAAAGTTTTCACGACGGTGCGCAGTCACCAAAATTAATTTCTTATTTTTGTCCAATGCAAGATCGTGCATTGGTTTTTGTTTAAGCATCATGTGTAAACTGTCAATAACGGTGTTGCCCGTCACAAAAATGGTCTCTTCTGAGATGTTTTCTTGCTGTAGTGCTTTTTTAGCAGTTTCTGTAGGCGCAAAATTAAAATGCGCCAACGGTGCAACTAATCGCCTGTTGGCTTCTTCAGGAAAAGGATAATAAATATTGTGAGTGCGTAATCCCGCTTCGACATGCCCAAAAGGAATTTGATAGTAAAAACTTAATAAAGCTGCAGTAAACACGGTTGTAGTATCGCCTTGTGCAATGACTAGCTCCGGTTTTTCTGCTTGGTAGAGTTGATCTAGTTTAGAAATCAAGCGTGAGGTCAGCTCAGGAAGCTTTTGATTTTCTGTCATGATATTTAAATCAATGTCTGCAGAGAGCCCAAATATTTCCATCATTTGATCTAATAGTTCACGATGTTGTGCGGTGATTAAAATTCTGACGTTTGCCCAAGCTTCTTTTTTAAGCGCTAATATTACGGGCGCCATTTTAATGACTTCGGGTCTTGTTCCAATAATACAGAGAATGGTTTTCATGTTTGCAAAGAATCCTCATTTTTTTTGTGGGAATGCCCTTCCCATGCCCCCCATTTTTTTTCAAATAGTATTTTATTTTTTTGAAAAAGTGCTTCGCGTGCTTTAGTGGTCATTTTATCAAATGAAGCAGAAAGATGGTGGTGCACAAAAACATCTCGTGCGCATTGTATCTGATATCCAGATACTCTGACTCTTTTGCAATAATCGTCATCTTCAAAAAAACCTAAGCCAAATTGCTCATCCAGTAATCCAACTTCCCTAATAATTTTGTGGGGGATCATGACACAGAAAAAAGCCAGCGTTTTAAGAGGCATTAACTCACCCATGTGTGCCAACATTTCTTGTTTTATAGTGTGTTCTTTTTGGGATGGAATGATAGAGGTTAAGTCAATTTTTGCCTCATTTCCAATATTGTCGGTCATTGGGCCTAACAGCCCAATTTCTGGGTTCCGTGTGCAATGATTTAAAAGCGTAAGAAGCCAACCCGGTGTGACGGTTGTATCGTTATTTAAAAGAACGAGATAGTCTCCACGAGCGGCTAGAATTCCAATGTTATTTCCAGCGGAAAAGCCTTTGTTTTCGTTGTTTAAAATAATTTTGTAGGGAGTGCTTAGAGCTTGTAGATAATCGCGAGTACCGTCGGTTGATGCATTATCCACGATGATAATTTCAATGGCTGGATATTGTGTATAGCGCTCAATGCTTTCGATGCATTTTTGTGTAAGCGTCAGATTGTTGTGCGTTAAAATAATAACACTAACGAAAGGGCGTTTAAGTGTGTGAAGTGTTTTTTCAAAAATACCAATGCGTGATTCCCAAGTTTGTTGTGATGCAAAAAATTGACGAGACTTGGTATCTCCTGGGTTATGAAAATAATTTTTTATGTGTTCAATAAAATCATTTGGGGTATTTCCGATTGAAACATGCTCTGAAAGTTCACGTAGCTCTGGAAGATTAACAGAAACGACGGGTTTCCCTGCGCTTAAATACTCATAAACTTTGACTGGATTTGTGGCTTCCGTCAGCGGGTTAATTAAAAAGGGAATCAAGCAGACATCAAAAGCATGCAAATAATAAGGTAGTTTTTGATAGCTAACTTCACCCGTAAATTGAATGTTTGTGTACTGGCTGAGTTTTGATTTTGCTCCTATTGTATCATCACCAACCAGTAGGATTAAGGCATCTGGAAAACGCTGAGCTATGTATCCAACTAAGCTAACATCGAACCAATCTGCAATTGCCCCGTAGTAACCAATAATTTTTCGTTTATCAGAGTCCAAAAAAATATCTGCAGGCTGATTTTTAAAATGATCAAATTCAGTGGCATTTCGAATTAAGACAACAGAAGAGTTGACTGAAGAACCTTCTTCAAATAATTTTTGAGAGCTGGTTAATACAATCGTTGATTTAAGAAGTAATTTTTTTTCTAATGCAATCATGAAATCATCTATATTTCCAAAGCCTGCGTGATGATCCATGCAGTCATAAATGAGTTCACTGTTTGGTAAAGACAGCGCTATTTCAGTCCAAAAAGGGTGGTTGACGAGACTTAATATTTTGGCGTCATTTTCTGTCCATTCGATCAGGCTTTTTAATCCTCGTTTGATTTGCTGAAGTTCTCTAGTTTTTAGTTCATGCTGATAAATGAAAATGGGTGCAGAACTGAATAGTTTAATTTCATAAAGTGGAAGTTTTTCGTCAAGTTTTTTTGCTGAAAAGCCTGGTTTTATATTGGTTTCAAACACGCTGGAAATATAAAAAACTCTATAACCTTTTTTTGCAAGTTCCTTAGAAAAGTGTTGAGGTCGTTGAAAACGAAAAGACCATTCGATTACTGAGAAAATAAATACATCTGAAAAATCTTTATTGTTGGGGAGTAAAGGAAAAGGTGGCTTGTGCCGTTTTACATAAGAAAAAAAATAGCGTGGGAGAGCAATGGTGTTATAGACAAACGTTTTGAGTAAACGCTTTATTTTAAGTGGTAATGGTAGGCGATGATAGATGATACGAAGTTTATTCTTTAGGTAGGTTTTCATGTTTTAGCCTTGCATGATATTTAGCGATAATATCGCTTGCGTTCCCAACGGCATTTAGTTTCCCCTGCTCCATCCACCCCACCCGATCACATATTTTTTGCACAGTATCTAAATCATGTGAAACTAATAATATTGTCGTGCCATTTTTGCGGAATTGATTGATTCGATCAGAGCAGCGTTTTTGAAAATCACTGTCGCCGACGGATAATACTTCATCAACGATTAAAATTTCAGGTTGAACATCCGTTGCAACTGAAAAGCCTAATCGGCTAATCATACCCGTTGAATAATTTCGAACGGGTGTATCAATGAATTCTGCTAGTTCTGCAAACGCAACAATCCTGTCGAATCTCGCTTTAATATCTTTTTTTGAGAATCCCAAAATGGCACTGTTTAGGAAAATATTTTCACGACCGGTTAATTCGGGATCAAATCCACCACCCAATTCTAACAGTGGAGAAATATTTCCCCGTAATATTACGCGACCTTTAGTAGGACGTAACACACGCGCAATGACTTTCAATAGTGTACTTTTGCCGGCACCATTGTGGCCAATCACGCCAAATACTTCGCCCGCATGAATATCAAGAGAAACCTTGTTGAGTGCATGAAATTGATGGTATGACATTTTGCGCTGTAATAACTTAATAATATATTCTTTTACGGATGTAATTTTAAGATTTGGGATTTGATAGTGAACTGAAACATTTTCAAGCTGAATCATGGGGTCCATGGTTATACTCGATATGAAATTTGATCCGCTTTGCGGGTGAAAAACCACCAACCAAAACATAACACCGCAAACGTTGAAATTAATGCTGCGCATAATGCATAAAACGATGGTAAATGGCCATCATATACAGGATTGCGAAATACCCTGACGACATCATAAATTGGGTTTAACACAATATAATGCTGAATTTTTGCAGGTAATACTGTTTCGGGATACATAATCGGCGTTAGATAAAATGTCGCTTGTAGGAGAATTTGATATAAATCCATAATATCCGCAAAGAAAATCGCAATCATTGAAAGTATCAGTGATACGCCTAACGAAATTCCCGCTAAAATTAAAATTGAAATGGGCACAAACCACCACGTCATATAAAGCGGTTGGTGTGTCAGTAACATAATTAATAACAGCGGAATACAAGATAAAAATAAATTGATCACACCACTTCCAACAGCTGCAACTGCAAAAATGGCGCGTGGAATATAAATGCGTTTAAATAAAGCGCCGCTCAGTAATAACGTTCCCATGGCTTGTGTGGTGGTTTGTGAAAAGAAATTCCAAGCAATCAATCCCGTCAATAAATATACGGGATAATTCGCAATTTCGAATCGTAACAAATGCGAGAACGCAATGGTCATTACCGTCATGTATAACAATGGATTTAGCATGGTCCACACGACACCAAATGTAGAGCGTTTATAGCGGGATTTAATATTGTTGATGATCAAGATTTGAAGTAAATCTTTGTAGCGCACTAATTCTTTAAACTCTTCAATCAGAGGAATGCCGCGTTTGCTAGAGTCGTAAAGTATTTTAGTCGATTTCTGCACGTACAATATCCATTAAGTATTTGCCGTATCCGCTTTTCAAAAACGGTTCAGCAAGATGTTCTAATTGCTCTTTTGTAATGTATTTCATTCGGTAAGCGACTTCTTCTGGGCAGGCGATTTTTAAGCCCTGACGCTTTTCGATGGTTTCAACAAAGAAACTGGCATCCAGCATCGAGTCATGCGTGCCCGTATCTAACCATGCATGACCTCTACCCATCGTGACGACATCTAATTGATTGTGCGAAAGATAATACTGGTTTACATCCGTAATTTCCAATTCGCCGCGGGCAGATGGTTTTAATGATTTTGCGATATTAATAACTTGGTTGTCATAAAAATATAATCCCGTCACAGCAAAATGTGATTTAGGACTTTTAGGTTTTTCTTCAAGGCTAATGGCTTGGCCATTTTTATTGAATTCGACAACGCCATATCTTTCCGGATCGCTGACAGCATAGGCAAATACTGTAGCGCCAGTTTTTTTCTTGGAAGCCTGAGATAATTGCTCGGTGAGATCATGGCCGTAAAAAATATTGTCGCCTAAAATTAAGCAGCAGTGATCTTTACCAATAAACTTTTCACCAATAATAAAAGCCTGTGCTAAGCCATCGGGTGAAGGTTGAATGGCGTATTGTAAATTAATGCCCCATTGTTTCCCGTTTTTGAGTAATTGCTCGAATCGAGGAGTGTCTTCAGGTGTTGAGATAATTAAAATATCTTTTATTCCAGCTAACATGAGTGTTGTTAACGGATAGTAAATCATGGGTTTATCGTAGATGGGTAATAATTGTTTTGAGACGGCTTGTGTGACGGGATATAAGCGTGTGCCGGAGCCTCCGGCTAAAATAATCCCTTTCATAATTTTTCCTTCGGGCGAGGCATGGCCTCGCCCCTACAGTTAAGATACCATTTAATGGTTTTTCTGATCCCTGAATCAAAATTTTCTTTCGGCGACCAACCTAACTCTGTTTGAATTTTGCTGGAATCAATCGCATAGCGTCGATCATGGCCGGGTCTGTCTTTCACAAAAGAAATTAAATTTTTGTATGAATTGTTTTTTAGCGGTTTGATTTCATCTAATAATTCACAAATTTGATTAACCACATCAAGATTATTTTTCTCGGCGTTTCCGCCAATATTATAAACCTCACCTAATTTTCCTTTTTCTAATACGGTTCGAATAGCCGAACAATGATCGCTGACATATAACCAATCACGAATATTTTTCCCGTCGCCATAAACGGGCAATGGTTTTTGTTGAAGTGCGGTGAGAATCATTAACGGAATTAATTTTTCGCCATATTGATAAGGACCATAGTTATTTGAACAATTCGTTGTTAATACGGGTAATCCATACGTATGAAAATACGCGCGTACTAAATGATCGGAACTGGCTTTGGATGCAGAGTACGGACTGTTGGGTGCGTAAGCGGTTGTTTCAGTAAAAGCAGGATCATGTTCCCCTAATGATCCATATACCTCATCAGTTGAAACATGTAGAAATCTAAAATCTGATTTATGTTGAGTATAATTTCTGGCAGCTTCAAGTAAATTAAACGTTCCCAAGATATTCGTATGAATAAACTCTGCAGGTCCGGTGATGGAACGGTCGACATGGCTTTCTGCCGCAAAGTGAATTATCGCGCGAGGAGAATGTTTGTTGAGTAACTCCTCGATAATTTTTCGATCATTAATATCTGCTTGAACAAATGTGTGGCGTGGATCATTGATCACCGTTTTGAGATTTTCCAAATGACCTGCATAGGTCAGTTTGTCGATATTAATAATGGGTTCATCGTGCTGAGCAAGCCAATCCAACACGAAGTTGGATCCAATGAAGCCTGCACCGCCGGTAACAATAATCAAGGGTTATTCCCTATATATAAGGTATAAGATGTGGCCAATTATATCCTTATCTCCGGCACCTCATCCAGGACAACCAGCTTCCCGTCAGTAACTTTTTTGATTTCATCGATACTCACGCCCGGCGCCCGTTCGAGCAAATGGAACGCACCGTCTTTGACTTCCAGTACCGCTAAATCTGTGACGATTTTTTTAACGCAATTTACTCCGGTTAGAGGAAGAGAGCATTTTTTGAGCAATTTGGATTTGCCGTCGTTGGCGTGTTGCATCGCAACAATAATGTTTTTCGCGCTGGAGACTAAGTCCATGGCGCCACCCATGCCTTTCACCATTTTGCCCGGAATTTTCCACGACGCGATATTACCTTCTTGGTCGACTTCAAAAGCACCCAGAACGGTAAGATCAATATGGCCGCCACGAATCATCGCGAAACTTTCGGCCGATGAAAAATATGACGCGCCTTTTAGGGCTGTGACGGTTTGTTTTCCAGCATTAATTAAATCAGGATCGACTGTTTCTTTGGTGGGAAATTCACCCATGCCCAATAAACCATTTTCAGATTGAAGAATGATGTTTACGCCCGCAGGTACATAATTTGCGACAAGCGTGGGTATTCCAATGCCTAAGTTGATATAATCGCCGTCTTGCAATTCTTTTGCGATGCGTGCGGCAATTTGTTCGCGGGTTAGTGCCATAAAAATAATCTCCTAATGTAGGGATGGGGCAATGCCCCATCCGGACGAGGCATGGCCTCGCCCCTACAATTAAACAACGAAGAGGATACAACATGCTGGATAATATTCAATTTACCTTGCCACAAATGATTGTGCTGTGGGGAATTCCCCTGTTATTCGCGATTACTATTCATGAGGTTGCGCACGGATGGGTGGCTTTTCGTTTGGGTGACCCGACTGCAAAAATATTAGGTCGATTAACATTAAACCCTATTAAACATATTGATCCCGTTGGGACAATTTTACTTCCTGCGTTAACGGTTTGGTTGGGCGGAATTATTTTTGGTTGGGCAAAACCCGTGCCAATTACCTGGCGTAATTTGCGGAATAAACGACGCGATATGGCATTGGTTGCTGCTGCAGGACCGGTGTCGAATTTGTTAATGGCCTTTACGTGGGCAGCGATTGCAAAATTCGGTTTATATTTAGAGTTACAACACGTTACAGCCGGTGTGGTGTTTGATGCGATGGGAAAAATCGGTTTGTATGTCAATGCCATTTTATTGGTATTAAATTTATTGCCTATTCAACCGTTAGATGGTGGCCGCGTTATTTCGAGTATTTTACCCGGAAAAATATCCTATTATTTTGATAAAACCGAACCGTACGGATTATTTATTTTATTGTTTTTGATTGTTACTGGTATATTAGGATTTTTATTGCATGGCCCTGTTCAACTGTTGATTAATGTTACGCGTCAACTCTTCGGAATTTAGCATGGATGTTTTGATTGCCGATCCGCGAGTATTAGCAATACCGGTAAAAGAAAATCATGAAATTATGGTTGATTTAGTTTCTCAATCAGAAATCAAACTAGGTCCGTCACCTGAAATTGAGAATAATACAGACTACACAAAAATGCGCAAAACGGTTTATGAAAAGTTATTATTTGCCCAAAGTTTACTACCTAATAATATAAAAATTTGTTTATACGAAGGATATCGATCTTTAAAACTACAAAAATTTTTATTTGAATCTCGTCAAAAAAATGTTCTTGCTGTTCATCCACACCTTTCCGGTAAAGCGTTATTTGATGAAGTGATTCGTTTAGTCTCACCCGTCATAAATTTTGATGAAAGCGTGAATATTCCGCCGCATTCGACCGGCGCAGCCGTAGATATTTATTTGATTGATGAAGCGGGGGAATACATGGATATGGGTATTCATCCGAAAGATTGGCTGTTAGATGTCGATGGTGTTTTATCTAAAACGACGGCAACTCAAATTACTGCAGAAGCCAAGCAAAACCGGCAGATTATGACGGAAGTCATGCTAAAAGCCGGTTTCGTGAATTACTTTACGGAGTTTTGGCATTGGTCTTATGGCGATCGCTATTGGGCGTTTCAGACCAAGCAACCGTATGCTATTTATGATGTGGTTGCTTGATCAAAAATCTTGCTAAACCCATTACACACACGCACCCCAATATAATAGAAAATCCATGTAAAGACGTAGGCATAACGCTCAATACATTAGGGTTACCTGATACCGCAAAAGGTATTGCCAATAAAACATCCATTAACGCAGCGCCCGCAACTAATCCACATGCTGTAAGTACAGATTTTTCAGATTTCGAAAATAAGGCGATTAAGCTGCCTAAAAATAATGCAGTCGAAGAAGCCAGGGGCAAATACAACCCCATTGCAATCCCCAATACTGAGATTTTCTTTGAAGTAAAAAAGCTAAGAATAATAAAAAAGACAGAAATGCTTGCACCGACAAATAACATGTTATACGGTAAATCATGATTAAAAATTGCTAGTGTCATGGTTGCTAAAACCGTTGCAACCGGTGCAGGTAATATTTTCGTCGGATCCATTCCCGCATGGGGTGTTACTCCACCCAATCCGTAAACGCTGAATAATAATTGCATCAAAAGGGGCACAACGGCGCTGGCACATAATACGCCTAGCAATAACATCACTTGTTGTTTCCACGGCGTTGAACCAATTAAATGGCCCACTTTCAGATCTTGAATATTGTCATTGGTAATACAAGCAATGCCTTCAACGATGGCAATTAAAATAATCACAACCGCGCAGGCATTTAAAATAATATCGTGCGTTAATGCAATGCCACTAATATGTAAATAACCGCGCAATGCAAATGCAGCAATCATTAATCCGCCGATGACAATGGCAGAGCCAGGCGTTGCAGTAACGCCGACCAATCCTGAAAAATAGCCGCATACAGCTGCAAAAATAAATCCAATCAAAAAAATAAAGATAAAGCTGGCTGTTAATATTAATATAGGCGAAAGGTTGAGAATGTTACTTGGCAAAAGTTTGTTTAAAACAAAATAACTTAAAATAGCCGTCGCAATAATGCCCAAAATAACATAAAAATAGGGGATATCTTTTTTCTGAATTTCAAACGAATTCAAAGAGGTGAGCAGTCCTTGCAGCATAGATTTTGCCATGGAAATTAATGTCCACATCCCTGCCGTTAACATACTTCCAATACCAATAAACCGTAAATCTTGTGATAAAACGGTATCAGGCGTGATACCAAAATGGCCTGTTAATAATGGCAAAATAATTAAATAACCCGTGATGGCTCCAATCAATAAACTTAAGCCCACCGGAAAACCAATTAAAAAACCTGCGCCGATTAATGTTGCTGAAAATCCTGAGCCAAATCCTAAGGTTGTTTTACCAATGGTAATCATTTTTTGTGCGCTTGAGGCAATGATCTGTAATCCTGACTGAAAGAATTCTAGCAATCCGCCTAATGCACTGCCTATTAGTAATTGATTAATATTGGTCGCTTTTTCGTGTTTCATTTCTAATACGCGGGTAATCGCTTGTGCTTCAGGAAAGCGTAAATGTCTATTTTCCATTAAGGTTTTACGAATGGGAACGGAAAATAGTACGCCTAACGTTCCGCCAATCAGTGCGATGAAAAAATTATGCCAATAACCAAAATGCGTCCAATAATGAATAATGATTAACGCAGGTATGGCGTAGACAATTCCGCCTGCAATCGCTTCGCCGGCTGAAGCACAGGTTTGAATCATGTTGTTTTCATGAATCGTTGAGTTTTTGAAAAACCGTAAAATACCCATAGAAATCACAGCGGCGGGAATTGAGGCAGAGGTTAAAATACCAATTTTGAGCGCGAGAAAGGTGTTAGACGCAGCCAAAATTATTGATAGAATACCGCCAATGATGATGCTGCGAAGCGTAATTTCTTTCATATGAGGCCCTCTGATGAAGCTGATAAAAGTGATTTTCACCGTGGTTTTTGTTTTGGTTCTATTGGCAATCGCAGTTCCCGTATGCTTGATGATATTTGTAAATCCTAATCAATTCAAACCCCAAATTGAAAAAGAAGTACAAAGTGCGATTCATCAGCCTTTTGCTATCAAAGGCAATCTAAAATGGACGTTTTATCCTATGGCCGGAATTCAAGCTAAAGGCGTGACGTTAGGACAGAATTTATTGTCAGCGAAATCCATAGAGTTTAGCGTCGCAGTAGCGCCTTTGCTTCACAAAGAAATTCGTGTGGGAAAGATTCAGTTGGATGGTTTAGATTTGAATTTGATTAAAAATGCAGCAGGTCAGGCAAATTGGAACATTATTCCCGATGCTTCTCATGCGCCTAAGAAGTCTACTTCTTCACATCCTAATAAAGCTAGCGATGATGATGCAAAAATAGCTGCATGGAGTGTATCTCAAATCAGCATTAGGAACAGCGAAATCAGTTTGGATGATGCAACACAAAATAAACATCTTAAAATAACGAATTTTAATTTCAGTAGTGCTAATGTGAGTGTAGATAAAGCGTTTCCTGTTTCAGTCAGTATGACCGTTGCTTCGGATACGTTTGCATCACCCGTGAATGTGAAGTGGAAATCTAATTTAGCCTATATCAATTCAACAAAAACCGTAAAATTGACGAATATTAATGCAACATTGAATGATGATTTAACCTTGACAGGAACGGAATCCATCACGCTAGGTAATCCATTGCGTTGGCAAGCGAAAGTGGATTTAAACAATATTAATATTCAGAATTTATTAAAACTGTTCAAGAAGAATAGCTTAGATATTTCAGGTATGGGTGATGTTTCCGCTAGTTTAGGTGGTGCGGGGTCAATCAGTACATTAAATGGTAATTTAAAATTCGCGGTAAATAACGGCGTATTTCATGGGTTGGATTTGTATTATTACAGTGATGTTGCTGACAGTATTTCCAATAAACAAGCGCCGAAATTAAATAATACTCGCCAAACACCGTTTGGAACATTAACGGGCACAGCGCAAATTAATAATGGCGTGTTGTCTAACAATGATTTATTAATTAAAGCCTCAAAAATTAATGCGACAGGGCAAGGAACAGCCAATTTAAATTCGCAGCAATTAAATTACCGTATGTCATTACAACGCATGACCAGTGACTCAGAAATCAAACCACGTGGACCGGCAATTCCGATTACGATTACAGGTAATTTTGCTAAGCCGTCAGTGAGTGTTGATGTGGCTTCGTTAGCCGCGTCTGAAGTGAAACAGGTCATCGCAGATAAAGTGAAAGAATATGGCCCCGAAATTAATAAGAAAATTCAAGAAGGATTGAGTTCGTTGTTGGGGAATTGATGTCTGCATTTTCTCAGAAAGTATTAACGTGGTTTAAGAAGCACGGTCGGAAAGATTTGCCGTGGCAGCAGGATATCTCTCCGTACCGTGTTTGGGTGTCTGAAATCATGTTGCAGCAAACGCAAGTTAGTACAGTCATTCCGTATTATGAAAGATTTATGAAGCGTTTTCCTGATGTGAAATCCTTGGCAAAAGCTTCGGAAGATCAGGTTTTGCATTTATGGACAGGATTAGGATATTACGCGCGTGCGCGAAATTTACATCGCGCGGCCAAAATTATTGTCACAGAATTTAACAATACTTTTCCTGATACTCTTGAAACACTTCAATTATTGCCGGGAATAGGACGGTCTACCGCAGGGGCGATATTATCCATCTCCTTTCAAAAACCCGCAGCTGTATTAGATGGCAATGTTAAGCGAGTGTTGTCGAGATATTTGGCCGTGAATAATTTAGATATGTTATGGAATCATGCAGAAGCTTTTGTTCCGCAAAAAAATCCGCATCATTATGCGCAGGCGATGATGGATTTAGGCGCGATGATTTGCACACGCACAAAACCTAAATGTGAGTTGTGTCCATTAGAAAAAAGCTGTGAAGCTTCTTTGACAGATAGGATTTCAGAATTTCCCACCAAAAAGTCTTCTAAGATTCTTCCCGTGAAGCAGACTATTTTATTAGTCCTGAAAAATAAAACGGGTGAGGTGTTATTAGAAAAGAGACCTTCAAGAGGAATCTGGGGTGGGTTATGGAGTTTGCCGGAGTTTGTTGACACAGATGCCATTCGCCAAAAATATCCCTCTCTCAAGTCACTGAAGACGCTGCAGTCGTTTCGTCATACCTTCAGTCATTATCATTTGGATATTACGCCGATGGAGGGTGTGATTTCGTCTAAGCTGGGTAAGATGGGCGAGGAGCAGGGGTGGTTTGATTTGAGGAAGCCGACGAAGCTGGGTTTTTCGGCGCCGGTGAAAAAGATCTTGGGCGGTGTGCTTGACGCTTGAGGTTTAAGCCGGTTTAATATCGCTCCTTCATAGTAGATACCATCTATATATAGTTGGCCGAATAGCTCAGTCGGTAGAGCAGAAGACTGAAAATCTTTGTGTCGGTGGTTCGATTCCACCTTCGGCCACCATCTCTTCAGCCCACCACATCAACCGTTTGACCGGTTTTACTATTTTCACTCACAATGCCCTGAAAACCAATTTGTGGGATTTCTACGGAACCTATCTGAGAGAGGTGTCTAATTAAGAATAATGGGACGCCTTTTTTGCGTCGACAAATTCTATTTGCTGCCTCAATCAAATTGGCTAATTCAGCCGCCGAATAATGAGTGGTCATTCTTCCTGATTTGTGCCCAAGAAGATCTTGCCTGTCCTCATATGAAACGCCTGCTGCCCGCAATCTTCTCCCAAAAGTATGTCTTAAATCGTGTACACGTACTTGAGATAATTCGGCTCTTCGTCGCGCTTTTATCCAAGCATGATTCATGATGCGAGTTAAATATTTTCCTTTGTAAACAAAAACATACTCAGGATGTAAATTTCTCACCTCTTCAATCACTTCGTGTGCGATTTGATTTAATACTATCAAACGATCTTCACTATTTTTTGTGTAACGACCAGGTATTAAAAACACGCTACCCATTTCAGGAATTTTAATTTCCCAGTCCCACCTTAATTGACAAACTTCTTGATCACGGCATCCAGTATTTACCGCAAACAATGCCATTTGTCTTAGATGCAACGGTAATTCAGCAAAAAGACGATCCTGTTCCTCCCAATCAATTGGATATGCTTTTCTTGAATCAGCTTCTGGTAGCAACTTTATACGAGGGGCGGTCAGTAGCCACGTTAAGCCAAAACTATCTATCCAATCTTTTGAAGCCAAATTAAGAATGTGGCGAACAACTTGTAATCCATGATTGATTGTCCTGGTTTTTACGCCACTGTTTCGCCTTTCTTCAATGTATTCTTGTAATACCCCCATATGAATATTTTCGAGAGGCAGATGACCAATAAATCGATCTAATAAATTTAAATGGCCAATATCTCCATTTAAACTTTTTTTATGTTGCTTTTCTTCGATATATTTTGCAGCCGCTTCGCTAAACGTTCTTTTTGGGCGCACTCCGTACACTACGGCTTGTCGGATTCCTTCGATGCGGCGAGCGAGATACTTCTCTGCCTCTTCGAGCGATGACGTGCCAGTGCTTTCTGAAATGCGGATTCCGTTGCATTGCTTGTCGATATACCAGATGCCTGCTCTTTTATAGACACCGGGTGTTCGTTTACGTCCCATATTTCTCTCCTTATACAGGGACGACCATCACGTTGCTTATATTGATCAACCCAGCGATCTAAATCAAGTCTGTCGAAAGCAATGCCATGTGAACCAATAGGAATTTCAACGAGATAAGGTCTAACCGTTTTATTAAATAAATTTTTGTTCATTCCCACGTAGTGTGGTGCATCGCGTAGTCTTAAAAGCCTGGCTAGCATATTATTTTTTTATAAATAAAAGATTTGAATTTTTTCATTTTGCCCTCATCTGATTATTTGGATTCATTTTAGCTGCAAGTAAAAGTTACTAATCACTACAAAATACAAGGAATGCATTATGAATAATTTAACCCTCGTTGTTTGCCACTCTCTTCGAATACACAGCCTAGTTCATCAAATCTATAAATGTTTATATTTTTTCTCTCATAAGCTAATCGAATTGTAAAAAATTCAATTAGCGAAAAACGATGGAATGTGGGCAGGACGCTCTTCGTAGAGCGATTAAAATAATAGGTTCGCAAACGAAGCTTGCTTTGAAATTGAAAGTAAGTCTTCCGCGTCTAAACCATTGGATGAATTTAGGTATAAAAATTCCTATTGAACATGCAATAAAAATAGAGATTTTAACGCAAGGTGAAATTCTTGCTGAAGATTTGTGCGTAGATTCTCGTTATGAGCTGATTGCATATAAAAAATTTATACAGAGTCGAGGAAATTTATGAGTAGGATTCGAACGATTAAGCCAGAGTTTTTCAAGCACGATGAACTATTTGAAGCGGAGAAAAAATTTAAACTGCCATTACGAGTGGCTTTTGTGGGTTTGTTAACTTGTTGTGATCGAGAGGGACGGTTTCGCTGGAAGCCACGACAATTGAAATTAGACGTGCTTCCCTATGATGAAGTGAATTTCGATGCAGTTCTCAATGCATTAGTTTCCCATAATTTTATTGTTAAGTATGAGGTCGAGGGAAAATTTTATGGGTGCTTTCCTAGTTGGCATAAACATCAATGTATTAATAACAGAGAGTCCGACAGTGTAATTCCATCTGTCAGCGACGCGTGCGTTACACGTGAGTTACGTGAAGAGAGTCCGAGCATCACGTCACTTAGTTATTCTCAAGTGGAAGGGAAGGGAAAGGAAGAGGAAAAGGAAGAGGAAAAGGAAGAGGAAAGGAATGATATTGTTCTGAAAATTCCCCTGAATACCAATGAAAATTTTGAAGTTTGTCAGCAACAAATCGATGAGTGGGCATCTCTTTATCCTGCAGTAGATGTTATTCAAGAGCTTAGAAACATTCGTGGATGGAATTTAGCGAATTCTACTAAACGAAAAACTAAATCAGGTATTTTAAAGCATATTAATTCATGGCTTTCGAAAGCTCAGAATCATCCAAAAACAGGCTATCCCAGTCGTTCACCTCCTTATTCAGCTTCTTTGTATGAGCGCAACTCAAATGCAGCAGAACAATGGTTGCGGGAAAGTAAAAATGATAATGAACGTATTATTGAAGGAGAAATAATTAATGAAACCTGAAGAAAAAACAGAATTTGTTAAATTGTTTACTGGAATAGCTGAATTATATGGGAAAAACATTTCGCCATATTTATTTGAAATCTATTGGTACTCTTTAGAAAAATATTCACTTCATGAAGTTAAAACTGCTGCACAGCTTCATGCCGTAAATCCAGATGTCGGACAATTCATGCCAAAACCTGCGGATTTTGTACGGTACATCGAAGGAAAAAGCCAAGAGCGAGCATTGTTTGCGTGGCAAAAAGTTATCTCAGCAATGAAATTGGTTGGTGCATATCAAAGTATTATTTTTGATGACAAACTGATACATCACGTCATTGATGAAATGGGTGGGTGGATATCATTTTGTCGTGCTGATGAGGCTAAAATGCTATTTATTTTTCAGGATTTTAGCCGTCACTATATCGCTTGCCTTTCGCGCTCGCCTAATGATTGCCCATCTCAACTTACAGGTATAACTGAACATCAAAATCGTTTGTTTGGCCATTGGGTAGCCCCGGCTATATTTTTTGATGGGATACATAAAATTTCACATTCAAAACTTTTGGAGAAATTAAATCATGTTAAATCAGAAGAAATTAATTGCGTTGAAAAATGCTCTAAAACTCAGACAAACTCCTGAATTAGTTGCTTTCTTTGAAAAGAGGGATGACCTTCAGCTACAGCTCCGTAGCAATCGGCGATCTATAGAAAATCTCCTAGATTTTGCATTAGGTTTTAAATCTTTACCAAAGAAGCAAGCTTGGGTGCGCACAAAAGAAGACGAATGGCGGCTTTTAAGTACGATAAAAAATCTTCATGCGCAAAATCACTCTCTTAAAAAAGAATTACTTAAGGAGTTACTTCATGCCATTGTTGAATGAAAATCAGCTAGATGATTATCTCGACTATCGTCTTCAGGAATGGGCGGAGTGGTTAAATACTGGCAATTTTTTAAATATTGGTTATCAGCGTGAATCATCTATCGCAATGTTTATGGATGGAAAAAGTATTAACCGAAATAGTAGATTTTTCAAAACTGTCGACACTAATGAGTCTGCACAAGAAATGGAAAAATTGGTAACTGAAATGGCGAGGTATAAGCCTGCAATGGCAAATGCTCTACGAATGTATTACCTTGAAAGGTTAAGTTTTCGTGAGAGTGCAAAAAAATTAAAAATTTCTTACACTCAATATAACATGTATGTGCAAACGGCTAAGTCTTGGCTTGCAGGTAAAATATGTACTCTATGATAAAGCCATAATTTAAGGAAATTTGGGGGTTGCATTTTTTATAGAAACACTATTACATGGGGAGGCCATTTTTAATGGTAAAATTGGATGTACCGCAGCAGTTTTACTATTTTTTTATAGCAGCGAGGGTTGAGCCATGCAAGAAATGAACGCACTCAGTGAAGAGGAAAAAAATCTTTTTGCCGCTATTAAAAGCAAGAGTACAGATGATGTACGGGATATCATCCGTAAAGAGGAAGCCGCTCGAAAAAATGGAGAAGCACCAAGGATTAGAGCAGTTATACAAGATGAAAATGCTGATACCATTTGTCATGCTGCTGCAAGAACCGGTGTAAGAGATCTCATTGAATGTGTGCTTTTTTCTACAATTAACTTTGTCCACAATGTTCGTAATAAGCAGGATAAGTTGCCAGAAGATGTTGATTGGGGATATTGTTTCTTTTCAAAAAATCTTGTTGATAGAAAAAAAAGAGATGTTTGGGAGTTTGAAAATCAAAAATTACTGGACTCACATCAGCTTGCTGTTGCTAAAATGGTGCAAGATGAGTCAAACATAGGTGGGTATGGCGCAGGAATAATCTTCACTCAAAATTTTACGTTAATATATGGCAGTAAACATGCAGCAAAAGTTTGCTACATTGAAGATAGATCATCTTTCAATGGACAATCTATTCATGATAGAGCCGCCTTAGATGAAGCTATTGTCGCTAATCAGTATGAGGCAGCACGTGGGGCAGCTTTATCTACCCCTGCTAATTTATATAAACCAGCTTGGTCAGAGTATCCCCCTCAACTTCAAGCTGAAAATTATATAATTGCGAATATTGGTTTTGTTATGGGCATAGAATCTCATGTACCTCAAAAGATTCAACGTCGATTTTTTTCTGTTCCCATTTATATCGATGACGTTGTTAAGACTCAGGCTAAACTGCCGTTTCATCGAGCTACAAGCGGACATAGTGACGCCAATCTTTATGATGTATTGTTAATTGAAGAAAATCTTAAAAGTCTTCTTCAATATTTCAGAAATATGTTTAAGATAAAATCGGGAGATGTGCGTAAATTATATGCCTGTATTTTGGATTTCCACTCATCTCAAGATGTATGCGATGGTTGTGAGTCTGCTACTTACAAATTTGAAGTTACATTTCCGCAAGTATTGAAAGCTGTAGCTAAGGAATGCGATTTTATTTTAAGCCCAAGCCATTTCCGAGTTGTTATACGCGCCAGCTCGAGTCGTGAGCCTACCCATAGTGATTATCGTAAAGAACCTCATAGACGTAAGACTCTAAATACTCCGTTTTATCAAACGTATCTTGCTCGAGAACATACGCACCACCAACCCCTGGATTTAAAAAAGTCACAAATTTTTATGTTACATTCTGATACGAAGGCAAGAAAGGCTCATGGATCGGATTGGTATACTAAATCCAAAATTTTTTCAAATCAATTTGATAATATACCACCGCGTACTTTGTTTTTTGTTACTAGGAACTCGGTATGTTACCGAAACCCAAATTTTCCTAATAAATATGCCATTAAAGAAGAAGGTGAACTGCTAAATTTTTTGAAAAAGTAACTTAAATAATCATCGGCTTTTTTTATTTTGTATGAGTTTCACTCAATTTGGATTAAAGAATATTAAAAATATTGCAAACCATACGATTTTGATTGCAAGTGTTAAATCACATCTGATATAAATTCTTCACACTGTTTTTCTATTGTCCAAACCCGATGGGGGTCATTCTCCATCGGGTTTTTTTATGGGGATTTTTTATGCTGACAGAGAGTCAACAACGTTTATTCAGTAAGTTACATCAAGATCTAGGCGACAAAATAATTTCATTTCTTGCAGATAAAGATATTAATGAAGTCATGTTAAATCCGGACGGATCATTGTGGGTAGATAGTGTTAAGGATGGATTAGTAGAGGAGGGAAGAATTTCTTCGGTTCATGCGCATGCAATTTTAAATTGTGTGGCAGGAATACAAGGGGTAGTGATATCTGAACAAAATCCACGGCTTGAAGCGGAATTACCTTACTATCGAGAATTACGAGGAGAAAGATTTACAGGTCAAATTCCTCCTATCGTTGCAAATCCTTGTTTTACGATCCGTAAAAAATCTGAAATGGTTTTTACTCTTGATGACTATTATCTTTCTGAACGATTAACGGAAGAGCAATGCATTGTTTTAAAAGATTTAGTTTCTGATCGTAAAAATATTTTGGTGTGTGGTGGACCGGGTTCAGGTAAGACAACTTTCACTAATGCCTTAATTTCCGAAATTGTTCGATGTGATCCTTCTCAGCGCATCATTATTCTAGAAGATACCCCAGAACTTCAATGTACAGCACCTAATAAAGTCTCGATGGTGACATCAGAGAGTGTTTCTATGACATCGCTTGTCCGAACAGCAATGCGAATGCGTGGCGACCGAATTCTTGTCGGTGAAGTCCGCGGTGCTGAGGCATTAGATATGTTGAAGGCGTGGAATACAGGATGCCCTGGAGGTATCTGTACCGTTCATGCCAATGGGTGTGTCGAAGCGATTCAACGAATCTCAGATCTGGCCGTGGAAGCAGGTTTATCTCATCCCCCTTTATCACTTATTCGCCACACCATAGATGCGGTCGTTTTTGTGACAAAGATAGGTTCGCAAAAGGGGTTTGTTTCTGAAATTTGTGCAGTGAAGGAAATTAATAATGAAAAATTTATTCTTACGAAACTTGGGCTGTCTGAATGATTTAAAAAGAGTATTTAAATATTTTTGGCTGGGCTTCTGTTTATTCGTAATTTGTACGCCGTCTTATGCAAGTTCTGTTGGTAATTTACCTTTTAATACAGCTCTCGATGAATTCAAAGCAAGCTTTATATCTGCCATTTTTGATATAGCCATTATTTTACTTATGGCAACTTGTCTGATGTTAGCTTTTGGCGAATGGAGTGACGGAATTAAACGGTTCATCAATATTGTATTTTTTATATCGCTTGCACTAGCCGCGCCAACAGCTGTGATTTTATTGTTTGGTACAGGAGCTACGTTTTAATGGAAGCGCTGTATTTTAAATCCTTAAATCGACAGTTTCAGATTATAGGTATTGATAGGCAACTATTCTTTTTACTCTTAGGACTTTGTGCGCCAATAGCTTATTCAGCCCGATTTTCATTTGGAATGGATATTGTTGCTGTTGTCATATTTTTGGTTGGATATATCGGTGGAATTTTTATTACCCGATCAGATCCTCAATTACTGAAAATCTATTTGCGCCATATCAGATACAAAAACTATTACGCACCACAGTCTGGGATTCATGCATCGATTCGATTAGTAAAGCCCAGCGTTCCAGTTTATCAAGGACAAAAGGGATTGGTTTGAGGAGTTAATATTAATGATATTGTCAGAACATTTAAGCAAAGAGCAAGGCGTTCCAGATTTATTGAACTATGCACACTTTGTTGATGATGGAATTCTTATCAATAAAGACGGTGCATTTTTAGTGACCTATCAATTTCGTGCACCTGATATTAATTCAGCCACTCCAAGCGAATTGGAAGCCTTAAGCAATGCAGTCAACCGTACAATGCTCACACTTGAAGATGGTTGGATGATCCATGTCGATGAATTACGTATTCCCAGTAATGATTACCCGAATCCCGAATTGAATTTCTTTAAAAGCGATGTGGCGAAACGTATTGATGATGAAAGGCGGGGTAATTATCAACAAGAGGGAGCGCATTACGAAAATCTTCAATACATAACTTTTGTGTGGAAATTCCCGATGCCACTAGTAAAAACAACCAAGCATTGGTTTGTCGAAAATTTGCCTAGCACAGAGGATTCTCAGGACTTAACGAAGTTACTCAGACAATTCCTCGAAACCATTGAAAGATGTCTTGGATTATTGAACACACAATTAAAGTTTGTGAAATTAAATTACGAGGGTTTACTAAGATTTCTAAATACATGTATTACAGGAGAGTTGTTGCCCCTAGCTCTTCCTGACTCCCCTTGTTTTGTCGATATACTTTTAGGCCGTAAACAATTAGTTGGTGGATATATTCCTAAAATTGGCAATAAGTATATTTATGTCTTGTCTGTCTTGGGTTATGTAAATCAACACACGCAACCAGGCTTATTAGAGGAAATGAGCACATATCCCCTAGTTTATCGTTGGTCAAATCGATTTATTCCTTTAAGTGAAACAACGGCAGATATTGAAATTAAACGTTTTCAAAAACATTGGCACAATAAAATTAAAGGATTATTGGGAACAGTGAAAGAGGCATTATTCTCAAAGCCAAGCAGTAAAGTTAACCAAGATGCAGTTGAAATGGTTGATGAAACTCAAGTCGCTCTTACCTCCAATAGTAATCACAGTACGCGTTTTGGTTATTGGACCAGCAGCATTGTTATTATGAATGAAGATCAAAACATAATAATTCAAGCGGTAAAAAGTCTTCAGAATTATTTAGAAAAAAAAGGTTTTAATTTACATCTCGAAGACGTAAATGCGCTCGATGCTTGGTTGGGAAGTATTCCAGGGCATGGAAGTGCTAATGTCAGACGATTATTTATTGATTCTTATAATCTCGCTCATGTTCTGCCGTTACATACACTTTGGACAGGGAATGCGATTACACCAACGGCATCTTTGTTACCCAAAAACTCTCCACCTGTATTTTATGCAAAAACATCAGGATATACGCCATTTCGGTTTCACTGTGACGTCGGAGATGTGGGGCATATTTTGGTGGTTGGCCCAACAGGAAGTGGTAAATCGACTTTTTTACAGTTTCTATTGGCTCAATTTTTGCGATATGAAGGATCAAAAATATTTGCCTTCGATAAAGATTATTCTCATAAAGCATTAACGTATGCACTGGATGGGCGACATTATGATATAGGAAACGCTGATGAATTATCTTTTAGCCCTCTAGCAGATCTTTCCACGTCTTCACAAAAATTGCGCGCAGCGCAGTTTATTGAGTGTTTGGTCCAGCTTCAAGAGATCAAATTAAATCCTGATGTTAGAAAGGCTATCAGTGATGCGATTAATGCACTTTCTGAAAATACGCAAATTCATAATCGCAACATAACTGTTTTTAGAAACATTGTTCAGAATTCAGATGTTAAAAACGCTTTGCAGTTTTATACGTTGGACGGCTCATTCAAATTAATGGATGCAGAATCAGATGGTTTGAGTAGTTTAGGTTATCTGCATACGTTTGAAATGAACTGGTTGTTGGCTCAAAAGCCTGATATTTATTTACCTGTCTTAATGCATATTTTTAATCATATTAGTCAGTATATTGAAGAAAGTAAGGGTAAATATCCTACACTTATTCCGATTGAAGAGTTCTGGCGATTTAGTAAACATCCTGTATTTGCAGAACAGCTCTTGGATTGGCAGAAGACACTTCGTAAAGGTAATGGGCGATTAGTTTTTGTTACTACATCTTTATCTGATTTATATGATCCAACTACGCAATCATTAACACAGTTAACTGCATCAATTCTTGAATCTTGCCCAACTAAAATTTATTTACCTAATCCTGATATGGATGAGTCGATGAAATCGCTGTATTCAAAAATGGGATTAAACGATAGGCAGATTCAAATTATTAAAGATGCGCAAACCAAAAAAGATTATTACGTGGTAACCCCAGAAGGTAATCGTTTAATTGATTTAGGTTTTAACACGGGGAGTGTAGCTCTTGATTACATCGGGCTTTCTAAAGAAAAAGGAGAGGAGTTAATACAATGTATAAAACAATAATTACTTTAATTTTATGTCTATTTTTTCCTATGAGTTCTTATGCGCAGTGGGCGGTATTTGATGCTGCTGTGTATGGTGAGACTGTTCAAAATTATCTTCAGCTTGTTTCTCAGATTGAAATATTGCAGCAGCAAGCGAGTTATTTACAGCAATCATTGAATGCCATTAAGACATTGGGCGGTGATCAGTACCAGTGGAGTAATGTATCACAACAAATTAATGAACTAGGTAATGTAATTCAGTCTGCAAATGGCATTTCATATAGTGCTCAAAACGTTGGTAGTCAGTTTCAAAAAGCGTATCCAGGATATCAACCCCCTCAAGATTTCAATCAGCAATACCAGCAAAACATGACTACTACAATGAATACTCTGAACGGGACACTTCAATCATTAAATATTAGTGCGGAGGATTTTGCCAATGAACCGAAAAGAATCGCGTTCCTACAATCACAAATACAAAATGCGCATGGTCAAACTCAAGCTATACAAGCATCAGCCCAAATTTCTACGGAAGTTGTTTCACAACTTCAATTACTTCGACAAACGATGATGTCGCAATCAAATGCTCAAAATGAGTATTACGCTCAACAATTACAGACAGAGGCCAGCAATGAAGCAGGGTTAAATCAAATGATTAAAAATGGAAGCACACATTTCGTCCCATATGGTGGTTCTGGTCACCAAGTTCATCTTTCGGATTTTTCCAGATGAATAGTGTTTTATCAGGTGCGTTAAGTACTTCTGTAAGCACTTATTTATCAGCGCTTACAGGATTTGCATCACAGTTTACTCAATGGGGGCAATGGATTTTTTGTGGGTTTCTTGTGATTAATATGATGTGGTTTTGGTTATGGCTTGCTTTTGAAAAGGGAGAATTTGATCAAGCGCTCGTACAATTTTTAAAGAAATTTTTAATAACGATGATTTTTTATGCGCTTATGATAAATCATCAATGGTTAATGAGTATGCTGCAAAGCGCGCAGTCTATGGGAGAAACGCTTACACAATCTCCTAGCGATCCTTCTTCCATTGTGAATGATGGCATAGCTTTAGCGAATAAGGTTTTAGCACCTGTTAAATCATTTAATATTTTAAAAATTACGTTTGGTGCAATCATTATAATAGTGGTTTATTTAGTTATTATTTTTGTATTTATGAGTATTGCTTTGCGATTAGCTGCAACGATTATTGAAACAACAGCTTTAGTCGCAGTGTCTAGTTTTTTTCTGGGTTTTGCAGCATTAAGTGCAACCTCAAAAATAGCCCACAACATGTTGGAAGCCATTATTGCTAACTGTGCAAAATTACTTGGATTGTATTTAGTAATAGGCACAGGTATGAGAGTTATTCTGAATATTGAAGCGTTATTGCCTCAGCAAGAAACAAGCTTTGATGATTACTGGTGGTTATTAACGGCAGTCTTATTGTTCTGGTCATTATCTAAAACTCTTCCTGATCATTTGGCGAGAATTGTTGGATTTGCAGTGTCAAATGATTCGCATATGGAGAGTGCCGCATTAACTATGGCGACAGCTCAATATGTAAAATCTGCGGTTAATCTTTTGAAGCCGCTAATTAGTCCTAATGCAAAGCCATTAATTAAACCTATTGCACAATCATTTATTAAATCTAAGGAGAAACTATGAGTAACAATCCATACATTGAAGGTGCTGCAGGAAAAAAAGAGTGGGATGATAGATATATGAATATTGCAAAATCTAAGAAGAATTACCAAATCGCAATGTTAATCTCACTTATCGCCGTAGTCATTTTAGCATTAGCACTGACAGTATTAGCCATGTCTTCACGGATTCAACCTTTTGTAATTGATACCAATAACGGGATGCCCTACGCCATGCAGCCACTTTCTTCAACGTCTATTCATAATGAAAAAATTGTTAATTTTGTAGCTAATCAATTCATCATTAATTCGCGCACTATTTTGTCTGATCCTGAAGCTGAGAAAGAAATATTAAATAAAGTGTATGCGTATGCAGGTGATAGCGCGATTAAGACCCTTCATGATTACTACCAACAATATAATCCACTAGAAAACGCTCAGAAATATAAAGTGGACGTGAATATAGTGAATTCCATGCCGCTGGGGAAAAACACTTGGCAAGTAGTATGGGATGAAACAAAACGTGCAAATGATGGATCGGAAGAATCTAAAACACGTTGGATGGCAGATTTAACGTATCAATTCGGACAAGTTAATTCCAGATTTATTAATGACAATCCGTTTGGATTGTATATCACTACTATCACATGGTCACAAAGCACAGGAGCATAATCATATGAAGAAGGTTCTTTTTGTTTCAGCAGTAGCAGCCATACTAAGCGGGTGCGCATCGACACATCATGTATCTCAGACACCCGCTGTTATTCAACCTACGCCTCCAAAATCTGATTATCAATTAAGTTATGGTAATGATAAGAAGGTTCAGCAAGCGTATGAGCAGTATTTAAAGACCGGCAAAGCTCCGAACATCATTACGAGCGGATTTGAACAATTTGCCTTTGAAGCTTCACAACCCATCATTAGTACAAGTCCATTCGAATTAACGGTTGCTACCTTGGAAGATGGCGAGAATGTAACTAATGTAAGTTCAGGTGATCCAGTGCGATGGTCTTATGCATTAGCGTATTCGGGTGCAGGTAGTAATCGGCAAGCGCACATCTTGATTAAACCTTCACAGACTAATATTAGTACAGACATGGTTATTACAACCGACAAGAGAATGTATACGCTTAAATTGGTTTCGACATCTAATGGTAAATATTTAAGAAACGTAAAATTTTGGTATCCGGCTGACATTCAAAAAAACTTAGCCAGTGAGGTACAAAATATTACGCCATTGCCTAATATTCAGTTAGCCCAGATGAATTTTAATTATAGCGTTGATACATCATTTTTTAGTTCTCCTCGTTGGAAGCCTACACGCATATTTGATGATGGTGTGCATACCTATATTCAAGTACCTGATTGTGTCAGCAGTGATGATTTGCCAGCATTATTTATTTTAGATTCGGACAGTGATGCGAAAGCACTGGTTAATTATCGCTTCAAAAAACCTTATTTTATTGTCGACAAGATTTTCAAAAAAGCGGTGTTAATTTTAGGGGTTGGTCATAGCCAATCTAAAGTAACTATCATTAATCAAAATCTTTGAGGAGAAAGTTAATGGACATGAATAATTTCAAATCACTTTTTAAGAAAAAATACCCTATGACAACAAAGGCACGTAAGTTTTGGGTAGTAGTTGTGGGTATCGCAATCCCTATAATTGTTTTAACGATTATTGCGAATCTTGCACATTCGAAAAATACACAACAGCAGGAAAATCAAAATCATCCAAAAGTTCAGCAGCTTGCTACATCGGAAGATACCAATTGGTATAAAAATGAGACGCCGCCACCATTACCTGATTTACCAAACAAACCGCTGACAGCAAAACAGCAAGCACAGTTAAAAAATCTAATATTAGGAAAAGGGGCTGGTTTTAACGAAAGTGATACGAATGGTAATGGTGATGACGAAACTGAAAAAGCGATGAAGGCAGCAATTACGAGTAATCAAATTACCAATAGTTCGCAATTGAATTCTTCTGAACCAACCAAACAACAAACCAATCAAAATAATTCCATTAATCCTGATTATTTAGGTTCAGCAGTTCAGAATCCTGTTAGTCCTTATGAGTTACAGGCGGGCAGTATTATTCCGGCGGTACTTATCACAGGAATTAATTCGGATTTGCCTGGGCAAATAATCGCGGAGGTTACAGAAAATATTTATGATAGTGTTTCTGGAAATAATTTATTAATTCCACAAGGTACAAAAGTTATTGGATCTTATGATTCAAAAGTTGCGTACGGCCAAGAACGAGTATTGATTGCATGGAAAAGATTAATTTTTCCAAATGGTCAAAGTGTCGATCTTAATGGTATGCCTGGTGTTGATATCAGTGGATACGCTGGATTTAGCGATGAGGTGAATAATCATTACGGTAAAATATTTGGTTCTGTAATTTTAATGAGTTTGCTAAGCTCGGGTGCTCAATTGAGCCAGCCGCAAAATCAAAGTAATGATTTCAATAGTTCTCCCAGTGTGAATCAAATACTGGCTCAAAGTTTGGGGACTAATATTGCAAATACGGCAAATTCTATTACTCAGAAAAACGTTAATATTCAGCCCACGCTAGAAATAAGGCCAGGCTATCAATTTAATATCAGTGTGACAAAAGACATTGTATTTGATTCAGTGTGCCGAGACAGAGAATTGATTTAGTCAAAGCTAAAATAACTGGCCACTTCAGATCTAAATATTAGATTAATTAATATTATTCCATGGTAGATCAGAGAGTATCCCTTACTTTCACTGGAAAAATTTTTATTTTTAGTGTAGTATTTAAGCTGTTGAATTTTTAAGTTGTTTATAGGGAGATTTACGACGATTAAATTTACGCTATGTCAAAATCCCCCATGAAGTTATCAAAAAATATACAAACAAATTTAATCTATCTGCAAATTTAAAATTGTAACCGCAAATAAAGAAAACTGGTTGAAGGATATTTTATATTAAAAACAGCCATTAACAAGAAGGATGCATGAATTGCGAGTATAAAGCTTTAAAAAAATAAAATTTATTTAAGTATGATTTAATTTTATTATCGATTTTTATTTTACGAGGAGAGTTTTATGGAAGACCAAGATCATCGCAGTAAAGTAGATGGAACATCGGTTTTTGATGAGGATTTATATGCTGTATCACTGCTTAATATGGGAGCTAAGCTCGGAGGTCATAGTGTAATTGTTGTAGAAGGATTGAGAAGGACTGAAGCAATGTTTCCAGAGCTTTTTGTTGGACAATATGATATTCGAGCTGAAGCGCTCCCAGGTCAGCAAGATGGATCATTAGCAAATGTGAAAGGGTATATTACTGCTGTTATTGTGAGAGAAACGAATGAATATGCAAAGACGGATAGATATGATATTGAAGAACGTTATCGAAATGCCACTTCGAGCACTTGGTTAGTGCCACGCTTAGAAGTGTTAAAGATGATAGCGGATATTAAGACGCGGAGCCTTGAAATCAAAGCGCTATATGATGCAGCGCTAAATGGTGCAGGAAGATATGATGAGCTTCCACATTACCAAAAATTTGGCTCTCGTGCCGCAAAAAATGATCACAATTCTGCTGCAACACCTGCTGAAAATTGTACAACATGGTGTATAAATGAACTAAAAATTGCTGGAGTAGAGATTGATGAGCCACTTTTAAATAAATTATTTGCAAAGCCGGAAAAGAATGCCAAGGTTGCGGCTGGAGGCTCTTTGAGCGGGGTCTTGAAAAAATAACAAGGAAAATCCAACTATGGAAATGGAAGAAGTAGAAAATGTAAGAGAAATAACTGAAGATAATAGACTTTTCGAAAAACAAGATAGTTGGTGGATTGAAAAAACTAGAAGGCATGGACTTTTTTTACATATAAAAGAAGATTCCGCTGAAAAACAGAACCTATTCACTCAAGTAATTCCCAAGACATTCGATTTAGGGGATGCTAAAGGTGAAGGAGATTGTTTCTATGATGCCTGTGCGCAAGAGTTAAACGAGATATTTGAAACTGAAGAATATTCGCTGAAAGGCTTGAGGCTTTTGTGTCATACATATGCAGTAGAATTAGACCGACGATGTGGTGGAAATCCAAATCATGCAGACAATTGGATAGCCCAAGCTTTCAATGATAGTGCCAGGTACCAACAATATCTTGCGAATGTTCAATATACAGTACAAGAGCGTGAGGCGGGACATGGATTAGGTGACGATCGGTTGGCTACTTGGGGGGAGCCTTACCTAGATGGAAAAATTATTTGTAAAGTATTGAAAATTAAACTTCATGTGATTGAGGTGCGTGAAAATCCGGATGATGTGACAAAAGAAAAGCAAAAATTTATTGTAAGTCATAACGTAGTTGATGAAAGCAGACTCAAAAATGTAGATGAAAAAGACGTTGATTGGGAAGATAAAAAGACAATTCATATAGCAGTGTGTAATCTTCACTTTGTGCCTATTTTAAAGAGAACAACATTACAGAAAAGCCAACCTGATAAAGAGAGCCCAGATTGTGCTTTTGGTGATGAGATTGTTTATGATGATAAAGAGCTTGCTATAGAAGAATTTGAAAATCTTATTCGTTCAGTTGCTAACAATGCACCTATTCGTTCAATTTCCTTAAATAGATGTAAACTCAATAATGAAAGCGCTCGCATGCTTTTAGGGGCCATTCAATATAATTCTTATATTATTCGAATTGCAATTGAGGGTAATCCCATTAGCTCTTGTTTAAAGTCTGATATAGAGCATTCTGCTGCTAACCTGATGGAACGTCGTAAAATATTAAAGCAATCACGCCAAGATAAAGAAGAACGTGTTCCAGATATTTATAGTGACGACGATATAACTACTTACGTTAGAATGAATATTAGGTTTAATCCACAGTTTAAGGGATTTGCTGACGAATGTGAATATCGATTAAAGGGTATATTTGCCGATACTGGAGTTGAATATATTGTTTGTTTTATGCCAGCAATTGATTCTTTTGGCAAGGCACTTCCCGTAGATTATTTTTTAGACAAAACCAAATTCGGCCAGAATGAATTGGCGATATATTTACAAAGACTTGTTCCCCACCTTGATATTCTTAAAACTATATCTATTGATGCAATAATAGGCTATCTAGAAAATAATCGACTTAAGCATTCCTCGTTCGAATTAGTATTAGCTGTATTAAGGGTTCTAGAAGAAGCAGAGTTTTCTAAAGAATATGTCGAAAAATATATTGATGATTTAAATGCTAAAAATACAGGTCATGACTTGTTTGATGAAATAGCAGAGTTTCTATTAAGGGATGAAACGCATATTAAAATTTTGTTTCCATTTAATTTATCTCTATTTCACTGGGTAGTTGGAGAAATCCAGCTACACAAGTTTAAAGGAGAAATTAAGGTTAACATCTTTTTTCATGATCCCTATGGAAACAGAGATATGGATTTTGCAAAAGTTATGGTGCTCCAAGAGACAATAAGAAATAGAGTTTTAGATATTTTACCAACATCGATGGTGGTCATAGCACCTGCAAGAAGCCCTTATTTAGCAAGACAAGATAGCGAAGATTCTGAATCATGTGGGAGAATTGTTGCTGAAGATATATTAGACCGCATTCAAGGGATCGCATTAAAGTCATCACTTTACACTGTTGGCTCATCTGAACTAGTGAAGGAACAAGTTCGAAAAATGCAAGATTTTTTGCGGCCGAATGATCCTGCTTTGCGTGGTTTTGTTGAGAGGCGTCAAAGGAAAGTTAAACTATTGTTTTCTGATGAGATGAAAGTTGGGAATATAGAATTATTACGTTGGAAATTGAGAAATAATGATTTGCCTCAGTTAAACTTAAGTATAGTTCTAGTTGGAAACTATAGTGAAAGAGGAATAATTGATAATGATAAGGCTAATATTTTAGCGATGAGATTATATGGAGAAGGTTTAGTTGTTGTTCGTGAAAATAGTGATGCCTATTTTTTTAATAGCAGCACGCAACAAAGAGACTCATTTGCTTGGTTCGAAGAACAAAAATATATGAATACAGCATGGGCAAAAATGCTTATGGGGTTAGGCGGATTATTAAACTCGGAATTGACGGATTATTTAAGGCGATCTTCTTTTACAGTTGTATCCGACACTAGCAATGGCAGTGCATTTTTTCTTTGTAACTTTAGATCGCCAGAAGTGGCATATGTTCGGAGCAAGAAAAAAACAAGCCCTTTCGATTTGAATACTATACTCGCCAAGAGTATTCCTCTTCCTGAGTCAGCTGTTACTGTGCTGATCACTACTGTTATTAAAATTCCTGCTGAAGATGATTGTTACATTCAAGAAAATAGGGCTGTCAAAGATCTAAAATTTGCTTTAGTTTTTGGAAATATTTCGATTATTGGGAGTGATGGTAACCTTTTAACATTTATACGAACTCGCCATTTACAATCGTTTTTTTCGACTTATCAAGCTATGCTTAGTGAGGGTTACCAAAATACTGTAGGTTTTATACAGCACGAATTTCAGGAAGCCGGAGGTCCAGGATTCACTCATATGGCCTATTTAAAAGGAAATTTAGTTGTTGTATGTGTAAATAATAATTTAATGGTTTTTGATTTTGGGTCATTAAAAAACGTAAGTATGTTACGCCATATCCATGAGTCTCCAGTTTCAGCGTTCGCAATGAATTCTACAGGAAGAGTTTTTACAGGGCATTTAGACGGTGCGATAAAGATTTGGGGTATTGACGTTGAGTTTAATATATTTTACGAGCGTGGCGTGTGTGCACAACCACTACCTGTTGTGGGACTTTCATTTTTGCTTAATGGTGATTTTATTAGTAGTAACTCGAATGGTACTACAACAATATGGAGTAATGATCCATTAACTGGGCAGGCTCGTCTAGCTGAAAAACAAAGGAAGTATACGTTAGAAATACCTCTGACTTCAGTTTTGCTTCCTCAACAAACAGAAGAAGAAACAGATCTCTATCTAAAACAGATACGAATGGGAGGAGAAATAACGTGTAATCTAGTATTTAATAATGTTTATGTTTTTGGCCATAGAAGTGGTACCTTAACTTTTGTAGAACCTCAAGATTTGAAGACTTTTTGCGAGATTAAAAGAAGTATTTTATTTACAGCTACCACTGAACAAATGAGTCGTTTCAGACAGATTCATTTACCTGTAGACAACAGGCCTGGATTAACAACCATGGCGTACCTTTGGGATAATTTTATTATCCTAAGCTTAACCAAAGATCTTGTGGTTTTTAATTTGCGAGATTTCAAGCAACATATTAGAGTCGTGGATGCCCATCAATCTGTTATTACAACTATTTGCGTGAATTCTGAAAAAAATATTTTCACGGGCGACTATGAGGGTGTTGTAAAAATATGGCGAGTTACAGAGGAAAAAGATATTTCTTGTTTGAGAGAATTTTCCGCTCATCAAAAAATTATATCAGGATTTTCATTTTTACCTAATGGTGATTTTATTAGTGGAAGTTATGATAGAACCGCAATAATTTGGTCCTGGGATGGAGATAATTGGAAAGAAAGCAAGATTTTACGACATGGCGACTATGTTAAGCACGTTGTTACCAGTCCTCAAGGGGATGTTTATGTTGCGGGTAGTTGTCTTCATTGGTCGGAGGATAGAGCAATTCGTCAATGGAAATACTCTCCACGATTACTAACCCCCGACGAATTTTTAGCAATGCTAAGAGAAGTAAAATTAAACGTCTCCTTAACTTCATTATCACTCGATCACTATGATTTCAAGAATAGCAGCATTATTGCAGAGGAAATAGCACATCTCGTTAGAACACATCCTACTCTGAGGAGAATTTCTTTGCGAAATACGGGGCTGAATACCAATCTTATATCCCCTATTTTAAAAGCTCTAGAAAGTAATCCTGAAGTAGAATTGAATTTGGCAGAGAATCCTACTTTGGCTCCAGCTTATATAACCAGATACCACAGAATTAAAAAAGGTAAGTCTGAAGGCAGAAAAAAAGATGATAATGATAAAAAATGCGAATGTTTTGCGAAATGTAGCGATCCTAGTAAAGTGTATGTATATGTATGGGCGCCTAATGATCAAGGTAATAGAGGAGATGGACACATTTCGCTTAGAACTTATGGTTCTCAAGGGGTCTATGCAAGTTTTTATCCTGATATGAGTTCAGAGCAAAATCGAAAATCTAAGCCTATGCAACGCTTTTTTAAATCATTTCCTGCAAAATTTAAAGACTTTGATAGTGATCATAGACGTTTAGGGTGTCCAGAAATTTTTATTTTTCATAATTTAAATTTTCAAAAAATTAATGATTCATTTTTGCATGTTTCAAAAGGAAAGGTTAACTGGAGCCTTGTAGGGAGTAGTTTATTTAGAGGTAGTACCTTAAACTGTACTAGTTTCGTGCTGTGGTTGTTGTATGAGGGAGGCTTTAATGAATTAATTGCAGATCTTACATCACGACTAATAGAAAGGTACGAGAGTACGGGTAAAATCTCAGGGGAAATTGCATTTGAAAGCGTTAGAATTGCGGGGCTGGTTGCATTAATGGTTGTAGGTTTGGCTGTGCCAGGGGCTTCAACTGTGACGACTCCTCTAACAATGGCTTTACTTAGCCCATCTTATGATACGGGAGAAGTAATTGGAGGTGCAATCGGTAAAAAAGTTGGGACGCATTTGGATCCTGCAGCAGGTAAGTTACGTGTAATGAGTCCTACCAATGTGATACCGTTGCTACAGTTTGCTAAGAAAAAAGAAGCAGAAATTTTTCAAAAACATCAACCGAGTGAATCGCAACTACGCTCAAAATGATAAACTGTCTTATTAGCTAGTGTAAAAATAAGCGGTATCATGGATATAAGGAAATATAGAGAGATTTTAGAGGTGTAGATGAGATGTATTTATAAAATTGAGCATGGCGCGAGGGTATAATCTTTTCCTTTTCAGGCGTGATCAATCGCCGATATGAGAATCTCACGTATTTTTTACTAGATGAGAAAATTCAGAATTCAATAATTGCTTTAATTTATTCCCTTAGATTATTCGTAAATTCTCTTTTCAACTGTAGGTTCTTCTGTAGACAATAAATCTAACGACTTAAATAAAGCTTTTCGCCAATTCGTTTCTTTGTTTTCTGCAACCTCAACCCAAGGTTGCATCCACGCTAACAACGGTTCGTCTTTGTTTAATTCAACAAAAAAGTTACGTTTATTTTCCCATTCCGCTGATTTGAAGCTCATGACAAACCATTCCATATCATCGAGCACAAGATCATAGAATCGATTAAGTTTTAACTTAGAAAGTTCAAGGCGAGTCACTTCATCACATATCTTTTTCGTATGAGTTTGAGCATTACTCCATGTTTGAGGATGGGCTAAATCACAGCCACACACTAATCGGATTTTTGTCAGGGTTGCTCTCATGTGTGGAAGTATGGCGTCATCCACGAATTCACAATAAGGTTTAATGCGCTTAAGAATATAACTTAGTTCAAACAGAAACTTTAATTGGGGCAAATAATCTAATAAATTAGCCTTAAAACAATGCTCTTCCGATTGATTAACAGTTTTAGCATCTACCAATCGATTGATTTCAGAAAATTCAATATCAGCTAAAACAACGCCATTGTTTGTTAAATTAAATAACTCGTTTTTAAATGAAGAAACTTCTTTTTGAACATCTATAGCAAAAAAAGTTCCGCGTTGGCGTTTAAAATGTGGCTCATTGCTTTGAGTCGTTACATTTTTATCCCGTGCTGCTGTTTGCTCATTCATATTAGTCTCCGTTATCTTTACCTAAACCTTAAATCTTTTCGTGGGTTGATATTGTTTAGGACGCCCAATATCTTTGAAGAATTCAAACAGTCGTTGTATGCGTGTCGTTTTTACTTGAAATTGATACGCATTTTTTCTGTGGTGTTTTGCCGTGTTCATCGTTTCACCAACGTGTTCTTCTTGATCCGATGTATGAGCTGCTCGCCGCGGTTTATTCAATAAATTTTTTTGAAATAGTTCTCGACCTCGTTGCGATTTAAGAATCCGATAGGCCGATTTCGCCTTGGATAAGGATTGCTGATTAATGTCTTTTTCTAAAGAATTTATTTCTGGATCAGTAGCGTCCTGTTTAATCACCTGTGTTTTAACGCTATAAATTTCTTTTAGTAATTTAGAAGATTCTTTTTTCTCATTGGAAAAGAAATCTTTAACTCTTCCTAAAAATCCATGTTCGTGACGCGCGACATTTTCTCTCTCAATAACATCTTTGAGATGATCACGTTCAACACAGGCATATAAATTGTCACTTTCATACAATGCATTATAAGGATCTTCGCCATTCATCTCTTTAATTGCTTTATTAAGCTTGTATTCTTTTTGAATCAGTTTAACGATGGCAGAAATTCCCAACGTTAATACCAATACACCAGCAAAAAAAACTACAACTCCTGCTATAATTATAAACATACTCGTATTACCTCTTCTCTTTAGTATAAAAAAATATTTTAATTTAAATTTTCTGATATTGCTTTTTACTTTCGACCCATTCCAAAGCTTTTATTTTTGTATGTTCTTGGGTTGTGTCATAAAATTGTTTTACAAAATTCTTATTTTTATCGAATATTTTCGCAGACCAGAATTTTTTGTTTCCAGCTTTAACTCGTGAAATGCCAATCTGAAAACCTGTGCAAAAAAACTTTATAATAATCATTTTAATTCCTATTCAATCGCTAGACGTATTCCGCATACTACGCCATAAACAACAGGTTTTTTGTTTAGTTTTGTAAGAGGGTAAAGGGGATTCAAGGGTTTCAGATAAATGTGATTTCCCTCGAAAATCAACTGTCTCAAAATGGCTGAATTGCTTTTTCCATCTTGAACAATAGCAAATGAGTCTGGTTCTGCAGGTTTTTCGGGATCAACAATAACAATAGAATGCTTAGGAAATGAAATGCTATGAGTTGATTCCATTGTGTCATTAAAGATTTGTAATGCGAATGATTTAGAACTTACGCGCGGTTGTGTAGCAATTAACTGGTTGTTGGCTAAAGAATGTTTGATATCTTTGGTAATCTCTGTCCATTTAATTAGGGGCACAACAGAATATTGTATGTGAACATTTTCTAGATCTAGCCAGCCGCGTGGTTTTTTGAAGTGCTTTTCAATGCTAATGGCTAATTTATCGCCGATTTTTCTAGTAGACTTCTTCATAAGTAGTTGGCTAATTTGGCTCTGTGATTTTTTTAGGTGTTTAGCCAATGCCGTAATCCCACCCGTTTCTTCAACGAGTAGACTGAGATTTTTTTTACGTATTTCAAAAATTTTCATTTTCATTTTTCTCATAAAGTATTAATAGTATTTTAATAATCAGGAGTTAGAGTGCTTGATGTTCTAACTCCTTAATTATCGCTACAAAAATGATTATTGCTATTATACTCTAGGACTAACGCTGGATTGCTGGCCCTGAATTGGTTTTGGCTCCATATGTTTGTAAAAAATTATTTATCGTTTCTTGCAGAATAGGTTTGGTATAAATTTCATTTATTCCTGCGGACAAACATTTATCTCGAATTTCACTAGCTGTATTAGTGCTTACTCCCATGATTGGGGTAGATATATCTTTTAGTTCCTCTCGAATAATGCGGCTAACTTCATAGCCGTTAATTTGGGGTAAATTGATATCTAGGAGGATGACATCGAAAGTAGCATTGCTTTTAAGAATGATAATGGCTTCTTCGCCTGTTCTTACTGCGGTGACCCCGTAGTTAAACGATTTTAGAAATGCTGAGTGAATCTTTTGAATCATGGCGTTGTCTTCAACAACCAACGCCTGTTTTTGTCTTGAAGTGCTAATTTCCATATTCTTTCCCATTGCTCAAAGCCTATTACAATGAGGCAAAACGCATTCCTTGAGGCGAGGTAATATGCAATACTACCCACCGAGGAAAAGCCTAGTAAGCATTGCCTCAACCTTGTCATAGTTGGGTTGCAGCCCAGCTATGACGCTCATAATATATCCAACATTGATGAGTGTCAATGTTTATTTCATCAAATTTTGATGAGTGTTGAGAGGCCACTACTATAGGGTTATTGGGTCGATATGCCGGAAATGAAACGCAAAAAAACGACAAAAGTTAGTCAAACTTCAGTGAACGAAGCTATGTCATCGAAAGCAGAGCGGGGTGAACGCTTAAAGCGTTTACGGCTTATGGCAGGTTTTTCATCGCGTAAAGCATTTGAAAATAAATATAACATCAGTGCCAATACGCTTCGCTCTTGGGAAGACGGAATCCACACTGGCTTAACTGAGCAAGGAGCTAAGCGAATACTCCTGGCCTTAAGAAGTGAAGGTATTCGATGCAGTGTGGGCTGGCTTTTACAAGGAGTGGGGAATGGGCCGGACGGAGTGGTGAGTAAATTATTTGAAAATGGAGAGTTACAAGGCGCCATAGAAAATATTGAACGGCAGCCATTTAAAAGTAAGAAGAAAAATAAAACCGATGTTGAAAGTATACAAACTGAATTGGCAGCTTTTTGTAATTTACATGATGAAGCAATTTATTTGGAAATTGTGGATGATGGAATGGAACCATTTTATAAACAGGGTGACTATGTAGCAGGCATTAGATATTACGATGAAGAAATTACAGAGGCAGCAGGAAAAAACTGCATTATTGAAACTCAAAATGGTGAGAACAGCGTGCGCCAACTGCGTTTGGGAAGCAAACCTGGACATTACAATCTTATTTGTCTGAATACTCAAACAGCGTTACAGACTCCAATTTTGTACGATGTTGAGCTGGTGTATGCTGCCCCAGTGATATGGCATCGTATTAAAGTTTCGAAGTAAATCTTTTTCAAATAGGTGGCCAGACTGTTTCCATGTACTCTTTGTAGGAGAGAACGTTTTCCTTTTCAATTGGAAACAACTCTTCTTCTTTTACGAGCGCGTAGTAATAAGTTGTATTTTCCCCTTGGATTTTTTGAGCAGTATGTAAATGCGCTTCCCAATGTACACCTGACATTTTCATGTATTCATCAGGATTTTTAAAATAAGGAATCTTTTGGCCTTCTTTTAAGAGTTTTAGTATCTCAGGTGGCGCATGATAATCTTTTGCAATGTCGCAATATTCTTGAAGCTCTGTGTCGCTTGAAACCAGGAGCCAAATTGGAGTGCCATCAAATTTTAGCAAAAGAAAACTGCCTGTATTTTCAATAAGGTAGTATTCAACAATTCTATGTTTACGAATAATTTCATGAAATACTTTTATAAAGGTTGTTTCATGCAGGCAGGAAGAAGCTTTTGTAGATAAATTTTGTATAATAAGCTTTGATTGTGATTCAAAGTAGTTTCGTTGCAATTCAGCAATAGCACTACTAACTTGTTCTCCGAATCCAGGCGAATTTTTCGAAATGAATCGATGAATAAGCTCAGCATTGAACATTTCAACACCTTTCCCTTCATCTGCTTCACCAGTTAATAAAATTATTTTTATTGATTTATTTAATTCACGAATACTTTTGCAAAATTTCATGCCATTCATGTTCGGCATTGAATAATCAACCACAATGACTGAAGTTTCATTAAAGCGTTCGGCGTTATAAATTTGCTGGTACAGTTTTGATAAATTAAGTTTGACGTCATGTTCAGTAGATTGAACTCCAAAATTACCAGCTTCCCCATTTTCAGCCAAACATTTTTCGGCTAATGAATTTGGAGTTTTTTGGGTAACAAATTTTAGTGCTTGTTCTGGATCACTAAAGGTGACGTAAGCAAGGTTTGTATCTAATTGCAGACTGATTGTTGTTAGAAATCGTTCGCTATCATCAACTAGAACTGCCAAGGTAGGGTAGTAGTATGCTGATATTCCGTTTGTCGTGATCATGAGAGTCCCTAGCATCAAAAAAGACTATTACATCATGGTTTGACGGGATTTGACTAGATTTTTGGAAAACGAAGGGTAAATTCAGTGTATTCATTCTCAATAGAATGGCAAAGGATGGAGCCCCCGAAGCCTTCCATAACCATTTTACAGAAGGTCAGCCCCAACCCTGTCCCATTTGCAGAGGTGCTAAAGAAGCGGGTAAATAATTTAGGGAGGATGTTTTTCGGAATACCTTTGCCAGTGTCCTTAAAGTGGAGATGGTTGTATTTTTTACCCGTTTTGGCCCAGATATGAATCTCGCCTTTACGAGCTTCATCTATGAAGTACAAAGAGTTTTTTATCAGATTAAATAAAACATGAGTCATTAGCATCTGATTACCCTTAAATGTAAAATCATTAGAGTCGTCCCAATGAATTAATTGATTTTGTTTGTCTGAGGCAAAAGGATATCTTTCTAAAGCTTTTTGAACACATTGTGATATGGTGCACTCTTCTGTTGCAGAAAAATTCATATCAGAATGTTTTACTTTGACCAGAAGCATATTAATAACAGTGTTGGAATATTCAGTTTCTGATTCAACATCGTCTAATAAAGTAGCTAAAGTTTCGAAGTGATCCGGGCGAATTTCCGGGATGTCTAAATGGTGTTCTTTGGCGATGCGGTAACTATCTAAAAAAGCAGGAAAATAGCGTTTTATTCCCTTTATGCCATTGGTGATAGAACCTAATGGAGTTCGGAGTTCATGCGCAATATTGGCGCCTGCAGCCATCATTCCGTTTAATTTTGCGTTTTGAATGAGTTGTTTATTGTGGGTAAAAATCCCTCCGATAATAAATGCGGCTCCCATCGTAGCGATAATCCCCAAAGCGTTTACATCTCCCGGGTTAAAATAAAAAGCTTCTTGTGTAGTCGAGATAAAACTCAAATAGGCTACAAACCCTCCCAAAAGTATGAGGAATAAAGCGCTTAACAGATCAAATAGCAACATCAAAAAGAAGAGAGCGGAAACACAATTCATTAGCCATATGGTCGAACCGTGGTTTTTAATTGTCATCAATACAAAGAAAAAAGGAAGACAGAATCCTGCGGTGAAATACCAGTAAACGGGTAGGAATTTTGTAAAACTTTTTGGCCAATAGTTTTTTAAAGAAAGTATCAAACAAAGTGTGGAAGCTGTAGCGCGGAGAAATAAATTTTCATAGGTTTGTTGATTGAATTTTAGCCAGATAATGTAATAAAGAAAAAAATTGATAAACATAACGACGCCAAAAGGCACGAGTTGAAGATCGGCATCCTCGGTTTTTTTTGCAATAAATCTAAAAATACACGTTAAAAAAAATAAATTGCGTCGCAAACTCGAGCCCTCATGAATATTCCACCACAGCCGCTGATAAATTCTTCCACATTTGTAGTTGATGAGAGGCTATGAAATTAAACGCATCAATAACTGTTTGCTTATTTATTGTCCAAATGGACAAGAGAGTCGAGAGCGTTGTTTCAAAGTGCTCAACTAACATATGAACTTTGAAGAATACACTATCTTTATCGGGAATACCCCAGTTTTTTACTAATGTCATTAGGTTGGTGTAATCAATATTGTCCAATCTCTCATAGGCTGAGAAGATTGCTAAATTGTCGTGCCAGGAGTGGGTATAAAGACGACTTAAATGGCCTTTATTGAACTCTTTGATAAATGGAAGATAGGTCGTCTGTTCAAGAATTTCATCGTTTATGTCTTGTACGTCCAAACTTTTAGCAAAATGGATGTACAGTTTCTCATGTGATTGGGCTTGCCCACCAAATTCTTCCATTAAATTATGCAGAATAACTTCTTTCGATCTTTTGTCGGGAGCGTGGTTACCTAAGTACCATAAGAAGTCATGAAAATGTCCGCGAACATGATAAAAAGCCCTCGCAAAAAATTTTTTCTGTTTAATGTTCCAGCCGCGATTTTCTGTTTCTATAAACAGGGGAATGCTTTGCGCTTGCAATTTGTAGCGTTGATCCCATTCGTCTAAGAAACTATTTAGTTCACACAGGTTTTTTTTCGTTATTGTGTCTGTTTTGAATAAAATATTTTCATCAGTGCTAATGTCCATTTTTATTCCTGCTAATATCAAAGTTGTTGTTGAAGCTTTTGATGATAATTAGTGTGAGCCTTTTTTGTGTATTAGTGTGATGAGTTTTGTTACGGCAGTGATTCAAAGTTTTTGTATATTTTTCTAGGAGATCTGAATTACGTAACAGTTGGTAACTATCCTAACATACATCAAAATTTGATGAAAGAATTTTATTGGTTGGATTCTTAAACTGTACAAACTTAAATTTCATTGCTAATGGGACAAGATATAGTTGCTAATGTTTTACGGCGGAGAACGGTTGATTATCGGGCTTTTTTTGAGGGGTAAGAATTATGCATGGGGTGTGCGTTGGATATGAGCGAAATTCTGTGTATGCTTCTTTCAAATTAACCCTAAAAGACTTTAATATTACTGCGCTAGCCTTATAAATGAGAGGGACCTCATTATGTCAAAACGTATTTCCATAGAGCATCAGTTCATTGAAAAATTAATTGCAGATCGGGTGGAGCTTGCCGTCTTTTTAAAGCATGGAATTAAGCTTAAAGGAGTTTTGGTAGGACAGGATGAGACAGTAATTTGGCTTGATGGTGTTGTAAAACAAGCTATCTATAAAAGCTCCATAAGCACTATTGTTCCTCAGTATTGATTGCTTGATATGTACACGAGAAGAGGCAAGCTTAATCTGTAAGAAGCTTAAGACGGTCCAGAAGTTGCTAGAGTTTCAAACTCTTGCAGTTTTTACTGCTTTTACAGTAGTGTTTTGATAAAATTCTTTGAGTTCCACCTGGAAAAGGAACAGAGTTATGGGATTTGAAATTTTTGATTTAAAGCGAGCTATTAGAAAGTATAACGCTACCCCTCAGGGTGAATCTAAGCCAATCAGCATTGATGAAACGTTTGGGGTGTTCACATTATCGCCAGAATTCACGCAAGAAATTTTGCAGAAAGGTTTTGATTCTTATAAAAATTCAAAGTTTCATCATACGGGGATAACTGAATTTAGTCGGCAAATAGCGACAAACTTAAAACACTCTGTTAATGAGTTTGTGGCATCAATAGGTACAAAATCCCCTGGAAAATCTCAAAAATCAGTATCTGAATTGGGTAAAGAAGTCAGAGATGGATTAGGAGTGCGACGTGAAGATCAGCATGCGCAAGCTCAATTCCAAAGCAAACAAGATACTGTGGAATCTTTATTAAGTAAGGAGCTTTGGGAAAAATTTGAAAAAATTGCAGAAGACAATCAAGTTAAAAAACGTCAACTAGAAGAAATTCAAGCGGCGCTACAACAACATGGAAGATTTTGTACGCACGCACATGCTTCTCTTTTGGCAGCATACGATATTTTATTAGCAATCGCTTTGGTATTAGAACAAGCCAGAAAAGAATACGAGTCTGCGAAACGGCGCCGTGTTTTTAATAAGATCCCGCTTTCCATTTTGCAAGACTGGGAAGCGTATCTTGATGCACAAGAGGCTGTTTATAAAAAAGAACGTGATGATATCGTGGCCCATATTCTTGCGCGTCTTTCTATCGCTGCATCCGATCCAACCCTTCGAAATGCAGACGTTTTATGCCGATTTGTGGGTGTATTAAAGTCGAAAGGACTTCTCAAAGAAAGTTTTACTACTCCGCAAATTAAAGGAGATGAACTATTACAAGAACAATTTATTCGGTTTCATTTGATCGTTGACTCGCATGGAGATGAAGTAGCGCGCAAAAAGTTATTTGAATTACCCTGGTTCGGCGGTGTTGCGTCAGATGAATTAAGCTTAAAGGAAAATTTGGCTAAACGATATGAAGTAAGTGAATTAGTGCCGAAACGTCGTTTGATACCCAATTTTTTGTTTTATTGGGTAAATATACGGCTGAAATGGGTTGAAGATTATAGTGGTCAAGCAAGAATTGATGCAGCCCTTAAAAAAGTGAAACTTCAAAAAGATGTTTTTGCCCCATTTTCTGAACGGCTCCCAAATTTAGCGCTTGCAGAAAAGGAATTTGAAACGAAAGATCAGGAAATAGAGAATGAAATTAAGGCTTGTCAAAGAGGGCTAAGAAGATTTTATACACGAAAAACCGTTTTATTTTTAGAAACTATTCGGCGTAGTTTTCTCGAGCAGCGATTGGAGTTGGTGAAAGAAAAAGTCGAAGTCTTGGCGAAAATGAAAGGAGAGTTGGATGAAAAGCGCGACTCGCAACAACTTCAAGAAGGCTTCCAACCGCAAGCTTTCGTGCGTGACATAGAATCTAATTTGGCGAAGTTGGACGAGTTTTTCAGCAAGCCTTCTTCACAGAAAGAAGGAGTTAGATCAAAAATCCAATCCTTGAAGCAAGCATTTCAAGAACAAAAAACATTGGTTGAGAGGCGTTTAAGTATCATAAAGGCCCGAGATGAGGAAAATGAAGAAAAAGCTGACATAGAACGGCATGAAGAAGCTTTGCTAGAGCCATTCTATAATGGGAACGTGCCAAATTTACAGGAAACAGCGAATGCATTCGATTATCTAGAAATTGGCCTCAATGCGTTGAAATCTGAAAATTATGCTAAGTATATTAAAGAAATGAAAGCCATTTACTACGCAATGAAGGAAAGTTTTAAGCGAGAATTGGCAGGCGAAAGGGATGCTGAAAAGCTGAGACGTATGGCATGTTTTCTTAATAGCTACAAAGAAATGGCGATGCGTAGACAGTTAAAATCAGATGAAAAAAGAGTTGCCGCGATTGAGTTATGTAGGCTTGGCGACAGAGCCAGAATCCCTGAAGAAGCCCTTCGACATTACAGTCAGGCGATTGAGTTAGATCCAAATTATTTGAGTGCATGGCGAAAGAAAGGTGATCAGTTATGGGCTCTTCATAAAGACATTACCAGTTCTGATGAAGAATTAAATGACGATAACGTTAAGGATCGTTTAGCTAAAAGTGGGGCGTATCTCCTAGAAGCCCAACGATGTTTTGAAAAACCCCTTTCCATGTCACCTGCCTTTACACATCCTTTGGTAAGAGAAGCGCTTGCTGAGCGTGTCATTGAGTATTTTTGCCAGTGGATAGGGATTGGCGATAAACAAAGAGTCAGCCCTGCTGAATTAGCCATGCTGCATCAAAAATCTGCCCAAATTGAAGATGTTTTAATCGCAATATCTGGGGTTGAATTGTCGGAGCGTGTCGAAAAAATGAAGTCTCTGCGAGAATCAGGAACGGATTTTAATGCGTTAGAAAGTCTTGCAAAGGAGGGATTGTTATTTGTTATCAAAACGATGCCTTTTGCATTGCAACTGGCCGTCGATAATGATTTTACTAAATTAGGTCAAGAATTGATGAAGTTCTTGAAGGAGCATGTTCAAGAGATCAAAGATGATGAGTCAGCCGAAGATAGTTTAGAAAATACCATAGGAGAAATGGTCAAAACTCAATCGTTTGAAGATAAAGACTTAAAAAAAATGGACGAGGATAGTCAGAATTATCTTAAATCTCAGCCAGAAGTTCATTCTATCATTTCCATGATTGCCAAAATGCGATTTGAAGCGAAGCGTATTGCGAGTACGTTAGAACCCTGTGATAAAAAACAAAAAGTCTGTGGGGTAAATAAATTTGTAGCCCAGCAGGAGAAGCGCTTTTTTGAGGTAAGCAAACTTCCTGGAAAGTCGAATGAAACATTGGCTACGTTGGTTAAAATACACGGTAATTTTAAAACAAGCCTTTCTGCAATTACGCGAGTCGAGGAGGCTGTGACTGTAGTAAGAAAAACACGGTGATTTTATTTTACAAGTAACCTACTAAGGAGAAAACGATGGAAGATTTTCAAGGTTCAAGTGCTGTAAGTGATGAAGGTAGCGGTTTAGAAGAAAGTTTTGGTTCACAAGTATTATCTTTTGATGGTGAGGAAACCGCATCCGAAGATGAAAGTGCGCTCTCACGTTTGAGGAGAAAAGATAAAAATTCCATTAGAGAAAAAACAGAAGAATTTGCGCTAAAGTGCCTGAACAAAGATATTTCGGCAGCATTGAGAAGATACAAGCTAGAACGTAAGGAAATCAAAAAAAAGAATTTATCCAAAAGGCGGATGGCAGATATTAAGAGGATAAGAACGGTTATTAAAAATCAAAATAAATGTAAGACGAGGGACGAATACGTCCTAGCGCTTAAAAAAGCTGTAAGTGAAATCAAAGGCGGTAAATTATTTTTTAATAAAAGTAAGAGCACTCTTAGAGATACTTTAAATGAAATTATTCACAAATATTCTACTGCAACCTCGTTTCAAAAAGAGCAATTTTATAGTGGGGTTTGTCATTACACTAAAATTCAGAAGACATTAAGTGGAATGAATCAAGTTAGTGTGACTTCTTTGGGCAGGTGGCGGGACGTAGGAACTAACCAACGGGTTGAGAACAACAATAATGATGTTGGTGTCGGAGCTCCACAAAATTTAGATGAACTTGAAGCATTAAGGAGAAGAAATAAAGAGTTGGAAGACGAAAATGCTGCTTTGAGGAGCCGAGTGAAGATAACCCGAAGTGGAGGGGGAAGTGGTGATAGTAAGCAATCTAAATCGGGAAAATCACCCCCGAATAATTATTCTATCAATGGTGAAGATTCTACTGAAGATCCAGCTTCTGGGAGCGGCTTGCTGGTAAGCAAGAAGAAATGAAAACCAAATATTGATATAATCTGTAAAAGGTTCAATCTGAGCTGACAGTTACCTATTTTTGATGGGGTTTATTGTCAGTGTAAATTTCCCGAAATAAATTCTATGTGTCTCTCAATTGATATGTATCGCGATGGTACTGCACTCGTTATTTTCCGAATTTTCCTAGTTGATTGGGTATTTTTTCCGCCATTAAATTTTGAAGCCAGTTTTTCAAATAAGGTGGTAGATTAATTCTTCATTATCAAGTGTTCAGCGCTGTTTTTAGCTCTTCATATATTCATTCCTCCCATTCGGCATCAGCATTTTTCGCGCTTCTGTCCTTATGCCGTCAAGATACCGTGTTTAAAGTCAAATATTCAGAATCTTAAAGCTATTGGATTCGAAGGTGTGTGTCTTTCGGAATTTACTTATAAGGCTGTACAGTGAGTCAGAATTTCATCTAACTATCTGATTACTGCGTTGATTTAAGACGCAGTAATAGAAAAATGTTCCGAAAATTTGGAAAAGAAAGCGGTGTAGAAAATAGGAACATGTTTTTTAGCGTTAAACTCGATTCAGAAGTTATGATTATTAAGGTCGCCTCAAGGCTTGTTCAACGCGCTGTATAGTTGTACAGCCTTCTCCACCATGTGTGGCGTCATATGAGGCGAAAACAATTTCACCTTTTTCATTTTTACGAAAGTCTTTATTTCCTTTAACTAAAATACCTTCTATTTCACGTGTTTGAAGATTAAATACTGGAGACCCCGAATTCCCACCAAAGGTGTTTAAATTAGTAAAAAACAAATGAGGATTAGTTTTGCTTATTTCTTTTTTAACACGTGCTACAAAATCTGTTTTTATAGGCAATCCGATTGGGTGGCCCATAACATATAAGGGGGTTTTGTCTTTAGGTGTTTCTTTACTTCTGGTTGAAATTTCTCGATTTGCTACCGGTTTTTTTAACTCCACTACAGCCCAATCTTCATTTTCGCTCAATTTATAATCTATAATTTTTTCAAGTTCATAAACATCGTTTTCGGGAAAGCGTTCCAAAGATTGATTTAATGCTGAGAGTGCAAAGCCGAATACGAGAAGCAGATCTTTGATGTTAACGTCACCCCCTGTAACGCAGTGCCCAGCAGTTATGATTCGCTTGGTAGTGCCTAAGAATGCTGTGCCTGATGCTAGGCATTGTTGTGTTCGGAAGGGTTGAGACTCATCTAATTTAGCTTTCTCTTTTTGGTATATATATCCTTCCAGATTTTGTACATTACCTGCGATTTTATAAAATTTTCCTTCTTTTAGTAACGATTTTTTATAAACTAATGCACCTATGCCTGTGATCTGACGTTGAAGGAGTGGACAACTAAGTTCAAAAAACTCACAAATTTCAGGTCGAACATACACTGATTTATCTGTTAGTAGTTGGACGTTTTGTTTTCCCTGAATTAAGTTGGAGGCGGGATAGGATTCTAATGCGCGATTAACTTCACTCGTACTGCCAATTGCAAACGCAATGGAAGATTGCATTGTGCGTACTTGCGCAAGAAGTTCATTGGTTTTTGCGTTACAAATTAGGACTGTATCTCCTTGAAGTGCAAATCCAACCCATTCGTCTTCATTAGTTTGGAAAATCCCTCTTACGAGAGTTGCATTTCCGCTTGTATAAATAGATACCGAATCTCCTTCTCGTGTGATTCGTCCCTCTCCGCGAATTTCCACTGCCATTTGCCGATTTGACGAGGATTTGGATTTTTCAGATATAGAAGGTGAGGTGGGGGTATAAAAGAGCCTATTAATGCCCCAAACTAACACAACAGCTCCAACAACAGCAGCAACTATTTTTGTCTCTGTGGATAAGTTTTCTTCCTTCATTTCAAGTCCTTTAATTAAAAAACGTGGTTAAAATACCGCAGAGATTAATTTTTATTCCGGAAGTATTGCTATTAAATAGCAAGCTCAGTCTACGCTAGGTTAGCATTCTTATTCAATACTAAAATTTCCCGGAAGGGTTGATTGCTTTTTATAACTCTAGCCGCAATACAGATTAGTTTTCTCATGCAAGCCGTTATCACCACTTTTGGGGGGTTACCTTTTGCTCTAAGCTTTTGACTGAAAGTCTTAATAGTCGGATTAAAATTGATAGCACATAAAGCCGGCATATGAGAGTGATTTACGCATAAACGCATTTCCCACTTTAGAGATATGTGTTTTTCCTCGAACTGGGACGTGGGCTGGAAATCAAGACCACTTCCGATAGCTATCTTTAACATTCAGTCGGCAATATAAGTGGGAGTTTGAGAGTGTTTAGTATATTAATAGCACAAAGATATGATTTTTGCTCAATTATTTGTTAAAGTGTTTCACGGGGTGATGATTTTCCCTGAGTTTTTTGCAAAGAAGTCCAATTTAAATAATTTCACTAAAAGTTCATTCAAAAAATCCATATAAAATTTAATGTATTTTGTTATGTTTGTCGCAATGAAACTTTTATTTCAAGATACAAGAAGGTTGTCCTATGAACGAACCCTTCAATGATGCCGTCGCTCTCAGTAAAGACAGCAAGACGTCCGATTTTCCGTCATCTCCTAGGTTGCGCGACGGTTTTTCTTCTGACTCCGGCAGTCTTGCCTCTGAGCCTAATACTCTCGTTACATCTGTGCCTTCATCAAATAACTTAATGCTACCAATTGAAGATGAGGCTACGGGAGTTTCCTTGCTTCGGTATTCGGCCTCTCTTGGGCCGTCACAAGTTCTTGTTATAATATGGCTAAATGCTGATAAAAAAATTGGTGGTCATGTAAGTTTGGGAACTGATAAGCACTACGTTAGCTTTTGGCCGGCACAACCTAAAGACGAAGAGGATTTTCCAGGTCGAGATTATTATCATCACAAATTTGGTGCTGATTCAAATGCAAGTTATTTTAGAACAATAGACTACGATATAATTAAAAAAGGAGACGAAGAAGGAAAAGATTATTTACTGATAGTGTTTAATTGCCTCAATGTTCATAAAATAAATAAAGAAATTGAGAATATTATCACAGATGGAGGTGCGTGGGTTCTCTACGGTAGCTCCTTTCTTTCGCCATTCTTTAAATTAGGAGGTAGAAATAATTTTAACTGCTGCGGAATTACGCACCACTTGTTGCAAGTGGGTGGGGCTAGATTACGCACCCCTCATCTTGTAAGCGACTATTTATATTCTGTGGCGCTATTTAGAAAATCAGTGTTTGCGCTTAGAAATTACATAAAATATTTTTCTTCGCCACCACTGCAATATTGGGCTTTAGCTATTGATTTGCCACACATCATTGATGATAGTTACGGTGGAATGTGGGTGGGCACAATTGTAGATGCATTATTTTTTAAATTTAATTTTTCGCCGACAATTATTTTGTCATCAGCCTCTTTGTTTTTTAGCCTAAATGAGTATTTTGATAATAGTCGAGAGTTTCTGCCCCATTATGATCGCCAGACTGGACGGTTTAAGAAAGTTTTTTATAGGATATCTAATTATTCGGTTGGTCTATATATAATGATTTCTTTATACATCCTCTATCAGCGAACCTATACACCAAAAAATATCTCTGACATGGCGGAATTTGCAAAAAAAATTGAAAAAGAGGAGGTTAGCTTTTTAACTTCACCATATTTTAAATCAACTCTTCAATTAAAAGAGCCATCGCCCTCAACGTTTATGCTTAAACGAAAAACCATCAACAATTTTTTATCGGTAAGTAATTTTTTGTTCTATGCCTATCAAGGATTTATGTTCGCGTATGTAATGCGAAAAGATGAGGCTAAACTCCCAATTAAACAAGCGATTTTTTTATCTGCGAGCGTGGCTTTGTTGCATGCTATCACTTCTCGAATTTTCATAAGTGAGCGGCGGCTACATACAACTATCTTAACAGGAAGTGGTTTGTATTTACTATTAAGCAAGTTTTCCTTTGGCCAAAATGTCCTTAGTTGTCTTCCAACAAATTCTATATTGACTGCAGGTAATGATTTACTTCGGGGGGCTCTTCTTTATTTGACACCTGTAAAAGGGTTGTCAAGCAGTTCAAATAATTATGTGGGTCAAGTGATTAATTTCTCAAGTAGATTGTTTACATTTTATCCGTTAGTTCCCCTTGTTATTGCTGCAATGTATTGGTTTTCTGATAGTTATAATAATGCTGAGAAAAACACAAAATTACTGTTAGATGAAAATAAGGATGTTGAAAAACAAGTCGATAAATCTGTGTTAAGTGAAATTGTCCCAGGTACGAATTTGCCTGTACACTTCACAGAAGAAATTGTTGACGGTAAAGGTGATTGTGGGCCTATTGCGTTAGGCGCCCGTAGAGATGAGGTGGTTAATCTCTTAGTACAAGCGGGAGAACAGGGGGGAAATGAGCCAGTAGTTGAGGTTCAAAAGCTCTTAGAAAATGTTAAAAAACATGGAAACACAGAGGAATCATGGTGTAGGTTTTTTTATAATTGTGGGAAGAAAATAGCGAGCAAAAGTATTCAATATGGACCTTTTGTTGTGGGCACGTACTTAGTGGTGCGCGCTATCAGAGATAGCGAGGGTGAGCCATTAAAAAACTTACCAACCGCTTCTTTTAAGAATTAATATTTTATCTTATGAGGATTAACTATGGAAGACATTTCAAGTAAGAGAAGTTTACCAAATAGCTTTCGAAATTTTTCAACAGTAGTTCAAGAAATTTTAGGTGTAATTGAAGAAAACAGTAATGATGTGAAAAAATTTGGCGATGTTTACATCGAGCCCAGAGAAGTCTGTTACACAATTTCTGATGAGAATAATTTTTATACCGCTGATTTTATAAATTTGTTGGTTCACTATCGTATAAAGCAGCAAGAACTTCCAATTTGTGCTTATCCGATAGTTAGGATAGAAGAAGTTGAGGGATATTTTCAACAAATTGTTTTGCAACGGGAGGAATATGCTTTTATCCCAATAAATGTTGCCTACGATGAAAATAATCCTGCACATAAAAATCATTGGGTTGCTTTGATCATAGATAAAAAACACAAGCTTATTTTTTATCTTGATCCTGCGCAAAAAACATCTATTCCTGAGTGTGTGGAAGTATTAAGAGAAAAACAGCTCTATTATCACCATGCAATTATATCTAATCCAGTTAATCTTCAACAAAAAGAAAAAGAAGAGGGTTGGATACGGCATTGTGGATTGTACGCCATCGAAATGTTCAAGATTTTTGAAGACTACATTCGAGCTAATCGATGTATTTCTGGTGGGGCGATGTCGAATATCAGTATTAACGAAGATAGCGTTTCACTAGAAGTTGCGCTAAGTAAAATCCCTTGCGGGGAAGTAGAAGTTTGCTCACAAATACGTAAAAATCATATCGTAGAAGTTGCTAAAATTCTCGGTATAGATTTGTCGGTTGATGAAGGTGCTGTAATTGAAGCTCAAGATGATTCAAGTGAGTCTTCAAGTCTAAAAAATAATTTTAACTATTCCTCTGCGCAAGTTCAAAATAATCTAGTTCCATCTTTAGCTATAAGCGATGAGTTACAAGATGTATCTAGAATGAGTGTGGTGAATAAATCTTTTAGTTTTAATACAACACGGTGGGTGGTTTCAAAACTTAATTGGATCGGAGGAACAACAGGTACGTTTGGTGGTCATATGGTTATTGTAGTGGAAGGATTAATTAGAGACCCAATCAATTTTCATGCATTGAAACTATTTGTAGGCCAATATGAAATAAGCGCACTTCCTTTTGACGAGTCAAATGCTTTATTTAATTATATACCTGACGAATTAAAAAATAGAAAAGGAATAATAGATAATATTAAAGTTTTTGAGGGTAACGAATATACCGTTAATGAAAAAATTAATACAATTCAAAGGTATTCCAGTTGTAGCTCAAAATCTGCTTATAGAACACCCGCACAAGTTAGGAGAATGATTGATTCAATAAAAATAGATCAGCAAGTTACACAAGAAGCTAGAGCTAAAAATCCCTGGGTATATGAAGATTTTATACCCTATCAATCTGCTGGAAGCCATCGGTTTAATGCTAAAGATGAAGGTGAAAATTGTGTAACATGGGTCGAGAGCAAGCTAGCATTAGCAGGATTGACAGACGGAGATAAAAAGCTGGACTCTATTAAAGCTCTTCCAGAAAAACATGTCAGCAGTTGTCTTACGATGTAGAACGCCTTTATTTTTTGGATAGGGGAAGAACATTAGAGTAAAGAAATAGGATAGTAGCGCTATGTATATTTTAGTGTAATTAAATTAAAACATATACCAACTTATATAGCGGCGTCTTTCCGCTGAGATTTGGGAGCCCGTCTCAACTGGCAGTTCATTAAAAACTGAATTTTTTATGGTTTTTCAAAAGTCCTTGTTTTAATGCGGATTTTGACGATTTTCTCCAGGCGAAGCTGCTGTTTGGCGTGAGTCTCTTTGGTGTTCTTCTCTAAATGGTTGATTGCTTTTTATGACACCTGCTGCGATACAAATAAGTTTTCTCATGCACGCAGTTATGACTACTTTGGGTGGCTTGCCGCTTGCTTTAAGTCTTTGACTGAAAGTTTTGATAACAGGATTAAAGTTGATAGCACACAAAGCAGGCATATAAAGAGATTTACGCATAAATGCGTTTCCAACTTTAGAGATATGAGGTTTTCCTCGTACGGATGTTCCTGAGCTTCTTTCTTGAGGCGTCAGTCCAACATGAGACGCTATTTGACGGGTTTTTGAATAATCTTCAAATACAACCTCTGCTAATAATGTTGCGCTTAAAATAGTGGAGATTCCGGGAATTGAGCATAGTAGGTCGTGTTGCTTTTCTAATTGAGATTCTTGTTTTATTAGTATTAACAGTTCTTTTTCGGCGAGTGTTATTTGATTTTCTAGATAAGTAATATGCTCAATAAAAAACTTTTTTGTGTTATTACTGATAGCAGTTTGTGCGCGACATGTTTCTTGATGTTTCATTTTTTTAAGATCATTCAAATACCTTACTAATTCTTTGAGATTTTCTCTTTCAAGTGAAGCGGGTTTCCATAAGGCAGGTTTTAATTTGGCACAAAAGTCTGCAATAAGTTTTGCATCTATGCGATCATTCTTTGTCCTTACGAGAGTACTGCGACCAAATCCCTTTATCCGCAAAGAATTTACTACACTGACAGGATGATTTGTCTCATACAGGTAATTGGCAAGCTCTCTACAATAGGTGCCTGTGGCTTCCATGCACGCATGAAATTGAGTGATATGATGCCGACTCAACCATGACATGAGGGAGCTAAAGCCAGAAGGATTGTTTTCAAAAGTTTTGTTTTTGTATTTATTATTAACTAGTAACGCTGCATCAAAAGTTCGCTTTGCCACATCAATACCTATAATACCTTCCATAAGTTCTCTCCTTTAGCTTCAGTGGTACTTGGGATTTATTTCTAATCAACCTCATGCATACAGGCTCATCTGTTATAGCGGCCTACGATACCGTTCGATTTGCGAAATAAAATGGAAAGAGCTGCCTCATCTTGACGACGATCTTAAAAAGATCAGTACTGCTCTCGGCATCTATTCTCTCTCCGTTCCAAGCGTCCCTGGAATTATCACCTACTTCAAAAAGTAAATGATAAATAAATCATATGAGGTATTGCTCGGCTCCGCATACGTTTCGCCTGCGCTCCACCTTGACGGCAGGCCATCAGCGCTCACGGTTTTAATTATGCCGAATGGTGTTTTTTAAACTCTAAAAGGAGAGTTCATATGGGTAACATTGAGGAAAATCCATCCATTTATGTGGCATGTCTTGAGCTGTATAACAATGGCAGATTGTATGGAGTCTGGATTGATGTAACGTTAGGCGTTGATCATATTTGGGCTGAGGTAAACGCAATGCTCAAAAAAAATCGAATGCCATTTGCAGAAGAATGGGCGATACATGACTATCAAAATTTCTTTAGTATTCATATAAGTGAATCTATGGATTTTGAAAAAGTCGTTGAGATTGCTGAATTTTTAAAAGAGCATGGTAAGCTTGGAGCAGCACTTACCGAGTATTACGGTGGTGATGTTGATGATGCTAGACTAGCGATCGAAGAAAATTATCACGGTGAATATCGCAGTAAAGTTGAGTTTGCAGCTCAGTTGATTGATGCTAAGTTAGCGAAATTACCCAATTATATTCGTAATTACTTTGATTATGAATCTTTTGCGGAAGACTTATTTATTAGTGATTACCTAGATATTGAGGTTGACGGTAAGATTCGTGTGTTCTCATGTTTGTAGAGTAGTAGAGAATCAGGGGTGGTCTTTGCTCGCCCCTGACCTTTCACATGTAAAAACAATATCGCCTTTCAATCGATACTCCCCCCGAAATTTTTCACCCGATTTACTTTCAAGATTTTCTTTTGCCTCAATCAGCAATCCCAATAAAACTGGTGGAGGTTCTTCATGAAGCCCGGCCTTTTTAATTAACCCGCCCCACTGAATTTTTTGCCGCGTGTCTTGTTTACGTTCTTGCATTCTCAGTCTCGCATATTTCAGGTTGAGACGATGGATGCTTGCTTGAGTTGTGCGGAGTTTTTGGGGGAGGTTCATGATGGTGCTCTTTAAAGTAAGCAAAGAAATTAATTAAAATTTTATCGTCGACAGTTAAAAGATTAAATTTTTCGGCAAGATCTGAAATTTCTTTTTTGCGTTTTTCGATTAAAACTTTTTCGGTTTCAATAAGTTTTTGACGTTGTTTCTGTATTATGGTCAGCTTTTTATGATAATCAGTCATAGTCATTTCCTCTTAAATTATTAACGTTTACATCACTCATTCAAAACAATACGAAAGTATTTTCTTTCTTACAAGCAGTTTCATATACTTTTCAAAAAATCACATACCGTCCAAAGGCGCACTTACATGTTGCCTGCTATGCAGACAACATTGTGCTTAGAGATTGAATAATAATTAATTTGAGATTGATCATGGCAATATATCATTTTAATGTAAAAATTATTTCCCGGGGCAAGGGCAGAAATGCTGTTGCATCTATCGCGTACCGTCGCGCCACCAAAATTTTTGATGAACAATGTAATCGTACCTGGAATTATGAAAATAAACCGGACGTGGTTCATTCAGAAATTACTATTCCTGCTAACTCTCCTCAATGGGTAAAAAATTTAGATGTACTTCAGCAAGAATCTCTTAAATCGAGTAATGTTGCATCACAACATTTATGGAATCTTGTGGAGAAATCTGAAGAGCGAATTGATGCGCGTCTAGCTAGAGAAGTAGAATTTTCTTTGCCAATTGAGTTGAATGAAGAACAAAGTGTTTGTCTTGCAAGAGAATTTATTCAGAACCAATTTTCTGAGAGAGGAATGATCGCGGATTGGAGTATACATTGGGATAAAGGAAATCCTCATGTGCATGTGATGCTTACAACGCGGGAATTAGTCCAATCGGGTTTCGGAAAAAAAGTTTCTGAATGGAATGATAAATCTTTGCTTTATGTGTGGCGAGAAAAATGGGCTGAATATGCGAACTTTCATTTAAAACTTCATCAACATAACGTGCGTATTGATCATCGCTCCTACAAAGACCAAGGCATTGATTTAATTCCCAGTATTCACCGAGGGCATGCCAGTGAAGAAATTGAAAAACGGGAAAAGCTTTCAGATCGTAAAGCTGAATATCAAGAAATCAAAAAAGAAAATTTAAAACGGATTTTGCAAAAACCTGAGCTGTTGGCTAGGAAGATTTTTCAAACGATTGAGCATCATGAATCTGTTTTTCGTGAAAAAGATTTAGCCAAAGCGCTTTTAGCGTATGTAGATGATGATGCGGAATTTTATTCAGCGATGGAGAGCATTAAAAAATCTAAAGCGTTAATTTCTTTAGGAGTTGGAGAAGATGGCCAAGAGCGATATACAACACGACGAATGTTCGATATTGAAAATAACATCCAGGCCACTACAGAGAAACTCCAGAAACGCAATCATATTCGAATTGCAAAACATAAAATTGATAAAGCCATTGAAAGATATCAGGTAAAAATTGGAAAACGGCTAACCAGCGAGCAGCGAACTGCAGTTGAACATCTGGTATCTAAAACGGCAATCGCGTGTGTGCTCGGTAAAGCGGGCACGGGTAAAAGTTTTACGTTGGGAGCGGCAAATGCAGTTTGGAAAGCGAAAGGCTTAAATGTGTATGGCATAGCACCTACTGGAAAAGCTGCTCGAACATTACAAAAAGAAGCGGGTATTCCCAGTCGCACAATAGAGTCTTTTCGGTTTTGTGTGGAGAACGGAATCATTACTTTAACGTCTCGAGATGTTATTGTGATGGATGAAGCTGGCATGACTGACTGTATTGCTATGGAATCTGTTTTAACGATTGTGAACAAGACCAACGCAAAGCTTGCCGTAGTTGGAGATCTTGCTCAGCTTCAACCTGTTGGCCCGGGCAGTCCATTACGTGCAGTGTTGGAGCGATTGCACTTAAAACATGAAGTGCTTCAACATGTGTATCGCCAGAATGAAGAATGGCAGAGAGAAGCTACAAAAGAATTTTCCAAAGGTTATACCCGAGAGGCTGTTAATCGTTATTACCAAAATGGGTTTATTAATTTCAGATCAGATGACTATAGCGCAAAGCAAAAGTTGGTGGATGATTGGGATGGTTTACGTAAATTAAAAAACCGCCTTAAACCACAAGATTTAAAAGACTATTTGGTGATGGCACATCGCAACAAAGATGTGAAGGAATTAAATATGATGCTTCGCCAAAAGCGCATCGAACAAAACGAAATTACTAAAGGGTATACCGTAAATTCTAGTCGAGGTGAAATTCATATCAGTTCAGGTGACAGAATATTATTTCTTCTCAATGATAAAGAAATTGATGTCAGCAATGGGCATTTTGGAGAAATTAAAAATATCCGATTGAGTGAAACAGGCAAAGTTTTATCCTTTACAGTAGTACTCGACGATGAGCCCACCAAACAGATTGTAATTAACCCAAGCATTTATCGAGATTTTACCTATGGGTATGCTGCGACTGTTCATAAGTCGCAAGGCGCTACCTTCAATCATAGCTTTGTTTATTTGGGAGGAAGATGGTGGAATCAATATTTAGCTTATGTGGCCATGAGTCGTCATCGAGAAAGTTGTCATGTGTATGCAAATAAACAGACTCACCGAAATATCGAAGCTTTAAAAAATAATGTGAGCAGGAAGCCCAGAAAAGACAGTGTATTGGATTACCCATTGGCATTTTGTGAGCGGCGTGGAATTAATAACGAAGGGTTTTTGCAAAAATTACCCGCCCTTATAAGTGAAAAGCTTAAGCAGGTACGGGAAAAAATCAAAACCAAATTTATTCAAAACAATAAATTGTGTCTAGCTGAGAACAGCCATCAAATTGATAAACCGCCATCTCTCCCAGACTTATTAAAGCAATACGTTGAGTTAGAAATTAAACAGGCTGAACTCGTAAGTATGTCGCATGCTGCTCGTTGTCGTTCGTTAGAGGAAAGTCGGCATTATTCCGTATTAGCTGTGGAGAATAGCCTTAATATGCAGAAATTTTCTGAAGAATTGATGGGTCGTTCGGAAATGGGGGGTGAAATTGAAAACAACAGATTCAGTGTCATTAAAATATATGAGGTCGGAGGGTTTAAAGCCATTCAAGAGCGGCTGAATAAAAAGGAGTATACCCAACAAGATATAAATATTTTAATCACACTGATTAGGTCTAAATCAGAAAATCTTGCCCGTAATTTAGTAAATAAAAAGGGAGTAAATCAAGTAAGGCATTATTGATGCACGTGCTAATCAAATGATAACAATTTATTCTGCCATACTAGAGGAAGTAAAAAATAGCTAGAAAAATATTTATTTTCTCTTTGTAGAATTCAGCTGTGAAGAAGGCGTAGAAATACCCTCTAATAGTTTTAAAGCATCGTTTAAAGATTCCTTAAGGGCTACGATTTCAGTCTGACTAAACTGACGCTCCCTGGGGTTTTCTGAGCGACATTTTTGATTAATCTTTTGTAAAGCCTCTATCCCAGTTTCAGCAGCTTTCTGCAAATCGTGGCGCAAAGCCGCGAATTTTTCAGTTTGCTCTACGTTTTCTTCATCACTGTTTTTTCTTTCTGTAGTTCTTGGTTGTACTGCAGAAAGGGTGTATGGGTAGTTGCGGGCAAGAAATTGCTCAATACTTTTGTCCTTAAGTGCTTGGACGGTTAAAGGAACGCGATCAAGGAATGCTGTTTTGTCTCCATCTTTTCTAAGTCTGCTTTGGAAAGTTACTTCAATTTTATTACCAATATCATCTGAAGTGAAATCGTAACCAAGCTTGTCTTGTATGGTACATGTCACCTCGGCTCCTTCAAGAAGGCTTAATTTTTTACTATCTTCCACATAAAAATGTAAATCTTTTTGTCGGTAAGATAATTGAGGAAATACAAGGAAAATTTTGCCACCGGCTTTTTCCAATGATGTTTTTTCTAAAAATGAAACAACCTCTTCTTGGCAAAGATGTTTAATAAAATCTCTAATATTGTTTATTTCTTCATTCATAGCTTACCCTCGAATATATTTAATCTTTCCGCTTCATAAGGTCTTGGAGATGAATCACTTCCATCCATCAGTTGTTCTGTACTATTAAAGTAGGTATCAATGTCATATTCTAAAGCCAAGTTAGCGGCTTCATCTTTTAACGTATCTAATATAATTCTCACCTCATTTCTGCTTCGTGTAACAGCATTATACGCTTCTTGTTCAAAACTTTCATTTTCATAAATATGGGCTATTTCATTTCTGATTGCATTCAGCCTCGCCATAATGGATCCCTTTGTCTTAGGGTTCATTTTTGAGCGATTAAAATCCCTGCCGCAATTTCCAGCTGCAATAAGAGCAAAACAAGCGCTGTGAAGATCATTAGCTTCGAGAAAGAACTCTGCCTTCTTAAGGAAGTAGGCGGTTTGGCAAAATAACTTGTTTATTTTTCCCTTTATTTCTTCGGGAGTACCTGCTTTCAAATAAGTGGGTAATCCCTCCGGGCCGGAGCTTGCGGTAGATTCATCACCAATTTGTTGAAGTTTTAATATAAAGTTAGGACAGCAAATGCCTTTTTCAGCTATCTTTAAAAATTCCTCAACAAAATCTGCGATATCGGGTTCATAAAAAATATGAGCCCAATGTGCAGCAATATTCCTAATGGTGATAAAAACAGCAAATTGTTGTTTAGGTTTAAGTGTATTCATTGCGGTATTATCGTCGCAGTCTTTAATTAAGCTGGCTTCATCCTCTTGTTCTAAAGAGGGCGTTAAACTTAAAATGAGGTTTGTAAAACATATAATTTTATAGAGGAGCTCATATTTTCTTTCAGATTCATATTTTCTCTTTGAAAGTTCATTCCACAAGAGAACTAGACGGCAAAATTTTTCGTTATTATTTTGAATCTCTTTGAGTAGGGGAAATAATCTTTTAACAGCCTTTTTTTGAGCATGGGTAGTAACGCCGAAAAAACCAAAGCTTTCAGGGATAACTTCTTGTTTGACGTCCATAATTTTTACCCTCTAGGATACTTCTTTATTTTTAACCATAAATAGTATAGCACATGCGGATATCGGCCTAGTTAACGGCTTCATCGTGGCAGGGAAGAGTCGGAAATGTATATTATATATATTGATCATCTATATACAGTGTAGTATAATTTTGCTTAAGTCCTAGAGGGGGGCAAGATATGGAACGATTACTTATTTCAGTGCCGAATGCTTTAGCAGAGAAATTTAGGCACTATGTGCCAGAGCGTCAGCGTAGCAAGGTGATTTCTCATTTAATAGAAGAAGAGATAGAAAGGCGAGAAGAAGCTTTATACAAGTGCGCACTTGCCGTAGAAAAAGATGTGGCCTTGAACAAGGAAATGGATGAATGGGACGTGACACTGAAGGATGGGCTAAATGATGAAGAGGGGTGATATTTATTTGGTTAATCTTGAGCCAACAATTGGTTCGGAAATAAAAAAAATACGTCCATGTGTAATAGTGAGTGCGACACCTATAAATAAGGCAAGGCGTACGGTGGTAGTTGTCCCCTTATCAAGTGTTACTAAAAATGTAAATCCGCCTATCGTAGTTCCCGTTAATAGTTTGGGAATAAACGCTGTCGCCGTTTGCGATCAGATTAGAACAGTGGATAAAAGTCGTTTACTTACTCCTAATTCGATTCAAACTCCGCACACTTTTCCAGCAGGTGCGTTATCTCCTGCTGACCTTCATATGTTAGATGATGCACTCAGACAAGTTTTATCTTTGTGAAGCAGGTTCTATCTGTATCTGAATTCTTATTTTTCAAGAGGGTTTTTGTCATACTTACCTTTGAATTCTTCGGATTCGAAATAGCGCACTTTTTTGCATCGAATCGGTTTTGCACCATGCAGAAAAATAAATTGTTCATCGCGGGGTAATTCCCGAATTTCATTTAAGGGGATTAAATCAACACCCGTTTCATGTGCGCTTTCACTTTCTCCTTGAGAGGATGTTCCTCCAGCGATAATTTTATTACTTTGTTTCGAAGTTCCTTTGTTGGTAGAAACCGTTTGAGTGACAACAGTTTTTTTGCCACCAATGGCTTGAATCCATTGCATGGTTTTAGTGTCATCAGTTGTAAAAATTTGTTTTAAAGGGGCGCCTTTAAATAAATCAGGTTTTTTAAATAATTCAATCTGATTCAGGGATTGGAAAACGGTCCATATGACGACACCACGAGAACGTAATACTTCAATACATTGTTCAACATCGGGGCAGTATCCTAGCTGAGCTAATTCATCCAATAAGAACAATATTTTTTGCTTAGGTAATTCACTGGGATTTGCTTGCACAATAAGACTCATTAATAAAGAAAGCATCATTCTTACTAAGCGGCTATGTTCTTTGATTTGATCCTCAGGTAAGACGATATAAATATCCATATTACCCGCTAAGAAATCACGTAAATCAAAATTGCTGTGAGATAGCGTTGCTTGGATATTGTAATCACTCATCCAATCGATTTGGCGATAACTGGTAGAAAGAATGCTGCCTTTTTCGTCATTCCCTACGCGACTAATTTGATTAGCAGCCGCTTCAGCTCGCCCACTGCTGGTGAGCATTTGATTGAAAGTATTAGTTGCTGATGTCACATCTTCAGACATTAAACCGTATAGTGTTGAAAGCGTACGTTCTTCTTTTGGTTTAGAGCTCACAATAAAATCAATATATCCACGGATTAAGATTTTAGCGTTTTCATCAAAGTGAGTAGAGTAACCACCTTCATTAATGATGAAAGACGAGGCAAACGCATTAATCATTCTATCTCTATCGCCCTGAAATTCTGGCACCCAATCGAACGGGTTAAAGTGATATTTTTTACGTAACGTTTCAGATTTACCTTCAATAAAATCTTTGCTTGCTGTAACCCCGTAAGGATCAATGACAATAACGTGTCTTCCTAACACTTCAGCACGATATCTAGCTGTTGTTGCCCACAGTTCTCCTTTAATATCAAAAACAAATACGGGACCGTGGTGTGATAAAAGTGCAGGGATGGTCGATGAGGTTGTTTTGCCTCCACCTGGTGGTGAAATGGTTAATTTGTTGCAAAGTGGTAAGTATAAGCTTCGACCTTTATCGTCAGAACCAATAAAAAGCCCTGTTTCTGATGAGTAAGCTCCCAATGCAGTTAAATCTGATGTATCTGCCCAATTAGCAGATCCAAAATTACCGCTAGTTTTTCTGCTGGGCATACCTTTTTTTAACTTCAGTAGTTGACCGCAAATGCCTGAAAATATCGCCATTAGAAAAAATGGGATTGTTGAAGAAATGCTTTGCTTTAATTTACAAGATAAAAGGTGCAGAAAATTAAAACCGTAAATGCCGTCCTGAATCGCAAGGTATTTGGTATCGATGAGTGTTCGAAGCATGAACCAGAGACAAGTTAATCCAGAGAGAATGGCAATGATTTTTGTAGCATGTCTTAACCAGATTGTTTCACTCAAGCTAAAATCGGATCTGAGAATAAGCATGCAGTAAAAAATGCCTATAATTGTGACTAAACCAGTTGTGAGTATTGAAATCATTTTATTATCCTCGTAATACCTGAAAAAATACTATTAGAATTAAATGGTGGTGTATTTGCAACTGATTTTAGTATAAGAAGTTGTCATGATAGTTTTTTAATGACACTTTAATATGAAAATTTACGTTTTTGTATTGAATTAATGTTTTTCTTACAAGCTGAATAATTCTGGCTAAACACAAAGCTTACTGACCCCCGGGCGGACACGAAATTTATATATGACTTTACATATATATGATTTCTCATATATAATGATTTTAATCTCAAAATTGTAGGTTAGTTTCAATTTTGAGCCGCCTAGAATTCAATGGAGACTGTTATGAGGGAATTCTTTCGAGCATTAACACCGAAATATTTAGTTCAACAAAACATGCTGTTCAGAATGTACTCAAATCGAACATTTCCCCAAGTTTCTGCTGAAATGCAATTTAATTTTATGAGGGGTCAGATTATGCAAGCGACAGATTTACAGAAAGATGTGGAGATCAAAAGCAGTGTTCGTGAGGCTTATGCCAAAGTAGCAGTTGCCGATACTGCAGGTGATAGTTGCGGTGTGGAAAAAAGTTGTTGTGGTACTGGGCCAAATAAAGGCGCTGCTTATTCGGCGCAGCTGGGATATTCAGAAAACGAAATCTCAGCAGTTCCTGATGGTGCCAATATGGGATTGGGGTGTGGTAATCCTACTGCTATTGCGGGATTAAAAGCAGGTGAAACTGTGCTTGATTTAGGTAGTGGTGGTGGCTTTGATTGTTTTTTAGCCGCTCGGCAACTAAAAGGAACAGGTAAAGTGATTGGAGTTGATATGACTCCTGAGATGCTCAGCAAAGCACGTTTAAATGCACAGAAAGGTGGATATAAGAATGTTGAGTTTCGTTTAGGAGAAATTGAACATTTACCAGTAGAGAATAGTAGTGTTGACGTTATTATTTCAAATTGTGTAATAAATCTCTCTACAGACAAACCTCAAGTTTTTAAAGAAGCAGCTCGAGTTTTAAAACCGGGTGGACGTTTAATTATTTCCGATCTTGTAGCGACGAGCCCTTTGCCTGAAAATATTAAAAGGGATTTAGCTCTTTATAATGGATGTATGGCAGGAGCAACTCCCATTGAAGAACTGAAGCAAGCGTTAAAAGATGCAGGGTTAGAGAATATTAAAATTGATGTGAAAGAGGAGAGTCGTTCATTTATCAAAGACTGGTCGACGAGCGGTGTGGAAAATTATGTTGCCTCTGCAGTCATTGAAGCTTATCGACCCACTTTAGAATTAAAGCAAGTTGCTGAAAAGGGTGCGGCTTCACCTACTTTGGGTCGAGGATTTTATGATTCTAGTAATAAGTCACAAACATCTGCTATGCAAGGTCAAGATTCATCTATTTGTAATCCTAGTTCAGGATGTTGCCCAACAAAAAAATAAGTAATTGATAAGTTTTTCTCCCAGCAGATGAAAGATTCAATGATTGAATAGTTTTATTTGTTGGGAGTATTTTTATTAAGACGACAATGAATTAACAGAGAGGTTCCGTGATGAAAATTTTATTTGTTTGTACGGGCAATGCGTGTCGTTCTCAAATTGCCGAAGGTTATGCGAAACGATTTGGTGAGGGATTTTGTGAAGTTAAATCCGCAGGATTAGTAGCACACGGTGTTAATCCACGTGCAGTTCAAACTATGAAAGAAATTGGAATTGATATTTCAGAACAACAATCTAAGGTTCTTACTAAAGAGATGCTAGAGTGGGCAGATCTTGTAATCACATTGTGTGGTCACGCAGATGAGCATTGTCCGGTTCTTCCTCCCAATAAGCAAAAAAGACATTATCCATTTGAAGATCCGGCGAAAGCTGTTGGAGACGAAGATCAAATCATGAAGGCATTTAGTAAAGTGCGAGATGAAATAGGTAAGCGTATTGCAACAATAATTGATGAGTTCAAGCCTACGAAGAAATGGACACCGAAACTTTAGAAAGCGTGGGGGCACGATCTTTCTAAAACTATAAATCAAAACTAAAAGGTGTTATAAATTTGCGCATGATTAAACCAGAAATTTTTTTTACATTGTTGTCAGATGAAACGCGTTTGCGATGCCTTTTTTTGCTTCAGGAAAAAGGAGAGCTGTGTGTTTGTGACCTTATTGACGCTTTAAAAATGATACAGCCAAAAATATCTAGGCATTTAGCTTTGCTGCGAAAGTATAAAGTCGTGACAGCCACTCGCAGAGGTACTTGGATGTATTATCATATCAGCAATGATCTTCCTGATTGGGCAAAGAAAACTCTTTCATTTTTCGCCGAGATGAATCAAAAGGATAAACCTTTCTCCTCTGATCTAAAAAATCTTGGAAAAACTTGCTCAAGTTGCTAGATGTTTGAATTCTCCATTCACTTATACAAGCCAGTCCGATTATTTCAATATTAACGTATAGAAAGGAGCTCGATTATGGAATTGTGTGGTTTAGACGGAGCCAATTGGGTAAAAATTCTGTTTTGAGCCTAATGCTCCCTCTCTAATGGGCTCTGTTTTGGTATGCTGATCATAAGATTGTTTATTGAGTGAATTAAGCATGAAAGCAAAAATAATCATAACGATATTATTTTTTATTGTTCTGGATTACATATCTCAGAGTTACATTATAAATGTGTCACCTAGCGAGCCATTAGGTATTTATAAAATTAAAAGAAATGTTCAATTTCAAAGAGGTGATATTGTTGCGGTCTGTTTGCCATCTAAAATTCAGCAGATAGGTTTAAAGCGTGCTTATCTGTTGCCAGGTATTCGATGTGGTGAAACGGCGCCACTGATTAAAACAATTATTGCCATGCCTGGAGATATTGTTATTCTAAAAGATGATGAAATCATCGTGAATGATAAAATTTTGCCCTATGGTACTAAAAATTTTGATAGTGAGGGGCGTAAGTTAGCAAAGTTTTCGCGAGGGATTTATAAAAATATTAATAAATACTGGCTGATAGGGGTTAGTTCCCCAGATAGTTGGGATTCACGGTATTGGGGAATGGTTGATAAAAAATATCTGCTTTATAAGGTGCAATATTGGCGTGGGTTTTCTTTAGACAAATAAAACGCTGTGTATCTTTTATTAGCTACCGCTTTGATTTTCTTTGCCAGCTTCATAAGAAACGTCTGCTATTGAATATTTATCCATATTCAATAAAAATTCTTTGTTTGAATAAATTTCCTGTGCTGAAAACCGCTTTGTCTCAACGATATTTCCTTTTTTGATGGCAAATGAATAAAAACGTTTTTTTGTCGACGGATCAAAAATTACAGCATCTATAGTTTTTTCATTCAATTTGCTCAGCTTGGTTTCGTCATTTTTCGCCGATTCCACAATTTTTTTTAAGTCCGCCTTTGAAAAACGCATGAGAATATCCTCATCTTCAGCAAGTTCTTTCGCGCTCAATATGGGAAATACGTTTTTTCCAAACAATTGGATAGTGAAAAGGGTTTGATCTGTATTTTCACAAATATGACTGTCAACTATCTTTATCTGACCCAAATTAGACTCTGGGTTTGTTATTTTTTTATATTCGCTAAAAACTAATAGGGCATATTTGAAAAAATTTGAAAATCTCTCATTCATAACGATTCATCCTTTCATATGAGGTTATTCTCCATTGCTGTAATTATAGCCCAACCAAGGGTGTCTGTACTATTAACAGAACTAACGTCTTATAGTACTTTTACGGGGAAAGAATTATAATCCCCCCTAACTGAAGAGCAATCATGTGTATTTCTTGAGCGCATAACTCAATTTTAGTAATCGACGCCAAATCTGAACCGATGAAGCCACATTATTAAGGAGCTCAACTTCGTATGATTTATGTCAACAAGACAAGAAAGCCTTCCTCATATTTAATCGTTATCTTCACGACAATCTGCCTTACCTCTCTTGTATTGACGAACAAGATTATAGAATGGCATGGCATCGTTATCTCTTCATGCTTATGGACATTTCCTTTGCTCTTTTTGATAGGGGATGTCGTGTCTGAGGTTTATGGTCCAAAAGAGGCTCAGAAGCTATTAATTTATACTTTTCTTAGCTGTTTTCTTTTTTCAATAATCACCAATGGCGCAATTAAAGTTCCTTCAGCAACGTTTTACAATAATACGAACGCCTATCAACAAGTCTTAGGTCAGGATTTACGCTTCACTTTTATCGCACTTGTCGGAATTTTAGTTGGTTCTTGGGTAAATATATATGCGATATCAAAATGGAAAATTCTTTTGAAGGGGAAGTATTTTTGTTTAAGAAGCGTTGGTGCTACCGCAGTGGGTGAGCTGGTGAATTCTATAATCGTCTTTCCTTTGTCTTTCAGCCAGACGTTATCGGCTCATGAAATTCTCAACATAATTATTGCTTCATATGCCATCAAAATGTTGTACGCATTAATTTCGGTTTATCCGGCATTCCTATTCGTCATTTATTTAAAAATGAAAGAGGGGTTAGATGAAACCTTTGATAAGCTTTCTCAAGACGCTACAACCGCAAATCGCCTGATAAGTAATTCTGAATGAGCACAGACATTTCAAGCTCATACAGTGTAATTAAACCCTTATATGGTATTCGTGGAATTGCAGCTCTGTGGGTAATAGCATTTCACTATTCGCTCTATTTGAATGTTTCTGCTGGGCTCAATTTAGGTTTTATGGAGCCAATAATTCATCGAGGATATTTTGGGGTCGAACCTTTCTTTATTTTAAGCGGTCTCATTTTGGCTCATAGGTACTACAAACAGTTTAGCACTATAAATTTCAGGGATTATTGTAATTTTTTAAAAAATAGAATCGCTAGAATCTATCCTGCCTACATATTTGGCCTATTCATAGTATTTTTGTTTTTTATGTGCGGTTCGCTTACTAAGTTTGTCATAGGTTTTGGTGACTACGGCTATAAATATCTATTTCTCAATGCAGTTATGATGCAGGCATGGTCCTTCTTGGGGTTTACGAAATGGTCTTGGAATTTTCCAGGTTGGTCGGTAAGCGTTGAGTGGTTTCTATATATTACTAGCCCGCTATTATTTTATGTGTCCGGAAGAGTTGATAAGAAATATTTAATGCTCATTTTGTTTTTATCAGCAAGCTCGGTACTTGGCTACTTCACTGTAACTGATCCAAATTTTTTTAATCTTCATGGCGAAAAATACGGACTGATACGAGGTGCATCTGAATTTATAATTGGCTACGTTTTTTTTACCTTGATCAAGAATCAAAAACAAAGTTTTCTATATGATTTTCTCAGTGTGCTATCAGTAATACTACTCATTTTATTTTTGTTTTTAAGAGTTAATGGTGTTTTTATATTAATCCCGTTGTTTGCGCTTGTCCCGCTTGTCACACTCTCCAAAGGTTTTGTGACTAATTTTCTAAACTTAAAACCGTTAGCCTATCTTGGAGAGATGTCATATTCTCTTTACATAATGCAGTTTCCATTTCAGCTAATGTCGAATAATCTATTTTCACAAAAAATATTATGGCTTAATTCTTATCAAACGTTTGCATTATATTTAAGCCAAATCATCTCTCTAATAATTATTGCTTCGATGAGTTATTTTTTCATTGAAAAACCATTCAGGAAAAAATTACGCAAAATAGTGATTAAGGACCAGTTGAATAAAACAGAAGAACAGTCTTGCTCAATCACTGGTTATAGCTAAACCGTTGAGAAGGAGTGGGTTTAAGCTCGTGATTTATCTCTTTAACTGCTCTCGCAATCTTTTGTCCCAACAACTGATGCGACCTTTCTTCTAAATGCACGCCATCAATTTCTGAAAACTTTAACTCTGACGCATCTAAGTGATAACAGCTTTTTTGTTTGCACAGGTGCTTAAGTTGTTGCGCATATTCAGATGATTTTTTGTTCGCATTTTTAAAGTCTTCGCCAAATCCATCTTCTTTAGTAACTATGGGGGGTGAAATCACTAATATTTTCGTTTCAGATTCGCCCGATATAAATTTCAGGCTTCTTATTTTGTCGATTATCTCGCTCATGCCAGAAATAATGTCGCTCGCAGTGCGATTGAAGCGACTTTTCATGTCATTAGTGCCGAGCATCACGATAATCATATCAATCGGAGAGTTTGATTCTAATAATATAGGTAATGCAGATAAGCCATTGCGGTCTGGCCATTCCGGATCATCAATATTTGTTGTACGCCCGTTTAATCCAGCCTCAATAATTCGGTATGGTTCTGCTAGTTCTTGCTGAAGTACACCCGGCCAACGCTTATTGAATGCAAATCTTTTTGCCAATAGTGTATCTAAGTCTATGGAACCCGTAACATAACCCCAGGTATTAGAATCGCCAAAGCAAAGAATAGTTTTTTCGGTCTCAGTTTTATACATTTCACGCTCCGATAAAGTTATAACAATATATCCCACCGTGATTATTAAAGATCTAGTTTTATCTGTCGAACAACGCCTAATACTATATATTCTTCTTTGAAAGGTGTTGGTGCTATTCCCCTGACTAATGGTTTTAGGTACAAGTCTCCATCATGTTCGCGAAGTTGTTTTAAAATTGGTAATTTAGAGTCACTTTTATAAGAGATAAGGTAGTCCATATTTTCTGCTTCAACTTCTGGGTCGATAATGATAGTTGAATTTTTCCTAAACCCATCATCTAAATCTTCTTCAATTTTTAAAGCATAGGCGCTCGAGCTAATATCAATGTCGGTAGTAACGACAGGGCTTTCTTTTTTAAGGTGTGCTTTCCAATTGATGGCTTCTTTCCATGTTAAAATCGGCACTTTTGTCCAATATTGCTTATTTTCTTTATAGACGCCTTTTTTTGTAGAAAGTTTGGTTAAGTCACCAGAAATTAGTTCATCTATTGTTAGGCTAAAGAAATCTGCTATAGGTTTTAAAGAGCTAATAGTGGGATTTGCTTTTGGATCATTTCTTAGGCGTTGAATTGTTGTAATAGGGATGTTTGTGTTTTTATAGAGTTCCGTCATAGAAATTTTTGCCGCATCCATAAGGTGGGTGAGGTTTTCACGAAATTTTTTTATCGAAAATTTTGGCACGATTCAAAATTCCTTGGGTCTTTTCAATGTATCGCTCAGATTGATTTAGTCAGAAACATCATACCATAAAAAACAAAACCATATATGGAAATTTTTTCTTGACATGATGCCAAGCCATATTTACCATATATGGTAAATCGTTTATGGAAATCTTGTGTTGTGTAGAAACTGTTTTAGTAAAAAGGTCATATCTCATGGAAGTTAAAATGATGCAAGAACACGCTGGGTTGACGACATTATGGTGATTTTAAGTGAGATATATACTCTTCAAGCAGGTGTGGTGCTAGAGAGCAGAGAGATGATGGATGCGAATAGCTGGGTTCAATTTCGGCATTTTCCAGCAATAAATTTTGGCAAAAATTATTATAAATATAATTTGACGAAAAGGGAGTCAGAATGTCTGTTCTATGTGTTGAAAGGCATGACTGCTAAAGTAATTGCTTCGCGAATGGGAATCACCTCCAAAACTGTAGAGAAATTCGTACAAATATTAAAAGAAAAATTAGGTTGTCATTGCAGAGCGCGTTTAATAGAGAAAGCTATAAAAGACGGTATGGTCAATGTAATTCCTGAGGGAATTAATCTTAAAGAGTTCAGTTAGCCTAATTTTCATTAGTTAATTCAGTATTCGATGTCGACAATTCATTCCACATGTTTTTTAAGTAAAAACACTCTAATTTACTGTGATTGAGATAAAAAATATTTTTTTATTTTTGGTTATTTTCTCTTGTCAAGTAGGAATCGTTACCCGTTCATTTTTTTAAAATCAATAATTAAAATGACTACAAATAATTAAAACATCCATAACTAAATACTAATACTCAATTAAACAAAAACGTGCAGTCGAAATGAAATAATAAAAAATGCAGATTCTAATAACATAATAATTCTTATAAGTTAACCAAGGGATCCGTCAGGCGTTAGGGTCTGGCGGATCATTAAAAATAGTGTGTGATTGAACTGTAAAGTTTTAGAAAAGGAGAATTACAGTGAAGATGACAAAATACGTTGGGATAATTAAAGATTTAATACCGAATATTACTAGTTCGAATCGAGCGGAAATAATCTTTGTTCGCGAATATAAGTTTAGTGAAAATAAGAAATCGCTGATGTGTGTAGAAATAGTGTTTATCGGACTTGATACCGAAGTGGAAAAATTTTCAACTTACTCAATTTTAAGCGATAAATTCTTTTCATTTTTAGAGAAGTTGCGAACAATTTGTAGCTCTCCTATTTGAATGCGTTCCCGTTCTCGCGGTAGTATGTAATTACGATGAAGTTATGGAGGAAAACAGATGAAAAAAATAATTCATTTTTCAAGGTTTTTTTTGTTCTTGATGGTAATGCTATTGGCGAGTTGTAGTAAAACGCCTATGCAAAAACTGGAAAGTTCTACAGTTTACTCAGACATGAGCCAAACTTTTTGGGTTAAACAATACGACCAAAAAACACAGCTGTGGAGTGAAGCCGTAGAGTATTGTATGAATAATAGTGATAAACCCAATTGCGATGCTGTATCACGAGTTTGGATGTTAGGTGACTCAGCTAAATAATAAATTATCTTAATGTGATTTTTAATCAAAAGTTGGTTTTGTGAGTGTGGTATTTCAGTATTTAAGGTTCTCAAGAAAGACGAGCATGATCACTTAAAAAATAATGTTCCCCGTGATTACAGCTTCTCAGATCATTACCAGCTACTGGTAAGGGCGGTCCCAAGAAAATACTTAGGTGTTCATGTGACGTTCACAGGACAGCTAATTTGCAGAGTTTATGATTAAAAAGATATTGAGGCGGTACTAGGCTTTGCTCAAGTAACTTGAATTGTCATATATAACCTGATGCGCATAGCAAGCTGGCTGATGTATCTGTTGTCTCTTAGGTGTAGATTTACGGGAGAAAAGTTAGCGGAACTCCGCTAGAGGTGTAGATCTACAGGATAAAAGTTGAAGTCATCCAGCCGTATTTTGCTAAAGCCTGATCGTTGTCTTCTTCGGGGGGTGAAATAAAGCCTAGCTTTTCATTAATAATAAAATGCTCCCATCCAGTTCCTGATATAAGCCCTTTTTGCACCAATTCTTGTATAGAGTATTCAGTTGTTTGCGAGCCTCTATCTTTTGAGAGGGGGAGTTTTATCGCTAACATGGGCCATAAAAGGCTTACAAAGGAAGTGTTAAGTTCTCCATCAGTAACGTCGAAAGATGTGCTTAATATTCCGCAAAGTAATCCATTTTCTGTAAATACAGGCCCACCGCTCATCCCGCCATCTACTCTTGCCTCCGTAGCAAAACACGGTGCTGGTATACGAGAAGGATTTTTTACATTGTTATAAACATCTAGGATTTTTCCTGTGGTGACGTGGGGCTCGTCCTGAATATCAAAATGTTTGGTGCCTGTACCGTCTCTTGTGATCTTACAAGAATCTCTGCTTAACCCTTTGTACCCAAATGCTACGATGTTATCTCCCTGCTTAGGGGGAAGAAATGACAATTGGCAGGAGGTTAACGCTTTTCGCTTGGCCGCTATGTCATTAAGTGGAGCTATGCGCAGGATCGCAATGTCTGAATTTTCCCACGAAAATATCTCGGTGCATTCCCAAATGGCATATAAATCTTTGTCATTGGTGATTTGTACGGCCCATATGGTAATGTTTGCTTTCTCATTATATGAGCAATTAAATTCCTTGAGGAAATCGTCTATCACGTGTTTGGCTGCTAGGAGTAAGTTTCCTGCAATGGCCACGCTGGTTCCGGTAGCATAAAACTTATCGTTTGCGTCAAATGCCGCTAAGCGTAAGGCTACTTCATAAATGGAGCTGTTGATGTGTGGATGTGGTTCAAATTGAGGAAAATTGTTTGGCATCGGATGATTCTCGCATCATAGGGTAATAAAACTATTTTAGCTAAATGGATTTTTTTAACTAGAGTCAGATTAAGGCCTCTCGATTAAATTTTAAATGAGAACACACCCAGGTAAAGAGACAATAGTCGCTCGTGAGTTTTTCGTGAATGAGTACAACATCGTTACGCATCGTTCAGCATTCTGTAAGGGTTGCCAAGGTGCGTAGTTATATATAAAACAACAATTTAGATTTTCATCGTTAGACTGAAAATCTTTGTGTCGGTGGTTCGATTCCACCTTCGGCCACCAGTTTTATTTTTTCCCCTCATCCGCTCTCGGGCACCTTATTATGCTTTGCTTAAGATACTCAGTTTGCCTTTTTAAAATCAAAAAATGATAAAATTCAGTCTGAAAAAGTTTAGCAGGAGATTTGAATGTCACGTGAAAAAGAGAGAGTTTATGAGTATGAGGCGCTAGACAACGATCTCGGGGGAAGATGTATCCCATCCAATGATCAGAATAAATGCCGGTATGTCTACTATCACTCTTTGAGGGCAGGAGTATACCAGTTCGATCCTATTTCTAAGAAAGAGAAGCATTTTAAATTGTTCGAAGAGGACGCAGATTTTTTTAATAAGAGACAAGATCACTTTTTGTGGACAGACGATCATTATCTTGTTGCGTCCTCTTTTCGTTTAGACTCTCGTGAAATGGGAGTCCATTTTTTTGAAATCCAGAAAGAAAGATTGAAATTTTTGAGCTCCATTCAATTTGATCAATTCAACGGTGTGAGGCCGGGATTAGTAACCGTCCTATCCAGTCCTAAAATAGTATTATTTAACCAAAGTATGTTTGGGGCTTTGTATGTATGGTTTATAGATACCGGAAAATGTTTAGCCGTGGAGGGAAGAGGTAACAGTGAATTAGGATCTATCTCTCTTTTACAATTTTTAAATGAAGGTTCTTTTCTCGCAATTCACGGTCAAGCAGGAATAGTGTGTTGTTGGAATATTCTGGAAGATCGATTAGAAAAGTCTTGGGAATTCGAGGATAAAGCCCTTATTAATTATAAAACAAAAAAAAGTATCCACTCGGATAAACTCATTATTCTCCCTCCTGAGGAAAATTTTCTTACTGTCATAGACATTATCACGGGTCAAAAAATCAGTTCCATTTCTAGTCCAAACGGAAAGGAAAGAAAAATTACTGTATTGGGTAGAATAAGTGACGATCAAATTTTACTTTGTGATAGTGATGGCGGGCGCATTGGTTACGATAATGATACGCTGATCTATAATATTAGAACAGAACGAGTTGATTATAGAGTAAAACGCGATAGTCCTTTTTCTTCTGCTTCGTTGAATCCAGCGGTATGTGAACGATTTACTTCTTTGTCACCTACGCAGGTGCTTGTTGAAGGTTTGAGCCAAAAACATCTTTTGAGTATGGAAAAAGATGGAGTTCTAACGGTTTCTGACTGTTACCGTGCTCATCGAGAATATAGTTTGTCTCACGTAGTAACCTTGGGAAATGGGTATGTTTTTAGTGCGCCGATGCATCCATCGGACGATAAGGATACTGCTCCTCCCACTGTACTGATAAAACTTAAGAATTTTAATAATGCCATTCACAATAATATTTCCTCCCGAACGTGGTCGGCTATTGCGCTGGCTTTGGTTTGTGAGAAGACATTTCCGGTTGATCTGATGGTAATGATTTTATCTCTTGTACGGTCAGGATATGAGACCCGATATCAATTAGCGAAGATTGGTTTCTTTAGTCGTAAGCTAGCAATTTGTGCCCGAGATATGGTGGCGAAGCATTTTAATCATCAATCCGGTGCTTTGGTGAAGAGTTTCATTCCAAAAAAATAATATCGAAATGATAAGTGCTTAACGTACCCGACAAATTTGATCGGAAATGCAACGAGTGAGATTGATAATATATAAGTTCCGATTATCTTTTGGTTATCAGTGTTTTAGCGAGGGAAGTAAGAAGAATTTTCTAATAAGCCTGATTTTTTGTTTGTGGGATTTTGAGTGAGTGAACTGTGCTCTACTATGCTCTACGGTGCTAATCGTGATGGTCGCCACCGTAATATTTATATATAAAACAACGATTTAAATTTCACGCGTTAGACTGAAAATCTTTGTGTCGGTGGTTCGATTCCACCTTCGGCCACCATTTTTATTGCGTTTTTTGTCGTTAAAGGATTGTTATGAAAGAAGTCTCCACCATTGGCAACGTTACTACCGTTGTTACAGAAGGTTGTACGTACACCATAGATCCAACACGATCATTATATACCTTTCATCGTAATCAAAATCTGCCGCGAGGTCAGGAGCCTTCTAATAAAACTGATCATGATAAATCCGCGGAAGCGTCAACTTCTCGGCCACCTTCCCCGTGAAGGGTTTTGGTGGTGATTAAAAAGGCTTAAGAAACATAGAGGAATGCATATTTTTTTATGAAATAGTTGAGTTTTTTTAAAATATAAAAATGAATTTATAAATCTAGGCGCTTTTTCTGAAATAATCTTTTCTGGTCAGAGTGATAACTTTATTATATCAATCAAAGAAAATTGTCTGGTTGAGTGAAAAGAGTTACCAAGAAAATTTATTTTTTGGTTAACGTAGACTCGAACGTCTTTAATGCTTGCTCAACCTTGTCAGGGGTTGCTTCCTGAATTACTAGAGCTCTCAAGTTTTCTAAAAAAAATGTGGTCAATCATTGATCTCACTTGTTTTGCTACATTGAAATTGATCGGGGATCTAAATCTGCTTGTTTAGTGTAAGTATACTTTAATTAAATAGTTTTTTGTGGGTATAGATTCTTAATGAGACTTTGAGCTTAGCGGTAATTCACGACCCTACGTGTGATGGTCGCCACAGTAATATTTATAGATAAAACAACGATTTAAATTTCATCGTTAGACTGAAAATCTTTGTGTCGGTGGTTAGATTCCACCTTCGGCCACCATTTCATGTTGGTTTGTACCGGAAACATGGGTAACACTTTAGTGTGAGTAGTAATTTTATAGGTTTCACAGCATGGATATTTATCTCAGAAATCAATTTTTTATTCAAGATTCAGCTTTTCTAAGATCCAACCCTGGCGTGCAACGATTTCTAATAATGAAATATTATAAAATTTTGATGTCTTGTCGTTGTCAAATGTCACAAAAGCCGGTTGGCAATGTTCGCCATGATCTTTTACACCTGTTAAGACCTTACTATATTTTTTAATGAATTCTGGTAAAGATTTACCGACTACCACACCAATACTTTCTAAACCACTGGGATACATGTGTGCCGGTCGTGGTGCGGGTAGTTCAATAACATCGACTTCGAAATTATCTTCAAGTTTTAAGGCGTCTTTAAGGACGAATACAGAGACAGCCCGTCCATTAAATTGCGTTTCTACAAATGCACGGGAAAAAGATTTTAATTGATCGCGCAATATTTCATATTCAGGAAGCGTTGAAGTGCGATAGAGCAAGTGGCTCATAGGCATTCCGCTGATATCAATGCCAATTTTTTTCTGGCGATGCAGCAAATCTGAAAAGAAAGTCTGGTAGTCGCCAATGAGTTGTTCAATTGCCATGATTTCTTGCCTTTAAGCTATAACCACTTTCGATATTTAAAATAGCGATACGGCAAAAACGCAGCCAGAACAATTAATCCAATCGAAAATAAATAGCCATATTTCCATGACAATTCCGGTATAAAATGGAAATTCATGCCGTATATGCTTGCAATAAGTGTAGGTGGAAGAAATATTACTGCTGCCACTGAAAATATTTTAATAATATTATTCTGTTCAATATTGACCATGCCCAATGTGGCATCCAGCAAAAAATTCACTTTTGTTGATAAAAAATTAGCATGATCACTTAAAGATGCAATGTCTTTGCTGAGTGTCATGATGCGAGATTGTTCGTCCGCATCAAATTTTGCGTTTGCGCTTTGTCCAAAGAATGAAACAAGACGATTCAATGTAATTAAACTCTCCCGTGCTTTGGTGTCTAGATCACCACTAGAACCAATTTCCCGCATCAATTTTTGATAATTTAAATTCCTAACTTTGCTGGTCGTGGGACGAAAAATGGTTTTGGAATAGCTGTCTAAACGACGGCCAACGCGCTCTAAAATATCCGCAAGTCGATCGACGGTTGCTTCAAGCAATTCAATTAATAGTATCAGAGCGGTGTGGGTTTCGGGATTAATTTTAGGTAATTGACCAATAAAAAATTTAAACGCGTGGGGTTCGATATAGCGTATCGTAATTAATTGTTGTTCAGTAAGTACAAAGGTAATGGGATCAATGCGCGGTTCTGAAGTTTTCGATTGTGCAATAAAAGAAGCTGTCATGAAGAGTGTTTCGTTTTCTTTATAAAGTCGACTCGACGTTTCGATTTCGACCATTTCGTCTCGTGTTGGAATGTTGAGCGTTAAGCTTTGTTCGACCAGTTTTTCTTCTGTTTTTGTGGGGGATAAGAGGTCAACCCAGATAGCTTCTTTGAGTAAGATATGATTTTCAGCAGTGATCTGATGTGCTTCCAGTGTTTGTCGTTTCAAGTAAGCGATAAGCATAAGGACGAACTCCATGTAATATGGACAAATGTAGCAAAACCGTTGATGATTCACTAGCGTTTTAACACAACATCATAAGACTTCCCGTGTTTATTTGGAGAAATCTTATGAAAAAAATCATGTTGGGAATAATGCTGATTCTGTTATCGCGTATGGTATTAGCCGATGATATTTCAGTCTGCTTTACGCCAGGTCAAAATTGCACACAGCAAATTGTTGATGTCATTGATAACACGCAGAAAATCTTATTGATTCAAGCGTACCAGTTTACTTCTCCGTCGATCAGTAAAGCCGTTGTGTTAGCGAAACATCGCGGCGTGGATGTAAAGTTAATTTTAGATAAGTCGCAATATTCCCAAGGAAAATACTGTTCAGCGTTGTTTTTTGCACACGAAGGCGTTCCTGTTTGGATTGATTACAGACCGAACATTGCGCATAACAAAATTATGGTATCAGATAATACTAAGATTGTTACAGGCAGCTTCAATTTCAGTAAAAACGCACAAGCGCATAATGCCGAAAACATGCTAATCATTACGAATCCGCAATTGGCTTCAAAATACACGCGGAATTTTGATCGGCGGTTGGGGGCGTCGGTGCCATTGGATGCATACTATCCTTCACGGAAACACAAGCATCGAAGGCTATCGGTAACACTATAATCTAGGTATTATTCAACCCCGGCTAAAAATAAGCGAAAAACCATGATTCAAATCCATCAACTCCATATGGCCTATGGCCAAAAATTGCTGTTCTTCGATGTGAGTCTCATCTTGAACGACAAAATGCACTACGCTTTAGTAGGGGCAAATGGTGCCGGAAAATCAACGTTTTTTAAATTAATCACGGGTGAAGAAGAGCCTTTAGAAGGTAGCGTTTCCATTCCAAAGGGCATAACAGTCGGATGGTTGAAACAAGATCAATTCCGTCATGAAAATTCCATTATTACTGATATTGTTTTACAGGGTAAGCCCAAATTGTGGAAAGCCCTACAGGAAAAAGAAAAATTACTTCAATTGGCAGAACATGAATGGAATGATGAGATTGCGCATCAATTAAGCCATTGCGAAGAAATGATAGCAGCACAAGATGGTTATAGTGCTTTAGCCTTAGCTGAAAAATTACTAATCGGTTTGGGCATTCAACCTGAATATCATCATAAGCCACTTAGCAGTTTATCCGGCGGATTTAAATTGCGGGTATTATTTGCGCAAGCTTTATTTGAAGAGCCAGATATCTTATTGCTCGATGAGCCGACCAATCACTTGGATATTATCTCAATCAGATGGCTAGAAAAATATTTAAAAAATGAATTTACAGGATTGGTGCTATTTATTTCGCATGACGTCGAGTTTATTAATAGATTGGCGGATCATATTCTTGATATCGATTATGGCGAAATTCGTCAATACAGTGGAACTTATGAGAAGTTTTTAACAGAAAAGAAGACAATTGAAGAGCAAAAATTACAAGAGCAAAAAAACATTGAAAATAAAATGGCGGATTTGCAAAAATTTATTGATCGTTTTCGTGCGGGCACTCGCTCGATTCAAGCCCAATCTCGTGTAAAACGCTTGGAAAAAATGGAGTTGCCTGATATCAAACACAGTTCTCGGGTGTCACCCCACTTTCATTTTCATTCGAAGCGACATTCTGGAAAGCTGGCATTGCGTGTCAAAACACTTTCCAAACAATTTAACGATAAAAAATTATTTTCCAATGTAACGTTTGATGTGTCGCGTGGTGAAAAAATTGCGATCATTGGTGAAAACGGCGTCGGTAAATCGACTTTAATCAAAATTTTACTGAATCTTATTGAGCCTAGTGAGGGAGCAGTTGAGTGGGGATACGAAACCCATGTGAGCTATTTCTCACAAGATCACCATGATTTGTTGAATAAACACATGACAGTATTTGATTGGTTAAAAGATATCGCTACACAAACTACCGAACAAAACGTGCGTAAAACATTGGGCCAAGTATTGTTTACCAAGGATGAGGTGGAAAAAGATATTTTGGCTATCAGTGGTGGCGAAGCCGCGCGATTACTATTAGCAAAGATCGTATTAGAAATGGGCAATGTATTGGTATTAGACGAACCAACAAACCATTTAGATATTGAAGCCACGGATGCCTTGGTAAAAGCCTTAAATCATTTTAATGGTACGGTTATTTTTGTGAGCCACGATCGAAGTTTTATTCAGAGAACGGCGAATCGTATTTTATTTATTCCACAGAATAAAAAATTAATTGACTTTAAAGGCCACTATGCGGAGTTTGAGGAGAAGTATCCTGTATAATTGCATTAGCAATACGTTCGCCTGATTCTACAGCCGCTTCCATTGTGCCAATACAATCTAATAAAGTCGTATGTTCTCCCGCAAAAAAAAGCTTGTTTTCGATGGGAAGAAACAATTTTTTGTAAATAATATTATTAAAGGTGGCGTGTTCGTCTAATTCTTTCGAGACTTTTGTGGAATATCCGGAATAGGAGCCTAACGCAAACGGATCAGTATTCCAGTCGTGTGTTGTAAAATTGTTGTAAGATTGTTGTTCTAGTCCTAAACCCTCAGCGGTAATTTTGCATAGATTTTCAATGTTTTCCAAAGGTTGTGTTGCATATATCAAGGCAATTTTTTCTTCGGTATTAAAAAAAGATACCGTGTTTTCCGTCATGACTGATCGATAATTGTTTCGCGTACGTAAATTATATGGTACAGCTATTTTGTAGTTTTGACCAAAGCCAATATTATAAATAGTATTTAACCTATCCTTTGGAATATGTGTCTCAGATAGATCGATTTTTTTATAAAGCGGTATAGGCACCGCAAGAATGACTTTGTCATAATTTAGTACTGTCTTGTCTGAGAAAATTAATTCTGCCCCTGTTGTTGTTAAGGTAACTTTGGATAATATTTTTTCGAGATTTAATTTATCTTTAAGTTTTTCAGCCATTAAATTGGGCAATTGCTGATTTCCGTCAACGATACCCATCATGACAATCTGGTTTTTTTCGTGCGAAAACGCATCGTGGAATTTAGACAGTCCGCCGGAAATGGCATAAATAAAAGTCTCTAAATTATGATAAATCGATTGTTCATAGGCATTCACGCCTTCATATGCTGTCATGCGTGTAATTAAGGCTTGATGTGCGACGGGATTATCTTTAAATAACACATCAATCAGATGGCCAATAGATTCTGATTGAGTAGCTGTTTTTTCTACTTTCTCGAGTGTAAGCGGTGTATTTCCAATCGATTGAATAAAATCAGTATAGGTTTCATTGCAATAAACACGAGAATTTAACTTAATCGTAATATCGTGAGTATTCAGTGAGAATTCTCTAATGAGGTCTAAAAGATGGTTGGTGTCGCCACCGTCGGTAATGCTTTGTCCACCCCATTCAACGGTTGAGGATTTACCTAAATAATTTTTGATTTGTGTTGAAAACACTCTTCCGCCAACACGGTTCTGAGCTTCAAAAATATCTGCGTGAATTCCTGCTTGATGTAATCGATACGCGGCAGTTAATCCCGCGAGTCCTGCGCCAATCACAGCGATTTTCATAATTTTTCCGTAAAGAAATCCATAAAAACTTGTATTTTGGGGTCGCGATAGCGTTGGTATTCATAATACGCATAAATCGGAAAAACATGTTGTGTGTGTTTTTCTAAAAAGGGGATTAATTTTTTATCTTCAATATGATGTGAAACCGTATAGCGATGTCCCCAAATAAATCCTAATCCTTCGAGAGCAGCTTCAGCGATAAGCCATGCATTATTAAAGCAATATTTTGGCTGAACTGTAATATCTTGATCGTCATCCAGCATAATTAAACCCGGACGCTTTCGTCCGCTGTGGGTAATGTAATCATGTTTTAATAACGCGCACGGCGCATGTGGGGTGCCGTATTTTTTTAAGTATTCCGGTGAGGCGCATAATACATATTGTGCCGAAGAAAACGGTTTTCGTACTAAATGTTCATCGCCCATCATGGAGCTGCCAAACAAAATATCCATTTTCTTCGCATTAAAATCAGGCTGTGCTTCAGCTATATCAAACATTAATTTTAGATCAGGATAATGTCCTTTGAATTCTGCAATCTTGGGCAGTATAAATTTTTTAGCGAAGTATTGTCCCGTAACAATTTTTAATTCACCGCGTGGCTTTTCTTTAGTTTGAACAACAGCCAATTCGGCGTCGTTAAATGTTTTTAACGCATTTTTTGCTTCATGGTAATAACGTTGACCCGCTTCGGTCAGTGATAGGCCTTTTCGGTCGCGTTTAATCAGTTGAGTCCCTAAATGGGCTTCTAGTTTAGATAACTTTTTGCTGATGGCAGCATTGGTTTGATTTAATTTTGTGGCGGCTTTGTGAATAGCGCCGTTGTCTGCGATGGCAATCAGCGTTTCAGCGAGTTCGAGACGGTTCATGAATCACCTTAACTTTATGTTAATATGACTGTGATTTATACCAGTATGTTACTTATTTTTCAACAATAGATATTTTCTCAAGTGCCGTATGTAAGCACGGCTTGTTCGTTTTTACATCTACACAACACAGATAATTTTTGGCTTCTAAACAAATCTCGCCTGTTTTAGTGTTAATTATGGTTTGTTGCATCAAAAATTTAAAATGACTGATGCGAAATAATTCACTTTTAACCGTAAAATTATCGCGAAATCGAAGTGAGTGTTTAAACTTTAAAGTTGTTTCGAATAAAACAATATTGATGCCTTCATGCGCAATAGCTACAACATCATGGCCTTGTTCGAGAAAATACTCCGCACGCGCTTGCTGTAAATAATTTAAATAAACCGCATTGTTCACAATGCCTTGAAAATCGACTTCATAATCACGCACTTCAGATGACCATGTATGCATATAGACCTCATATTCTAATCGGATTAAGATTGTACCCATATTTAACTTTCCAAGGAGCAGGGATGATGAAGATTAATGACGCCATGATTCAACTCGCCGTACTCACCACACTGGTATTAAATAGCACGCATGCATTGGCTGCAACTAAAACCAAAATGGAAAAGTGCTACGGTATTGTGAAGGCCGGCATGAATGATTGCCAAACCGCCACGGCAAAATGTGCGAGTTCTTCCACGAAAGATAATCAACGCGACGCCTTTATTTTTCTTCCTAAAGGAATTTGTAGTCGTATCGTCGGTGGAGAATTAACCGCCAAGTGAGAGAGTTTCAGCAGGATTTCATGCGCGTTATTTTAGATGGCGCGCATCAAATCTATCACAACAATTTCATATCGACTCATATCAAAGCATTGCGTGAAATTTATCCGGTTGTTTGTAAGTTATTGGGTGAAGAGTGTTTTGAAAATACTGCCCGTGTTTTTATTCCGCAACACCTTTCCGTTTCTTACAAACTACAGGATTATGGAAAAATCTTCCCGGGTTTTTTAGAACTATTTGAGTCGTTAAAAAATATAATTTACTTGGCGGATGTCGCGCGTTTGGAGTGGGCTATTCATGAATTATTTTATGCAAAAGAAGATGCATTATCGACTGTGCGAATGATTTCATCGCGTTATCCCATTTTATCTATTTGGGAATTATGCAATGATAAAGATGCTGATAAAACATTAGATCTTTCCATAGGCCCAGAAACTATTTTGATTCAACGTAAAAATCGTGAGATGATTTTTATTCGAGCATAGGAGGAAGTATGAAGCGTATTATCATGATGATGTTATTGTTTTGGTCAGGTTTTGCTTTTGCTGCACAAAATTATACGTTAGATCCCGGTCATACATATGTTGAATGGCATATCAGTCATTTTGGGTTTTCTGAACCCTCCGGAAAATGGATGATCAAAAGCGGGACACTCGTATTAGATAAAACCAAACCGCAAAATAGTAAAGTGGATGTGACAATTGATCTCAATGATTTATCAACAGGACTGCCAGAATTAGACAAACATTTAAAAGCGCCATTATTTTTTGATGTCGCAAAATATCCCACAGCAACCTATGTTAGCAATAAAGTGATTTTGACGGGTAAAGAAACAGCAAAAGTAGAAGGTGTGTTAACACTTCACGGTGTATCAAAACCCGTTACTTTGAATGTTAAATTTAATAAATCGGGCGAAAATCCTGTGACGAATTTACCGACCGTAGGATTTAGTGCAACGGCAGTTATTCAGCGATCTGATTTTGGAATTTCTGCGTACTCACCCGGATTAGGTGATACAGTGAAATTAAATATTCAAGCCGAGGCATCACGTGCAAATTAAAAATACCAAAACGCAATATGGTATCGTAAACAAATTTCTGCACTGGTTTATGGCGTTGGTGATCATTGGTTTGTTAATTGTGGGTTTGTATATGACAGATTTACCTGACAATGAACAGAAATTGCGTTTGTTTGGACTTCATAAAGAATTTGGATTATTAGTTTTATTTTTGGTAATGTTCAGAGTAGTGTGGCGGATTGGGAATATTGTTCCACTGTTACCGAATACAATTCCGGCGTGGCAAAAATTTGTAGCACATGCAGTCCATTGGATGTTGTATGGATTTATGTTTGCAATGCCGATTACAGGATGGATGATGACGTCGGCGGCAGGATTGCCGCCATCTTTCTTTGGATTATTTACATTACCGAGTGTTATTGCGCCAAATGAGCAATTATTTCACTTGTTGATCACGATTCATCATTGGCTAGCGTATGGATTAATTGTAACGTTTTTAGCGCATGCGGGTGCGGCGTTACAACATCATTTTATTCAGAAAGATGATATTTTGAGGAGGATGCTCTGATGAAAATTGCAACAGGATTAAGTTTACTATTATTTCCTCTGATTTCATTTGCGGTTCCGTCGTGGAAAATTATTCCCAGCGAAAGTACGATTACGTTTACGGCTACCCAAAATGATGCGCCTGTTAAGGGGGCATTTAAAAGCTTTACGGGAGATATTCACGGTGAGCCGTCTGATCTGAAGGCGAGCCGCGTTAAAATTGTTGTGGATACAGGATCAGTCGATACAGCTTATGGTCAAGTAGCCAGTACATTGAAAACAGCTGAGTGGTTTAATGTAGCGCAATTTCCAAAAGCAGTATTTACAGCAGATAATTTTACAAAGACTGGAAAAGACGCTTATTCGGCGAAGGGGATGCTTACAATCCGTAAACAAACAGTGCCGGTAACATTGAATTTTGTATTGAAAGACTATACTTCAGAAGGATTCGAAGCGGTGGGATCTACCACGATCCAGCGGCTTTCTTTTGGGGTCGGGCAAGGCAGCTGGTCAAAAACTGACTCCATTAAGGACAATGTTGAGGTTCAATTTACGCTAAAAGCTTCTAAGGCGTAGTGAAAATAGCGTATAATGACGAGTCTTTATTGTTTGTTACGATCAGAATGAGAGGGTTCAATGACAATTAGTCACGAAAAATCGCCAGAAAATGCAGGGCTCCACAAACATGGTATGTTTGCGGAAGAAAAGCATGCAATTGAAACATTAAAATCTGAAATGGCTTATGTGTTTCAAGTCCAAGATCGTCGTAATCAAACACGTTCGTTGTATTTTAATCAGCTGTGGGATAAAAAAGATGCTGTTATTGCCAGTGCGATGTTGGCATTTTTTAATGCATCTTCTGGGATGCGTGCAATTGTTGAAACGGCAGTCGATGGGCGAGATGATGCGATTAAAATTCAAGCCGTATTGATTGGTTTATTAGCGGTCTCATTAGTTCAAAATGCACGGGTTATCAGTCAATCTCATGTGAGCGATCGTTTAATTGATCGTTCAAAAGTGGTCGAAGGAATCATTAGAGGGTTGGTTACAGAAAAATTTAGTCACGATCTTCAAGTCAGTGAAGGATTAATGCCGTTAGCCAAATATGCTCAAGCAGCATGTGATAAAGCGTTGAACCCGCTTCCTCAGTCAGCTCCTACTCCGGCGATGTCACTCTCCTAGTCAGAATATGATTTAAGAGTGACTGCAGCGTTGGTGAAATATTTTCCAATATGATTTTTTGCTGAAATTTTTTTTTCCCGAGCTGTTCAATCAGTACGCCTAAACATTCATCTGCAAATGAAACCGTAATTTGTGTTTTTGCAAAATCTAATGTGAGTGAAGGGTGAGTTTCTAAAAGCTGGAGCAATTTTTCGCGTGCTTGAATACCTTCGGCTCGCGTAGAGGTGAAAGGAAATGTTTTGGTAATCTTGAGTTTAATCGTCGAAGTCTTCATTAGTATAACCCTTGGGCAATGGCCATTTATTAAAAACATCCGCAGAATCCAACGCGCGGTCCATATTTAGCTCCATGATGATAAGGGTACCATGCCAAGGAAGTTCACAGTACTGTTTCTGCCATTTATTTTCACAGCTTTGAAATAATTCGCTTTTGGAAATGATAATTAAATTGCCGTTGTTTTGTTCGATTAAATCTCTTGCTAGGGTTAAACCATAACCAGTATGGCCTTTTTCAGGTTTGCCGGTAATACCATATTGAGTAGCAAGTTCGCAGCAATTTTCGCCATCGAGAAGTGTTCGCAGTTCAGGATTTTGTCCTAATGAATTTCGGATACCAATTCCGCTATCGACTAAAGCAATTTGCGCGAGTTTTCCATTGGTCCAGGGTTGTGCGCAGACTAAACCATGCAGGCCGTGTTCAATAGCTGCGTGCGCAAAACAGTTTTCGAGTAATTCTAATAGCATGCAGCTTAAACTTTCGGCGGTATTTTTATCCACGCAATGAGATTTTAAAATCCCCATGATTTTTTCAGCGCTATTTTGTACGGTATTTAATGATTTAAGTGGTTCGATGGGTAAAAAAGTCGTCGCCCGTTTATTTTTTGAGATGGTTGAGGGTGAAGGAATTTCAATGGCATCCCATAACCCCATTGTTGCTGCATAATCTGCTAATTCATTTGAAATGTGGAGTTCTTTTTCTTGATAACGCTTTAATTCTAGGGCAAGTGTGACAAAGTGATATGGTTTAAGAAATTTTGGGTTAAAACAGCTTCCGCCGGTCAATCCGTTGTTGATATTTTCAATCCATGATGTGATGTCGCGTACTGAGGTTTTTTGCATTCGTAGATCATAACAAGAGGGACTTTAATTTTAAACCCGTCGAATTCAACGGGTTTAGGATTACGAATTATTCTTTATCTTTCTTGAAGTGTTTCTTGAAAGGTTTTTTGGAATCTTTGTTGAAGGATTTGCCAAAATCTTTTTTGCCGGCGTCGCGGGCACCAAATTTTTTCTTCGGTTTATCGCCAAAATTTCTGTCGGAGTTTCCACCGAAACTACGTTTAGGTTTATCACCAAAGCTACGTTTTTCAGAACGTTCGCCGAAACTTCTTTCAGGCCTGTCTCCAAAATTTCTTTTAGGTTTATCGCCAAAATTTCTGTCTGAGTTTCCGCCAAAACTGCGTTTTGGTTTCTCACCGGAGCTACGTTTTTCAGAGCGTTCACTGAAACTTCTTTCAGGTCTGTCTCCAAAAGTTCTTTTAGGCTTGTCGCCAAAATTTCTGTCGGAGTTTCCACCGAAACTACGTTTAGGTTTATCACCAAAGCTACGTTTTTCAGAACGTTCACTGAAACTTCTTTCTGGTCTGTCTCCAAAACTTCTTTTAGGTTTATCACCGAAACTACGTTTTTCAGAACGTTCATTGCGATCGGTGAAATTTCTTTCAGGTTTATCACCAAATCTTCTCTTGGGTTTGTCGCCGAAATTTCCACGTTCAAAATTTCCGCCAAATTTTTTCTTCGGTTTATCACCCACATCTCGATCTGAATCGCTTCTAAAGCTACGTTTAGGTTTATTTCCAAAGCTACGTTTTTCAGAACGTTCGTTACGTTCGCTGAAACTTCTTTCAGGTCTGCCACCAAATTTCCCACCAAACTTTTTCTTGGATTTATTGCCAAACGATTTTTCTTCTTTAGGCTGTGAATGGGGTTCCAAACCTTTAACAGTTTTTTGTGAAATCGGTTGACGGGTAAAGCGCTCAATTTTTTTCAGCGCAGGAAATTCATTTGAAGAAGCAAATGAAATCGCAACACCTTCTTTTCCTGCACGACCGGTTCGGCCAATACGGTGTACATAATCTTCTGAAAACTTTGGTAAATCGTAATTAATAACATGGGAAATATCATTAATATCGATACCGCGTGCAGCAACATCCGTTGCAACGAGAAATTGAATTTTGCCCGTTCTAAAATCGGTAATCGTACGATTACGCTTCTTCTGATTCATGTCGCCATGCAAAGCGCCGGCTTGAAAATTAAGTTGCGTTAGATCTCGTGCAATGCGATCAGCATTGTGTTTTGTGCCAGAAAAAATGACCGCTTTGAAAACGTTCTCTTCTTTCAATAAATGCTGCAAAAGCTTAAATTTGTGTGAACCATCGTTGGTGACATACAGATATTGCTGAATATTGTCGAGAGTGGCTTTTTCATGCTCGACTTCAATAAATTGTGGGGTGCGTAAAATATTTTGCGACAATAGGAGTAAGCGTTTATCTGTAGTTGCTGTGAATAATAGCGTTTGTCTTTTCTTGGGAATTTGCGACGCAATAAACTCAACGTCTTCAATAAATCCCATGTCTAACATACGATCCGCTTCGTCTAAAATCAGCATAGAAATATGCGATAAATCCAGCGCGCCTCTTCGAATGTAATCCATTAATCGTCCCGGTGTGCCGATGATGATGTCATGAGAGCGAGACAATTTACGTTGTTGGTCGCGATAAGGCATGCCTCCCAAAATACTGACGGGTTTGACACCCATTTCTTTGCCGTAATCATAGATAACTTGAGTAATCTGGTTGGCCAATTCACGGGTCGGTGAAAGCACTAAAACCTGTGGATGTTGGCGGTGCGAAGACCCGGCAATTTTATGTAAGGCGGGTAACATAAATGCCGCTGTTTTACCTGTTCCTGTGGGGGCTTTCCCAATGAGGTCGTTTCCACTCAAAATAATGGGGATGGCTTTTTGCTGAATCGGCGTTGGTTTTTTATAACCTTTCGATTGAATAGCAGCTAGAAGCGGGGCAGCGAGATGAAGCTCATGAAATGACATTATTAGGTCCACATAGGAAGATGACTAAGACAGCCATCTTCAGCTATTTGGGATAAAAAAGCAAGTAAAAACAAGAGTTTTAGTGGGGTTTATTCCACGTTGCTTGCAGGAACGATGGTGCTAACAGCATGCTTATAGACCATCTGGGTGATAGTGTTCTTCAAGTAAAGAACTTCTTCATCAGCAGCAACCAAAATCCCTGTCAACTTAATGCCGTTGCGCATAAAGACGGATACAGGAGTTTTTGCAGCGATAAGCTTATTGATAAAATTTTCTTCAGAATGGCTTGCTTCATTAGACATGATTGTGTTTCCTCCTCAATGTTAAATTTATATCACAAAATTTCTTTTACCGCATCCACAATTGCTTTATTTCCTTCAGGAAAAACCAGCTGATTGAGCTCTGTTTGATTTACCCAGCGGACTATCTGTCCTTCACGCCCATACGGGGTGCCATCATAATCTTCTATTCGCCAAGTATCCAGTGCTACGCGCCTGTCACCGTAGTCATGTTGAATGCACATCCAAGGTGAAGCTGAGTGGAGCGTAATACCAATTTCTTCCAGTAATTCACGCTTTAATGCATCAAACGCACTTTCTTTTGGTTCGAATTTTCCACCTGGAAACTCCCATAATCCAGCATAAGGCGTATTGGTTCTTCGCAAGGAAACTAAAACCTGATTTTGGTCATTAATAATGATGCCGACAGCGACTTTTATATAACCGTGAGTTGACCGTGACATTGTTTAAATTTTTTCCCAGAGCCACACGGACAGAGATCATTACGACCCACTAGAGGTGGTGAAGTTGGTGAGGTATCTTGTTGCGGCTGCAAATTTATTGTGCTCAAAATACTGATGACTTGATGTTTTAGTGTTCCAAGCATGCGAGTAAATAATTCAAATGCTTCGCGTTTATATTCTTGTTTGGGATTTTTTTGCGCATAGCCTCGTAAATGAATGCCTTGGCGTAAATAATCCATGTGAGCTAAATGCTCTTTCCAAAGAATATCCAATTGTTGCAGCATCACGGACTTTTCAATTTGGCGTAATGTTTCGCTGCCAAGTTCAGCTTCTTTTTGCGTATAGGCTTGCTCAGTTTCTTTTAAGATTTTATCACGCAAGGTTTCTTCGTGAAGCGTTTCATCGTTGTTTAGCCATTCTTGAATCGGTATGGATAGTCCAAAATCTTGGGCAATTTGATTTTCTAATCCCGTAATGTCCCATTGTTCTTCCAAGCTTTCGGGATGGATATAAATGTCGATAGTATGTTTAATGACATCTTCACGGATATTTTTAATGGTTTCGGATATATCGGTAACAGCCATTAATTCAGTGCGTTGTTCGTAAATCACTTTACGTTGTTCATTGGCGACGTCATCGTATTCCAATAACTGTTTACGGATATCGAAATTTCGGCTTTCCACTTTGCGTTGTGCATTTTCAATTGCGCGAGTGACTAACGGTGAAATAATCGCTTCGTCTTCTTTCATGCCCAGTTTTTGCATCAATCCCGATAATCGATCAGCGGCAAAAATGCGCATTAGATTATCTTCAAGCGATAAATAAAGGCGTGTGCTGCCCGGATCACCTTGGCGTCCTGAGCGTCCACGTAATTGATTATCAATACGGCGAGATTCATGACGTTCTGAACCAATAATATGTAATCCGCCTGCTTTAATGACTTCATTGTGACGTTGTTGCCAAATGTCTTTATTTTCAGCGTGATCTTCTTTGCCACCTAAAACAATATCTGTTCCACGACCTGCCATGTTAGTTGCAATTGTTACTGCGCCTGGTCTTCCGGCTTCAGCAACAATTTGGGCTTCTTTTTCATGGAATTTTGCATTTAATACCTGGTGCGGAATTTTTTCTTGATTTAATAAATTTGATAAATATTCCGACGTTTCAATTGAGGCTGTCCCCACTAATACAGGTTGATTTCGCGAACGACAATCTTTGATGTCATCAATAATTGCTTTGAATTTATGCGGCATTTTTAAGAAAACTTGATCCGGATTATCTGTGCGATTAATCGGAACATTGGTTGGAATGACAACCACTTCTAAGCCGTAAATATGTTGAAATTCATACGCTTCTGTATCTGCGGTTCCCGTCATTCCTGCTAATTTGTCATATAAGCGAAAATAGTTTTGGAATGTAATTGACGCCAAGGTTTGATTTTCTTGTTGAATCGCAGTGTTTTCTTTTGCTTCAACAGCTTGGTGTAATCCATCCGACCACCGACGGCCGGGCATTGTGCGGCCGGTGTGTTCATCGACAATAACGATTTGATTATTTTGAACAATGTAATCTACGTCGCGTTGAAATAAATGATGGGCCTTAAGCGCAGAATTTAAATGATGCATTAAAGTAATATTTTTTGCGTCATACAAACTTTCGTCTTCTTCAATTAAACCATGTTGAATCATTAACTTTTCAACGGTTTGATGTCCTGCCTCAGAAATCGTAATTTGACGTGCTTTTTCGTCAACAGAAAAATCACCGTCTTCATTTTCTTTGCGTTGTTTTTTCAGATGAGGAATCAATTGATTAATCTTGGTATATAAATCGGAGCTAGTATCCGCAGCACCCGAAATAATTAACGGCGTACGTGCTTCGTCAATTAAAATAGAATCTACTTCGTCGACGATGGCAAACGCTAATCGTCGTTGAACTTTTTCTTCGAGGGTAAATGCCATGTTGTCGCGGAGATAATCAAAACCAAATTCGTTATTAGTACCGTATGTGATATCGCAGTTGTACGCATCACGTTTTTCGTGAGCGGTCATGTTTGTGAGAATCACGCCGACGGATAAGCCTAGGTAATTGTAAATGGGCGCCATCCATTCTGCGTCACGTTTGGCGAGATAATCATTTACGGTAACAAGATGAACACCTTGTCCGACTAATGCATTTAAATAGATGGCGAGCGTTGCCATCAATGTTTTGCCTTCGCCGGTACGCATTTCGGCAATTTTGCCTTCGTGCAATACCATTCCACCAATTAATTGCACATCAAAATGACGCAGCCCTAATGTTCGACGACTGACTTCACGAACGACAGCAAATGCTTCGGGAAGGAGGGCGGGTAGTTGTGCTCGGATTTCTTCGACAGTTTTTTTGCCCACGCCTAAACGTTCACGGAATTCGCGCGTTTTACCTTGAAGAGCTTCATCAGAAAGTCCGGTGAGGGAGCTTTCTAGAGCATTGATTTCGGTTACGCGTTTTCGAAGGCGTTTTAAGGTTCGGTCGTTGCGGTTGCCGAAAATCTTGCTAAGTAATTTAACAATCATAAGATCCAGTCACTGAAGTTAGATCGCGCACTTTACTAAATTGGGTTACCCGAGGCAACTTAAACAAAGGGGATCAATAAAGAGTGAAACATCGCTCATGCGAAGATTATGAGGAATAGTGCTCTCTTTGCCTTCTAGAGGATGAACAATATAGGTTAATGTTTTTTTTGCGGCATCGTAGCTAGGTTGTGTTAGTTCCGCGGGGAAATTGACGAGCTTGTCGTTTACGACGCCAGAAATGCTCGCGTTGGGTGCATCTTTCAAAAAGCCTTTATTCCAGGATTCTAAGAAAGATTGGAGTGTCATGACGTTGCTGGTTCGACTAGGACGGTCAGAGAAATAAGTCGCGTAATTCGCGATGTTTTTAAGCGTTAATTGGTATGTATGAGGTTCGGCAGATTTAGTAATGGTGGCTTCGGGTGCCGTTTGTACGAAGATATCTGTGGTTTTTAACGCAAACGCATTGAGTGAAAATAGGCTTAAACAAAAGAAAGAAAGAGTAAATATCAATTTTTTCATTGTGGTCTCCTCTTTGTGAAGTGGCGAAAAGTATACCACAGCGTTAATATTTCCTTAAGGTTTCTATGCCATACTCTTTAAAATTAATTACGTCGGAGATGCCGTATGTTAGAAGAAGCTGCGCCACAACCTTCACGAACTCTGCCTCAATTTATTAGCAGCGAACAATTTGTTCGTATGTTGCGTATTCTGCGTTCATCGGCACCTGAATTAATTACAATTGAATTAATTGCGGCGTTTGAAGTTCAATCTTCCACTGCTTTTACCGTGGCTTTTATAGGTGGATCAGCATATGTCATTGGTTCAGCTGCGCATTTTGTAACACTCAACGAAGAAAATAAAAATGCCGTTGTACGAAAAGTATTTACAGCGATAGATAATTTTTTACATGCGAATTGGATGGCATTACGATTAGTATCAAGTATAGCGGTGACCGGAATTGTGCTTGCCGAAAAAAAGATAGGGCCTATTATTGTTCCGGATTGGGTCATTGTTCCCTTAGAAATTCCTGCGGTCGCTGTTGCGTTAGGTTATGCCATTACACAAGCGTTAGAGATGAAAAATAAATCCGCGACAGTATTAAGCAGCATTCTAGTGGCGGCACAATTATCGCGTTTATTGAATATAACGCCTGATATTTTAGTTGCCGCAAATGTAAATTTTGATTGGGCATTTTTGTATCGTGCGATAAGTATTTTAGTGTCTACCGGCGTGGCGACAGCCTTAAAATTATGTGAAAACGGACGGCCGAATATTGTGTTAACGCAAAGTGTCATACAATATTTAAGTTGGTTGACGTATCCAATTTCCGTTGTATTGGATAATGTCCAGTTAAGATCGATTGTATGGCCTGCGACTACTTATACTGCAGAAGCAATTACAGCCGCAGCGACAGTTTTTGGAGTTGGAGTATTAGCAAGCAAATATTACAACAGTACATCATCACCCGAAGAAGAAGTTCCACTAATTCCTTCCGTAAAAAAAACAGAAACAGGCTGCTGGTCTCGCGTGAAAGAAAAATTAAGCAATTGTTGTTGCTGGGCTAGTTGGTGGGGAACGGCGGCGTCGATGAACAATTCGAATTCAATGTCTGCGCAAACGGGTCTGTCGGCAGAAACTGCGTCGAGTTCAGGATCACTTTCATTAAATTCTGGAGCTCAGACGGATTAAATCGACAATAAACCGTGTTCGCCGCTTCTGAAAAATTCACTAAACAATCTTTTTGTTTCCATCCTTGAATAGACATTGTGATATCAATGTTTGCATTGTTATGAAACAGTACGCTAAATAAATCATTTCCGTTTGACGGAAGAACGGTATCGCCTTTTACACAATTGCGTAACGGTGAATCATAATTTTGCCACGCGTGTTGAGTTTGCGATGACGTGGGCGCAGTGTTGGCCTGATTCGGAGAAATTTGTAATTGAGGAACCGGT